>JBDKUD010000039.1:0-7760 GCA_039679805.1 Syntrophomonas sp. | reverse complement strand
GGCCCAGATGTTGAAGGAAAAGATAAAATATGTAGAACTGGCTAATTATCCAGGATTCCAAGATATGTTTATGAAGAACATGAACTTTTAATAACGTGCACAGGAAAATTCAACGCGGATTACGCGGATTTTAATATGATTAACGCGGATTTTATTATAATATCCGCGTTATTGTATCAATATCCAATTATCATTATTGATTTTGTATACTCCATTCTCTATGGTTAATACTAATCATATTAAATGTGTGTTAACCTTCCATGATTGCAGGTAACCATCAATAAAAATCAGGTTATGTCTGAGTAGTAACATATAAACAAAAAAATCCGCGTAATCCGCGTTGAATTTACACTCCCAGGTGGTTTATTATCAGCCCGGTAATCAGCTGGGGATAAAAATAAGTAGATTTCGGGGGCATCTTATCGTGGGCTTGAGCAACGTCAATCACCTGTTCTGCCCGGGTAGAGTTTATAATGAAACCTAACTGGTAATTCTTATTATTAATTTGCTCAACTACCCATTCGGGACTATGACTGTAAGCTAAATTATTCTGGCTGCGTCGCTCGATTTCTCCAATCCCCAGCATCTGGTCCAGAATGAGATTGTCCAGGATTGCCACATCAAGGTTTTTCCAGGCTGAAGATTTTTCCGGCGGCAAGAGTGCGAAGGCTTGATTATTATTCTTCAGGGTTAGGATATAGGCCTTAGAGTCATTTGTATACATACCCAGGACATGTTTTCCTTTACCACGTTCTTTTAATTCATTGGTGAAATAGGTTAAATCAAAGTAATTTTCCAACTGTTCAACTTCAAAAAGTTCAGCCAGTTGTTGTTTAAGGACACCAAGATTAAGATGCGGAATATTCCCTAATAATCTATGGGTAGGAAGTACTACCAGTCCTTCGTCAAACAGGTTAACCAGCGTTATCATAACATAATCATATCCAGAGTACCCCTGTTCCTTCATTTCTTTGGCATACTCCAGGGCTGTTTCGTAACGGTGGTGGCCATCGGCAATATAGACATTTTTATCAGCCATGTATTTTACGACCTGGTCAATAACTGAGTTATCAGTAATGGTCCATATCTTATGGATTTCATTAACTTCATCAATTAAACTGATATCCGGCAAACGATTACCAATTTGCCCCAATAAAGTACTGCCAATGAATTTATCAGGATCAGAATATAAACCAAATATGGAGCTAAAATTGCACCGGGTAGCTCTCATCAGCTGTAAACGATCAGCTTTGGGTTTAGATAGGGTTTCTTTATGGGGAAGAATATTGCCCTGATCATATTCCTCAACCTTCAATCCACAGACCATACCGGTTCGTATCATTTTTTGCCCCTGAATCGAAAATTCTTGTTGATAGAGGTAAATAGCGGGTTTTTCTTCATATTGCAGTATTTCATCTGCTATCCACTTTTCCAGATACTGAGATGATCGGGTATAACGGTTGTTGCTAGCTGAGTCCTGGGGAAAAATCATTCCCAGTTCCAATCTTATAATATTAGCAGGATTCTCTGCATAATATCTGGCTTGTGCGGTTTCATCTATTATATCGTAAGGTGGTGTTACCAATGTTGTTAGGCTGTTTATTTTTTGCTGGTTATAGCGTAGTCCCTTGAATGGGATTATAACTGCCATTATATAATAAACTACCTCCTTTTAATAAATTTTACAGATGACTTCATGAAACGGAAAATATAAAAAATTTAAAAAATTTTATGATTCTGATAGCTGCTCAAATTTTAGTATATGCCTGAGGTTAATGCAATTATTTTTTGCCATCCGATTTCTTGATTTATTCACTTAGGAATGTTTAAATTGAATACTGTAAGGGGTTAAATTGGAAAGGTGATATAGATATGCTGGTTGATTACCATATTCATGCGGCAGCCCATGGTGAATATGAATATAGCCTGGAATGGCTTGAAAGGTTTATATTAAATGCCCGCAGAAGAGGTATAAATGAAATCGGTCTTTGCGAACATGACGAGTTTCTGTCCCGGGTAAACTTGGATGTAGTCAAGATGGCCCAGGCGAAACATAAAGATGTTCGAATTCGGTTAGGAATGGAAGCGGATTTTATTCCCGGTCAGGATAAACAGATTAGACAGAAGATAACAGCCAATGATTATGATTATATAATCGGTTCAATACATTTTATTAATAACTGGGGTTTTGATCATCCCGACTATAAAGATAGATTCGACTATTATGACATCGATGATGTATATGCGGCTTACTTTAATCTGGTTGAAGAAATGGTGCGGTCCGGTTGGTTCGATGTGGTAGGACATCTGGATTTGGTTAAAATTTGGGGCCACCGCCCGAAAACCAGGAGCATAATCAGCTATGTTGAACCAGTATTAAATGCTATAAAAGAATCAGGTATGGTGGTGGAGATTAACAGCGCCGGTTTACGAAAACCGGTAAAGGAGATTTATCCGGCGGCTGAAATTGTTCGCATGATGTTTAATCTCAACATACCAGTTACTCTCAGCTCCGATGCCCATCATCCTGACCAGGTGGGGGAGGACTTTAGTAAAATCATCGAACTTATTACCCGGGCTGGGTATAGGTCAATAATACAGTTTGACCAGCATAGGAAAACCGTAGTATCGGTATAATCAAATCTTTAAGGAGTTAACTACATGAAAAGTATTGCAATTTTAGTAATAAGTTTAGGTGTTATCTTAATTGGTGCAGAAGTTTTTGTTAACGGAATTGAATGGCTGGGTAAAAAGCTGAATTTGTCCGAAGGAGCGGTGGGAAGCGTTCTGGCTGCTGTTGGTACGGCATTGCCAGAGACTATAATACCAATTATTGCGCTTGTATTTGGGGGCAGTGACAAGGGAACGGAAATAGGAATAGGTGCTATTCTGGGTGCACCTCTGATGTTGTCGACCCTGGCAATGTTTGTAACCGGAATGGCAGTATTAGTTTTTAGCCGCCGAAGAAAAGCGGGAACTAAAGTACTGGCTGATTATTCTTCCATGTCAAGAGATCTGGGCTTTTTTATTATTGTTTTTACGGCTGCAGTTTTAACCGGTATCCTTCCGCCGGAACTTAGAAACTGGCAGATAACCATAGCTTGTTTTATGTTATTTTCATACATATGGTATGTTTACAGTACATTGACGGAAGAAAGGGATATAACCGCTGATTCTGATGTTCCGCCTTTATATTTGGCCAGAAAACAAAAGTCACCGTCATTAAGTATAATTTTGCTGCAAATTCTGGTAGCACTGGTATTTGTAATTGGTGGGGCTGATTTATTCGTAGTATCAACTACTGAAGTGGCAGTAACTTACGGTGTCCCGGCTTTTGTTTTGGCTCTTATCGTAGCTCCGGTGGCAACGGAACTGCCTGAGAAGTTTAATAGTATCATATGGATTTCACGTGAAAAAGACACTCTGGCACTGGGGAATATAACCGGGGCTATGGTTTTTCAAAGTTCGGTGATTCCCGCTATAGGCATTTTTATGACCGACTGGCAATTAACCGGGGGTGCATTTATTGCCGCTATCCTGGCATTACTTTCTGCAGCTATAATGTACATTGAACTAATTAGCAAAAAACATATAAGTGCGGGAGTTCTTCTAGGTGGTGGAGTTTTTTACGGTATATTTTTGATTTCTGTTTTTGAAGGAATTATTAAACAGTTGTAGAGTAGGAGGCAGGGTAGATGGATATTGATGTCCGGCTAAATGAATTAGGTATAATTATTCCTGAGATGGCCAAACCGGTAGCATCTTATGTTCCGGGAATGAGAGATGGGGATGTGATTTATGTATCTGCCCAGTTGCCGATTAAAAACGGTGAACTAATGTATACTGGTCGATTGGGAACTGAACTGTCGGTAGAAGAGGGTCAAGCCGCCACTCGGCTGGCAGCTATTAATTGTCTGGCAGTAATAAAAGGTGTTGTCAAAGAGTGGGGGAATTTTGTAAACATCATTAAAATAACAGGATTTATACAAAGTGCACCAGACTTTTTTCAACAGGCGCAGGTAATCAACGGCGCCTCGGATTTGCTGGTACAGATATTCGGGGACAATGGCAAACACGCCCGGGCAGCAGTAGGAGTCAGCTGTCTGCCTCTCAATAGTACCTGTGCTATTGAAATGATTGCTCGAGTAAAATAGTAAATATAAAGTAGTTGCAGGTGCATAAATAGAAAGGATGTGTAGGCAAATGACCAGTTCCAATCCCTATGACATGGCCCACGAATTAGCCAGATCCATAACCAGCAGCGAGATTTATAGTAATTATGTCGTTGCCAAGAAAGCGCTGGATGAAAACGCGGAGCTGAAAGGGAAAGTTCTTAAGTTACGTGAGATGCAGATGGAGCTGAATAAGGCCGAGATTCTAGGTGAAGATTTACCGGCGGAGAAGATCAGGGAGGTTACTCTGGAATTTGCCCGTCTTAATCAGGAAAAGGTAGTTCAACAGTTTTTCACTACTGAAGGTACATTCGTGCAGCTGTTTACCGATATCCAGGAAATAATACAGAAGGCAATAGAACAGGGTTTTGAATATTAAACTTATAAAATTAGCATAGTTTATATACAGGAGCCTTTAAGCCGGCTCCTTTTTGCTATATAATGACAGTTAATCAGAATTAGGAGGAGAAAAAAGTGAAACTTAAACATATTATCCTCATCATTGGAATCATGATGTTCTTTATGGTAGCAGGCTGCAACAAAACCGAAAATGTGGTGGGAGAGGTCAATGGTGATAAGATAACCAATCAACAATTTGAACAACGTTTTACGCTTATTAAAGCGAGCGTTGAATCAAATCAGGGAAGTAAATTGGATGAAAAAAAAGACCAAAAGGTAATTCAACAAATAAAGGACCAGACCTTTAATGACCTGGTTTTACAGAGCCTCATCAAACAAGATGCAAAAAAACAAGGTATAGATATTAACACTAAAGATGTTGATGCCAGTATAACGCAAATCAAAGAAGCCAGAAATCAGCAGGATAAAAACGGCTATAAGCAATTCCTAAAAGACTTCGGCCTAGATGAAAATGGTTTACGTGACGAATTGAAAAATGAACTTCTATACCAGAAAATTCAGGAAAAAGTGACCGCTGGGATATCTGTAAGTGATGCTGATGTCAAACAGTATTACGAGAAAAACAAGAGTACCTATTTGCAACCGGGTGGGATTGAAATCTATCATATTTTGGTTAAAACCGAAAATGAAGCCAATGATATATTAATGAAGCTTAAAGGTGGAGGGGATTTTGCTCAGCTTGCCAAGCAATATTCTCTCGACTCCAGTAAAAATAATGGTGGGGATTTGGGGATTGTTAATGAAAACACCAATTTTGTGCCGGAGTTCAAAACTGCAGCTTTAAAACTAAAACCCGGAGAAATAACATCCAGCCCGGTAAAAAGTCAATTTGGTTATCATATTATTAAAGCCGGGGATAGAAAGCCTGCTTATCAGAAGAGCTTTGAAGAAGTACAGAATGAAATTAAGGCACAGTTGGAAAAGGACAAAAAAGATGCTGCCTTTAATAAGTATCTGAGTAACTTAAAAAGTAAGGCTAAAATAAAAGATATGAGGGAAAAATAGATAAAATTTAAAAGAAGTACTTTTTAAGAGGATACTTCTTGGAGGTATACAGGATAATTTTCAAAGAACTATTGATTTTTAAATATAATATAATAGAATGTAAATGTAAAAATGAAATTATTTTTGGACAAAGGCGTCCCTGGGATACAGATTTTACTGTATCCTGGAGGCGTCCTTTTTTATGGGGTGGTGATGATGAATTGTGCATGAAGCCCAAATTATAATAGCTGACAGCAAAGATTTAAGCAGAAAATTACTTAAAGACAGTTTAATTCAGATGGGTTTTCAGGTACAGGCTGAAGCCCGTAATGCACCGGACCTGTTAAGAAAAACTCGCACCAGTTTCCCGGATCTGGTAATTGTCGACTCAAATTTAGAGGGTGGGAGTGTTTTCGAAATAGCAGGAATTATCCAGGATGATAATGTTGCCAACGTTTTAATTTTGTCCACTGAAACCGGCAGTTACCAAATTAGGGATTATGCTCATGTATTTAAGCCTTACACGCCCGAAACTTTAGCATCAGTGATTGAAGTATGCCTGCTCTATAAGAACAAGGTGGTAGCTATGCAGAAAGAGGTTGACAAACTCAAAGAGAACTTAAGCACTCGTAAAGCTGTAGATAAGGCTAAAGGTATATTAATGGCTAATTTGCAGATAACAGAACCTGAAGCCTACCGAATATTACAGAAGGAAAGTATGAACAAAGGTGCGCCAATGAAAGAGGTCGCCCGAGCTGTTATCGATAATAGCCAAAAGTAATTATATTTAAAAGGGAGTGTGTAAAATGACGGAAAATAAAAAACGTGAAATTATACAAAAAGTAAAAGACTGTGATGTGAAGTTTATCAGACTGCAATTTACCGATATTGCCGGGGTGATGAAAAATATTGCCATCCCCGTTAAGCAGCTTGAAAAGGCACTGGATGGCGAATTAATGTTTGATGGATCATCAATTAATGGATTTGCAGAAATATCGGAATCAGATATGTACTTAATTCCAGATCCGGATACTTTCGTAATATTCCCCTGGAGAAGTTCCAATGGTAAAGTTGCCAGATTTATTTGTGATGTTTATAACCCTGATGGAACCCCATTCGCGGGAGATCCACGCGGAAATTTAAAAAGAGTACTAAAAGAAGCCGAAGAAATGGGCTATACCATGAAGGTGGGGCCGGAAGCTGAATTTTTCCTTTTCCTGGCAGATGAGAATGGTAAACCTACTACCCAAACCCAGGATGATGCCGGATATTTTGACCTGGCACCACTAGACCGGGGTGAGAATGCCCGTCGGGATATGGATATTACTCTTGAGGAAATGGGCTTTGAAATTGAGGCTTCACACCATGAGGTGTCACCGGGACAACATGAAATAGATATAAGATACGGAGAAGTGCTTAACATTGCTGATAGCGTAATGACCTTAAAATTAGCGGTAAGATCAATAGCGCAAAGACATGGGCTGCATGCCTCTTTCATGCCCAAACCGCTGTATGGAGTCAATGGTTCCGGGATGCATACTCATCAATCTCTTTTTAAAGGTGATGAAAATGTATTTTTTGATGCTAATGCCAGTAATGGGCTTAGTGATCTGGCGAGATACTATATGGGCGGAATTCTAAAACATGCCGAGGGACTCACAGCTATAACTAATCCTACGGTAAACTCCTATAAAAGGTTAGTACCCGGATTTGAAGCCCCGGTTTACCTGGCCTGGTCAGAACAAAATAGAAGTTGTCTTATTCGGGTGCCGGCGCGCCGAGGACTTGGTACACGCATTGAAGTCAGAAATCCTGATCCTAGCTTCAACCCTTACTTGGCTTTGGCGGTTATGCTGAAAGCCGGTCTGGATGGTATTAAAAACAAAATTGAACCCCCGGCTCCGGTAGATAGAGACATTTATAAAATGGATGCTGACGCCAGAAGGGAACTGGACATTAAAAGTCTTCCCGGCAGTTTGCTTGAAGCATTGTATGAATTAGCCAAGGATGAAGTAGTTAAAAGTGCTCTGGGCGAACACATTTACAACAAGTTTGTAGAAGGTAAGCTTGAAGAATGGAACCAGTACAACATGCAAGTAACTCCCTGGGAAATTCAACAATATCTAATCAAGTTCTAAAATCAGTTATTTAAAGTTATAGTACTTGAATGCAGAAAAGGGGTAT
>JBDKUD010000258.1:0-1934 GCA_039679805.1 Syntrophomonas sp. | reverse complement strand
TGCCTGCTCCATTAGGACCCAGAAATGAAAATAGCTTGCCTTGTTCGACGTAAAAGCTAATACCCTTTACAGCTTGTATCTCGCCGTAACTTTTCCGTAAATTTTTTACCTCAATAATTTTGTTCAAACTAATCCCCCTTTCTTAGAAAACAGTATATTAACTGCGTTTTCCTATTTCTATAGGGCAGGAAGTATGCTGCAATTTGAATCGGGTAAGGTGAAAAAAAAGAATGGTAAGCTGTTACAGCTTACCATCGCCGACTTTATTACTGCGGAGCAGTTTGAACACACTGCTGCAAGGAGGCGGGGGATTAGCCCCGCCTCCTGTTTTGGTTAATAGCAGCCTGCCCGGTTAATGAGGCGGGGGTTGTCTTTTCGCCTCGGTGTATTTTTTTAGTCCTATATTAAGTTGATTGGCAACTTTCTTATCCTTTTGGAATACCAGTAATTTTACCGCCAAGTAAACAATTATTATAAGGAACAAATAAAGCGCTAATTGTATTGGTTTACTCATGGTAATCCATCCCCAAATATATCCCAAATAAAAAAGTATGCTGATCAAAAGGGCCAGGTGAATAGCCTGCCTGATGAGCAACCCTTTTTTACTCAGTTCTCTTGGTGAGTAAAGGACCAGGAAGGGCAGGGTGGTTAACGCCGCCAAAAATAAAATTCGCCAAAAAATATTTACACCAAATGTTGCGTCCTTGGCCAAAACAGAGCAGAATACAGCTATCGAAACAACTATCCCTGCAGTAACTATAAAAAATGTTCTTACCATTGCATTAATCAGAGCTTTAATTTCCATCGTCCGATCCTCCTAAATTCCCAGTTTCTTTTTTAAATTGGGAACATATTGCCTTGAAATGATAACTTTCTCGCCATTATCCAAAAAGGCCTCAAACCTTCCGCTGAAAGCAGGACTGATTTTATGTATTTTTTTGATATTAAGAATGACTGATTTTGAAATCCTTAAGAAATCGTTGTTAACAAACTCGGCTTCAAGTTCATATAATTTCTTTCGTATCTCAAAAACTTTGGCGCTGCAATATGCGAAGGTTTTGTTATCAACTGTATCGAAATAATAAACGTCGGAGGGATTTAGTCTATGAATAGCATTTTTGTCATAGCCAATTATTGATTGTTGTTGTGATTTGAGGTCAGAGATAAGCTGTAAAATTTCATTATTTATCTCACTGCATCTGATAATGATTTGATCCTCTTCCCCGTCTGCAATATCTTCGATAATTATCTTCACGCCAGGACACCTTCTTTGCGATATTCGTCCAGATAAATCGTTGTTACCTATTTTCGACCTCAATAAATATTATTCCTTTCAATTACGAATCCAGAGTCAGCAAAAAACACAGGGCCTCCCTTGGAAGACCCTGTGTGTATAATTTATCGGTTTTACTGCATTTGCTGCTGCATCATGGAGAAGCTTTGCTGGATGCGGCTAAGCTCGGCTTGGGGAGCCGGGGCTACCTTATACCACCCTTTTTGATTCATTACATCAAAGATTTGTTTTTGATGATCGAAGGTTTGGTTGAGCAGGCTGGTGAAATGCTGCCTCACCTGGGGGTCGGCGCTTTCCAAAACGCTGCTGGTCAGCATGCTGGCGGCCAGCTTGTGCTCATACAAGAGAATACCCATCCATTCCATATCTTTAGACATTGTAAATTCCTCCTTACTGCATACTGCCGCTTTTGGATACCAGTGAAGCCGAACTCTGGACCCACTGCCGGTGCTGGCTGCTCATATTCTGGATAACGCTTTTGACCTGGGGATCGGTGCATTCACTCATAGCATGTTGGCACGTTTTCTGAATAGCCTCAAAAATCTTGCTGGAATCTTCCAGATACAAGAGTTCCCTGGTTGAAAGTTGACTCACGAAAAACCTACCTCCTTTAATTAATCTAATCTTTAGGATGTGCAAG
>JBDKUD010000126.1:0-7987 GCA_039679805.1 Syntrophomonas sp. | reverse complement strand
TTGAACACTTAAAACAGGTGAAACGCATTAGCGAAGAGGACCTGCAAAATGCTGCCAACGTTATGAACGAAGCTATGAAAATATCCAATTATCACCTGCAATTCAAGGTGCATAAGGATAGCGGCCGGGTGCAGGTAAAGGTCATTGATTCTGACACAGATAAAGTCATAAAAGAGATTCCACCCGATAAGGTATTGGAATGCTCGGCCAAGATCAAAGAGATGTTGGATCATATGGCCGGGATATTGATTGACCAAATAATTTAAGCACTTACATTCTATCAATAGTTAAGTTAATTTTGCTTAATTAAGTCCCGGGACAAAAGACCTGGTTATCACCATTTTTGGACTTAACTATTTTCTGATTAATGAATCGGTTAAAAACATGATTTTTAGACCGAGGGAAATATCCCAGGAGGTATTAATTTATGAGCATGAATGCTCAGGCATATGATAATTATAAAAAGACCACGGTAGAAACATCATCACCAGGTAAATTGCTATTGATGCTGTACGATGGGGCAATCAAAAATATAGAGACCGCTATTAAGGCTATTGAGGAAAAAGATATTAATACTGCTCATCAAAAATTAATCCGGACCCAGGATATAATTTTGGAATTAATATCATCATTAAATATGGATTACGAGATTTCAAAGGGCTTATTCAGTCTTTATGAGTATATAAATCACCAATTAGTACAGGCCAATCTTAAGAAAGATGTCAATATACTACAAGAGGTGTGCAGTTTAGTGGCAGAACTGCGTGATACCTGGGCGGAAGCTATTAAAACAACTACTCCGGCCAAAACCCAGACTACAGTTCAAACCGGTTCGCAGGCGGGTGTTTCAGGTTCCCCGGTGAAAAGCCTGAATATCAGGGGGTAGCATAATGGAGTTGACCTTAGATTTACAGAATCAATTCAGGCAAGAGGTTATATTATTTGAGGAGATGTTATCCATTTCCCGCCAACAGGTGGCTGCGTTAACCAACAGCGACACTGACAATAATTCTACTGATAAATTTGTTAAGCTGGTGGAAAAACGCCAGTACCTGATGAATGATATCGATTTACTAAAAAGTAAAATCGAGGTCTTGGAAAATGAACTGCAGACAACGGGTGTGACAATAGACAACAAGGTTGCGCAGATAAGGTATGAGTATATTAATCGTATTCGTTTGGTTCTTGGAACCATCCAAAAGAATGACGAAATATGCAGTCGATTGGCCCAGGAAGTTTTAAATAAAATCGCCGCCAAATTGACAGCAGTCAGAACACAAAAAAAGGCCTACCAGGCATACACGCAGGATAATAGTTATGGTGGAGCCTGGTTCATTGATAAGAGAAAGTAGGGAATAGATTATTGCTGTTACCAGATATTATAGATAAGATAATAAACGACTTTGACCGGCAAATGCGATTATATATGGAGATGGAGAAATTATCCGGTTGTCAGCTGGACTTTTTGCAGCAAGCGGGTTGCCGGGGGAAAATGGATGAATTGAACGAACTGCTGAGCAAGCGCCAGAATTTAATTGGGGAAATCAACCAGTTGAACCATAGCAATAAAGCGCTTCAGCAAGAGGCTCAACAATTTCTAGGTATTAAACAATTTAGCCTCAGCCAGCTGAAGGATAAATTGGAGTCGGACCAGTACCTGCGGCTGAGCCAAATATTACAAGAGATAGAACAAATTCTGGTAAGAATCGGCCAGGCTGATAAGAAAAGTGAGCAATTAATGAAAGATAAATTCGCTGCTTCCAGGAATGGTGCCCGCGCCAATCATAATCAAGCCAGTAAAGCTTATAATCAAGCCAAGAAGAAACAGTAACAACAACTGCTGCCATCAATCTTGACTCCTTTTTACCATCCTCCCTTACTTGTTATTTCATCTTTACATGGTATATAATAGCAATATGCTATAATGGTATATTTATAAATATACCCGGAGCAAAATTCAATAAAGTGAGGTTTTCTTTGATGTTCGAAGACAAAACATTAGTATGTCAGGACTGTGGCCAAGAGTTCATCTTCACAGCCGGCGAGCAAGAATTCTACAGTGAGAAGGGTTTTGAAAACGAACCCAAGCGTTGCAAAGAGTGCCGTCAAAACCGCCGCAATCGTAGTGGCAACAGAGCCCCGCTGGAAATGTATACAGCTGTTTGTGCCCAGTGTGGAGTTGAGACTCAGGTTCCTTTCAAACCTGTAGATGGCAGACCTGTTTATTGCTTGGAATGCTATCAAGCCCAAAAGGAATCAGCAGCTTATTAAGATAGATTAACTTATAAATTTATAAATTACACCGGGCTTTCGCCCGGTTTTTTATTTTCTGGCCGGGGCAAACTAAGCAATAAGTGAACTTTCTGGAACCTGGTTCAAAAAGTTCACTTATTGCTCAGAACAAATACGCTTTTTGCGAATTTTGTGTGCAGGATTTTCGTAATTTTGCGTAGAATAATATATAGCACAACCGGGAAAGGAGTGGCGCTAATGAGATTCGACATTCGAGGAAAAAACATTGAGATTACCGATGCATTGAAGGATTATACCACTAAAAGGCTTTCCAAGTTGGAGAAATATATTGATAATGTGAGGGAGGCACAGATAACATTATCTGTTGAAGGTGAAGCTCACAAGGTAGAAGTAACCATTCCCCTGAATGGCATGATTCTTCGCGGCGAAGAGGCGTCCGAAGATATGTATTCCTCGATCGATTTGGTGGAGGAAAAACTGGAAAAACAAATCGAAAAATATAAAACTAAATTGTATCGCAGTAATCGGGGAGCAGGACTCAGGAAGGCCTTGATTGAGGAAATCGAGGACGAACTAGAGCAGACTGAGGCCCCAGAGAAGTTTAAGATAGTAAGGACTAAACGTTTTGCTATGAAACCCATGGATGAGGAAGAAGCCATTATGCAGATGAATCTTTTGGGACATAATTTTTTCGTATTTTTTAATTCCCGAACGGAAGAGGTAAATGTTGTCTATAAGAGGAAGGGCGGTAATTACGGTTTAATCGAGCAGGATTTTGATTAGTTGAAGATTGATTGACATCAGTGTTAGAATTATAGTGATTATGAAGGAGTATGAGGAACCTTATGGTTCCTCTTTTTTTGAAGAAAAGGAGAAAAATTATGTTTAAAGATCTGGTAAAGAAATTGCTGGATGATGATGAGAAAATAGTAAAAAAGATGCGGCACACGGTAGATGACATTAATAAACTGGAACCTGCTATGGAGGCACTGACCAGTGAGGATTTTCCTCGGAAAACTGCCGAATTTAAGGAAAGATTAAAGAACGGTGAAGAATTAAACGATATATTACCAGAGGCTTTTGCCCTGGTCAGAGAGGCATCGAAACGAGTCCTGGGATTAAGGCATTTTGATGTCCAGCTCATAGGAGGTATGGTCTTACACCAGGGCCGCATTGCGGAGATGAAAACTGGTGAAGGTAAGACTCTGGTGGCTACCCTGCCAGCCTATTTGAATGCTCTGGCAGGCAAAGGAGTTCACATTGTTACTGTAAATGATTATCTGGCCTCGCGTGATGCTGGCTGGATGGGGCCTATTTACGAAATGATGGGCTTGTCAGTGGGCTTAATTGTACATGGCTTAAGTTATGAAGAAAAAAAGGCGGCTTATGCCTGTGATATTGCCTTCGCGACTAATAATGAACTGGGATTTGATTATTTGCGTGACAATATGGTGGTGGCAGCTGATAATATGGTGCAGCGCGACTTGCATTATGCCATCATCGACGAGGTTGACTCGATTCTTATTGATGAAGCCCGTACTCCTTTGATAATCTCGGGAGAAGGGGATAAACCAACCGATTTATATTACCGGATAGCTAAATTTATACCCCGGTTGGTAAATGAAACTGATTATAAGGTGGACGAGAAGTCCCACCTGGTTACTCTTACTGAAGACGGGGTAAGTCAGGTGGAAAAACATTTTGCTGTAGAAAATTTATCGGAAAATATGGAACTGGCCCATCATGTTAACCAGGGTTTAAAAGCCCATTGCCTGATGAAAAGAGACCGGGATTATGTAGTCAAGGATGACCAGGTAATAATTGTTGATGAGTTTACCGGTCGGCTTATGCTGGGGCGTAGATACAGTGATGGGTTGCACCAGGCCATTGAAGCCAAAGAAGGGGTTAAGATTGAAAAAGAATCCCAGACCCTGGCTACTATTACTTTCCAGAATTATTTCCGTATGTATAATAAACTAGCCGGTATGACCGGTACTGCCAAGACTGAGGAAGAGGAATTTCGTAAGATTTATGGTATAGATGTGGTGGCAATTCCCACCCATATGCCCATGGTCAGAGCGGACAAACCCGATTTTATCTATCGCACCGAGCAAGGTAAGTTTAATGCGGTGGTAGAAGATATTGTCCAGAGAAACGAGCTGGGTCAGCCGGTACTGGTGGGCACTATTTCTATCGAGAAATCTGAGCTGTTAAGCCAGATGCTGGGCAAACGAGGCGTTAAACACCAAGTTTTAAACGCCAAGTACCATGAAAAGGAAGCCCAGATAATTGCCGAGGCCGGACTAGCCGGGACGGTAACAATTGCTACCAATATGGCCGGCAGAGGAACTGACATTGTACTGGGAGAAGGGGTTCAGAATCTGGGCGGTTTGTATGTGCTGGGTACCGAAAGGCATGAAGCCCGGCGGATAGACAACCAGTTGCGCGGTCGTTCCGGCCGCCAGGGTGACGCTGGAGAATCCCGCTTTTATGTATCTTTGGAAGATGATTTGATGCGTTTATTTGGTTCAGCTAATATTGAAGGATTAATGGACCGGCTGGGTATGGATGACGAAATGCCCATTGAAAACAAGATGATTTCCAAAACTATTGAAAATGCTCAGAAGAAAGTGGAAAGCCACAATTTTGACATAAGAAAAAATGTTCTTGAATATGACGATGTCATAAATCAGCAGCGTGAGGTTATTTACGGGGAACGCAAGAAAGTCCTTGACGGGGAAGATTTGAAGGAAACAGTTACTGCCATGATGGACGACGTTATCGACCAGGTGGTGGAAGACTTCGCCGGCGAGGTCAAATATGCAGATAATTGGGACCTGGAAGGTCTGTTAACCTATATTGAGCAACATGTTATTCCTCAGCCTGATTTTACGGCCGATGATATCAAAGGCATGATGAAGAGTGAGTGCAAGGAATATTTGATTGAGCGTGCTCATGCCATCTATGATGCGCGGGAAGCGGAGATGGGCAGCGACACCATGCGGGAGCTGGAACGGGCTATTCTGTTAAGAATCATTGATGATAAATGGATGGATCATATTGATGCCATGGACCAGCTGCGTAATGGCATATCACTAAGAGCTTATGCCCAGCGGGACCCTCTTATTGAGTATAAGTTTGAAGCCTACCAGGCTTTTCAGACTATGATTTATAGTATGAAAGAAGACGTAGTTAGATATATATTACGGGTCAGGGTAGTGCAGAAGCTCGAAGAGAGAAAAATGGTGGAAAATCAGGGGGAAGAGGCAGAAAAGAAACCAGTAAAGGTCGGACCTAAAATTGGGCGCAATGATATGTGTCCCTGTGGTAGCGGCAAAAAATACAAAAAATGTTGCGGGAGAGGGATTAATTAATGGATTTTGCTAGTCTGGGCGGGTTGCTTCTCGGTATTGGAGCATTGGCTTTGGCTTTCATTATTGAGGGTGGAAGTCTGGGGATGCTATGGACGAAAACTGCGTTCATGATTGTTTTTGGGGGTACTTTTGGGGCTACTATTTTAAGTTTCACCCTGGAGGAACTGAAAACAATTCCTCACTTTTTAAAGGTGGTTTTTAACGAGAAGAAGGTAGACTACCTGACCATACTGGATAGTTTGGTAGATACAGCTGATAAAGCCAGACGAGAAGGTTTGTTAAGTCTGGAGAGCCAGCTGGCCGAGATAGACAATGTATTTTTGGCGCGGGGTTTACAGTTGGTTATTGATGGGACTGACCCCGAACTAACCAGGAATATGCTGGAAATGGAAATAGAAGCTTTTGAGAAATCAGAAAAAGTGGGAACTGAGATTTTTATGACTGCTGGTGGGTTTGGTCCTACCATGGGTATTATCGGAACGGTTATGGGTATGGTAAATGTTTTGAGTAATCTATCCAATCCTGATGAACTGGGACCGGCTATCTCAGTAGCTTTTCTGGCTACCTTGTACGGTATTTCCTCGGCTAATTTGTTATGGATTCCCTTTGGAACCAAGATTAAGATAAAAACCGGGAAAGAGGCACTGCTAATGGAATTAATCCTCGAAGGGATACTATCCATTCAAGCCGGGGAGAACCCTCGGGTAATTCGGGAGAAGCTAATGACCTTCTTGCCGGCGGATGTTAAAATAGCTGCTGTTGCTAAAGAACAGGAACAAATAGGGATGTGATTCTATGGCCAAATCCGGACGCAAGAAAAAGGAGGAAGAGGGCGAAGGCAATATGGAGCGCTGGCTCCTTAGCTATGCTGACTTTATCACCCTCTTGATGGTGTTTTTCATTATGATGTATGCCATGAGCAAGGTTGATGTCAACAAATATGCGGCCATGGCTAATTCGTTAAGTGTGGTTTTAACCGGTCAGGCCATGTCCATGCTGGATTCTCAGGGACCTTCACTGGCCCAGGGAGTTTCCGGACAGCAGGTTATTGAGGGACCGGGTCAGGCACCGGCCAATCAGGGCGAGTTAAACGAGATAAAAAAGCAGATTGAGGAATTTCTTAAGGTTGAAGCCGCTCAGGATCAAACCCAGGGTAAGACCGGGGCAGGTACAGCTACCAAACTTAGCGATAATATTATTATTTTGGAACAGGAACGGGGTCTGGTCATAAGCTTTAAGGATACGCTTTTGTTTTCCAGCGGGTCGGATGAACTGGCTCCTGGAGCCCGGCAACTTATCACTAAGGTAGGAATGGCCCTGACCAAAATTCCTAACTATGTTAGAGTGGAAGGCCATACTGACAATCTACCCATACATAACACTAGGTTCCCTTCCAATTGGGAACTTTCAGTTTTGAGAGCTACCAATGTAGTTCATGTACTCCAGACTGATGCTGGGATTCCCCCGGACAGGCTATCCATAATTGGATATGGGCAATACCGCCCGCTGATTGCCAACACCGATGCTTTAAGTCGTGCTATGAATCGGCGGGTAGATATTGTGATACTGAAGAAAAAATACGATTACTTCGAATCCCCAACTATGGATAATATGTAAATGAGAAAATAAGTGAAGTTTTCTGGTACGTGGTACGTAAAACTTCACTTATTGTTGCATTACCCCCAAACAATTGTTACATTATTAATGAACAATTAACATAACAGGAAGTGATATGGTTGTTAGAGGATCCGAAAGGAACTATAGAACAAATAATTGAACGACTTAAGGAAATGAGGGTGTCTCTTTGACATCGATAGTCGTCAACAAGAAGTAGCCGCATTGCAGGGCAAGACTCTGCGTGAAGATTTTTGGAATGATAATCAGGAAGCCCAGAGGATATTAAAAAATATAAGTGTATTGCAGGAACCGGTTGAGAAATATACTGGTTTTTGGCAAGAGGCTAATTATATTAATGATATTCTGGAAATGGCGGAAGAGGAAAACGAAGGAGAACTTCTTAAGGAGACAGTTCGGGAGCTTGAGGATTTTATCAAGAATTTCCGAGAATTTGAACTCCTAATTTTGTTTTCTGGCCCGCATGATGCAGGTAATGCCATAGTTTCATTACATGCCGGGGCCGGTGGAACTGAAGCTCAGGATTGGGTGGAAATGCTCTTGCGTATGTATACGCGCTGGTGTGAGGATTCCAACTACCAGGTGGAAATATTTGATTTCCTGGCCGGAGATGAGGCTGGAATTAAGAGTGTTACTTTTCTGGTGAAGGGTCAAAATGCTTACGGTAAAATGAAAAGTGAGTCAGGCGTACATCGACTTATTCGCATTTCCCCATTTGATGCTTC
>JBDKUD010000203.1:0-5525 GCA_039679805.1 Syntrophomonas sp. | reverse complement strand
CGGTCTTCCAGAAGACTGGAGCTCCGTACGATCAGCGGGACCTCTCCGAAGTCATCCAGAGCCATCGCCAGGCTCTTAATAATCCCCGGAGGAAACTTGGCATTTTTCAGCATTTGGATGATATTCGGATAATCCATGCGGATTTCCGGTAACTCTTTATACTTCTGTTCATTCAGACCTTCTAAGCTATTATAGTGAAGAAACTGGGTTAGTTCGTCGGTGGTTATGCACCAGGTTTTAGGGACATTAATACAAGCCAGCAAAGGATCATTCTGGCTCTCTGTTTTCAGGATCTGCTGAGCCAAAAAAAGCCCGGTGCTTTTACCGCCAATCTTGCCATGGCTCTCCTCCGGAAATATCAGTCTTTTTACTACATCATAAAAATGACTTATGCCAATATAGTGTTTGGCAACTTGTATGAAATCCAGGTTTTCGGATAAGAACCGTCGTATTAATGCAACTTCCAGCCAGCATTGGGTAGGATAATAAAGCGTGTCGCTGTCTCCGGCAATATTCCGGTAACGCATAATGGCTTCCACGATTTCTCCCAGGGAGGTGTCGATCCGGTCGATCGTCTTAATTAAATCGTAGGCTTTTTGCTCTTGTATCCATCTTTTTAAGCGCGAGGTGATTTCGTTATCGCTTAGATTCTGCGCTGCAATATGGAAAACTTTTTCACATATATGATTGGCATTCCCCAGCGGCAGCTTTGCACTAGGATAGTTAACTTCCCCCCGGTGGGCGGAATCCTGCCAACCCGGACTAAATTCAGGCAACAAATCCCCGGCCTCTTTAACTCCATTCCAATACAAATGATTGATCATCTTGCGGCTTACATGAAGAAGCATATTCGGGTCGGTTCGGCGCAGCAGATCCAGAATAACCGTCCACTCATGTTCCAGATTCCGGTTTTCTGACAAATCCAACCGCGGCTGATTCCAATCTTGAAGCAATTGTTTCAGCCGCCGGTGAAAAATAGTCTGACCTATCCGTTCAGCGATCGTCCGAATCAGCTTACGTTCTTTATCCAGGAAATATCCTTCTGGTCCTTTAGGCACCTCCTGAATATAGACTACTTCAATATTACCCACAAATTCATCGTCAACCTTAATGGGACTGCTTTCTAAGAAACGGGATGTGCAATAGCCCTGCGTCTGGTAGCTGTTCTGGTTTATAACCATCCTAGCTTCACATACCTCCGGGTATTGCCAACCGGAAGGAACAACTTGAACAACATTCTCAAATATCTCCGCTAAAGATAGACGTGGATTATTGAGAATCTCATCCACCTGATACAAGCAATTAAGTTCCTTGGCCCGTTCCTTAAGAAAGTATATAGAATGCTCGTCTGATAGGTCGTTGTCGTGCATATTAACTACCTTGCTTTTCTCTTAATTCTATACCCAACCCCGCATTTTTACTGCCTGGGCCACACGGTTGATGGAAATTACATAAGCAGCATCACGCATGTAAAGACTATGTTTTTTAGCTAGATCATTTACTGCATGGAAGGCAGCAGTCATTTTGGCATCCAGTTTTTGCAGCACCTCATCTTTATCCCAGTAGTAGTTGGTGTTAGATTGCACCTGTTCGAAGTAACTGCAGGTTACTCCACCGGCATTAGCCAGGAAATCGGGTATCATAAATATGCCCCGCTCTTTAATGACTTCATCGGCGTCCGGAGTTGTGGGACCGTTGGCTCCTTCTACTATAATTTTTACCTGCTGGCTAATCTTATTCACATTATGAATGGTAATCTGGTTTTCCAGGGCAGAGGGAAAGAGAATATCAACATCCTGTTCCAGCCAGGCATCTCCATCCAGGATTTCACAACCCATATCTCTGGCTCCATCCTTATCGATACTGCCAAAAGAATCGGTAATGGCCATTAGTTTTACGGGATCCAGACCATCTTTTTTCTTAAATGTGTAGGTCTTTTTGTCGGTGTTATCCCAACAGGAAATAGCGATTGCAGTACCGCCCATCTTACAGTAAAGTTCAGCAGCATACTGAGCTACATTGCCAAATCCTTGAAAGCTGGCTGTGGTGTCCTGGGCTTCGATGCTCATCCCCTTCAAAGCTTCCCGCACCGTATAAACGACTCCATAACCGGTAGCTTCAGTTCTCCCCAATGATCCTCCCATTCCTACCGGCTTGCCGGTGATAAATCCGGGGAATCTGCCGCCATTAATGGTTTCATATTCATCCAGCATCCAAAGCATATGCTGGCCATTAGTCATAACATCCGGGGCCGGTACGTCCACATCCGGACCTACATTCCGGGCAACCTGCCTGACCCATCCCCGGCATAATCTTTCCTGCTCCCTTGGGGTTAAATTGCGTGGGTCACAGATAACCCCGCCCTTTCCTCCCCCCAGCGGGATGTCAACTACAGCGCATTTCCAGGTCATCCACATGGCCAAAGCACGCACGGTATCGGCGGTCTCCTGGGGATGAAAACGAATTCCTCCTTTAGCAGGACCGCGGGCATCATTATGCTGGACCCGGAAACCCTGAAATACCTTGGTACTTCCATCATCCATCCGAACCGGAATCAGGAAATGGTATTCCATAGCCGGCTGCCGTAACAGGGCGCGAGTTGCTTCATCAAGACCAATAATTTCTGCAACCCGGTCGAATTGGGCTTGCGCATTGGTAAAGGGATTGTAAGACGTTTCGCTCATTGAATCTGTTTCCTCCTTGTAATGTTTTTTAATAGTAATGTTTATTACTATATTCACCAGCAAGTGCCATTTTCCTTCAATAATTGATAAAATGGAAAACATTCTTCAAGATGGAATTGCCGCATCTATGGTGGGAGCAATATAGATGATTGCCAATATTGCACAGTGGAGTTTAAAGCTTTAAGGTTTGCGCGGAGATGATCAAGAATGTAGGAGCTAGACAGCCTGCTGGTAATGCTGGTTATTCCCCTCGCTGCCATGATTATTCAGATGGACGTTTCCAGGGAATATCAGGCCGATGAGACTTTAGAAGTTACGGACATTGCGTATTAATCAGTAAATGAGGAGGTATTAATCTGGGTGAGGGCATACTGGACTGCAGAATTGCTTAGTTAGTACGCCCTCCCTGATTATGTTCTACAGATGCTTATTTTTATGCGGATTCGTAGAAAGGATGTGTAAATACCTTAATGTTTGCCATGATTACAACCGGGACCGTGATGGTGGTCTTGGCAGCATCCATCATGGCAATCATGATCCTGCCCACCCTTGGGGTTTATACCAGTTGCATCAAGCTGGGCGGTTACCTGCTCACGAATGGCACCAAGGTAAATTTTATAAAGCTTTTTTTGTTCAGCTTGTTCAGTTGCGGTTAATCCCTGCTCTCTTTTTTTTCTTGCTAATTCGTTTATACGTTGAAGGAGTTCTTCCGTTATCATCGCTTCCACCTCAATTACAATAGTTTAATATCGCAATTATACAATATAAACAAAAGCCATAATACCTATTTGAAGAATGTTTATTTTCAGGATGCCAATGCTTCCTTCCCTATTGTCGACTTTTTTTAATTAACCGCCAAAGTCCTCTTACCCCGCAGAAATGATGCGACTGCCGCGATAAGTGATAATACCGTGGAAATATAGAATGCGATACGCAAACTGGACATTACTGCCGGAGCTATTAATTGGGGAAAGAATACTTTACCCAAAATTAGCTGTTGGCTCGCCAGGGGCAACTGATGAAGAACGGCGGCCGGCAAAAGTTGAGCCATGGGATTATAACCTAAAAAGGCAGCAAACAAAGCTCCGGTCGGCGGCAAATTGGCCACCTGCCCGGCCGCAGCAGCAGGCACTCCGGCGTTAATCAGACCTTGATACATAGCTGCCGGCAAATGTTGTGTCAAACCAATGATCAAAATACTAAAATATAAAGTCATACTTAATGCAGTCCCGGTATTTTGCAAAGTAGCCCGCATACCGGATGAAGCCCCACGGTGCTCCGGCGGAACGCTATTCATTATTGCCGTAGTATTAGGTGCCGCAAACATGCCCATACCCACACCGGCAAGCAGCAAAATAATAACAAAGGGAAGATAACTAAAGTTGGCAGGTAACAGCGTCAGCAGCACAAAAGACAAGGCAGAAATCAACATGCCTACTGTCGCAAACCCACGTGCACCATAACGGTCAGAAAAGTACCCGCTGACCGGACCCATTATAAAGAAGCCCAGCATCATAGGAAGCATATAAATTCCCGCCCACAAAGGGGTTTGTTCAAAACTATAACCATGAAGAGGCAGCCATATTCCCTGCAGCCAGATAATCAGCATGAATTGCAGCCCGCCGCGGGCAATTGATGATAAGAATAAGCTAAGGTTTCCTGCCGCAAATGCTCTTATCTTAAACAGTTCCAAGCGAAACATGGGCATTTCAGTATGCAGTTCGACAAAGATGAAAGCTACTAAGAGGATTATTCCGATAATTATTCCACCCATCACTATTGGATTGCCCCAACCCATTTTCGCCTGGCCGTACGGCATAATCCCATAAGTAAGAGCTAACAAAAGAACAGTTAACCCAATTGCAAAGGTGCCATTTCCCAACCAGTCCATTTTTTGTTCTTTTATTAATACACCTGTATCCCGTAATTTAAGATAAGCCCAAACCGTGCCGACCAAGCCAATGGGTACGCTGACCAAGAAAATCAGGCGCCAGTGCAAATCAGCTAACAGGCCGCCTACGATTAATCCTACCAAAGAGCCGCCAATACCAAGAATCTGATTAAGTCCCATGGCCATACCCCTTTGAGAAGGCGGAAAAGCATCGGTAATAATCGCTGTACTGTTGGAAAACAAAAATCCGGCACCTACACCTTGCAAGAGACGAAAAATAACTAATTCAATCGCCCCAGTACTTCCTTGTCCGGGAGTTAAAGCCAGCAAGATTGAGGCTGCCGTAAAAATGGCAAAGCCCAAATTATATAGCCGGGCTCTCCCAAAAATGTCAGAAATCCGGCCGAATGAAACCAAAAGAGTAGCTGTGACAACTGTGTAACCCATTAGAAGCCACAGCAAGTAAACGGTACTTCCGGAAGCCATTGGATTAATCTGAATCCCCCTAAAAATCGCCGGCAGAGAAATTAAGACAATGTTGGCATTTAATGCGGCCATGAAAACGCCCAGTGAGGTATTTGACAAGGCGATCCATTTATAACGTGAGTTCTGCATCATTTCCTCCAAATCAACTTCGTTGTTTCGTATATCTATTTCCTATTAACTTTTACAATGCGAAACAGAAAAAATACGGATAATTTTTACACCTATTGGTAGTTTCCGTTTTCTCTTAAGTATTATAATACTTGTAGGATATATTAAGGATAAGAAATTAGTAGGGATCATTAGTCGCGGAGATATTATACGTTTTATTGTTAAAAATTATATTTCTTAATCAACTAAAAAACTGTATCCATGTTTTGTAAAGCCTACCTTTTCATAAAAATGATGTGCTCTTCGTCTTTTAACATTACTAGAAAGCGCAACCTTGTAGCATCCGCGAAGCCGGC
>JBDKUD010000190.1:0-2097 GCA_039679805.1 Syntrophomonas sp. | reverse complement strand
ATGATTGATAACTCTCTTGCGATCATTATCCTCATTTGCATTTTATCAGCCGTTTGATTGGCTTAATAAACTCATTTCTTCGCTGGACCTTTGATTCTTTAAGAATCAATTTTTTCGCACTTCTTGTTCTCTTGTTCAGTTTTATCAAGATCTTTGCTGCCTGTATCGGCGAGCAAGGAGTATCTTATCATGGTAAATCTATCACGTCAACATTATTCGAGCATTTTTTAAAATTAGAACGCCCGGCGCTGTGTTCAACTAAATAGCTTTATATAGCGCTAAGACTGTGCTAAAAATATATAATAACACTCTCAACTTGTAACAAAAAACATAAAATGTGCTTTATTTCACTTCTGCAATTAAAGACTTAAAGCCCGGTAATGATTTCTCAATTGTTTTATAATCAACACAATAAGCAATTCTTACATATCCCGGGCATGCAAAGGAACTGCCGGGTACAATGAGAATATTTTTCTTCTTGGCCAAATTGCAAAATTCGATATCATCTTCAATTGGCGTTTTAACAAACATGTAAAATGCGCCCTCGGGTTTAATACACTGATAGCCATAAGATAAAAGCCCATTATAAAGGAGTTCACGATTTCTATTATAAGATTCAAGATCTACTTTTGCATCCAAGCACTTGGCAATAACGCGTTGAAACAAAGATGGAGCATTCACAAAGCCTAAAATGCGATTGGCAATATTCGCTGCAGAAATAATATTTTCAAAATCTGCAACCTGGTCAGGAATTACTAAATAGCCTATTCTTTCACCAGGTAACGAAAGGGATTTGCTGAAAGAGTACCCAATTATCGTATTCGCATAATATTTGGATAGATAAGGCACTTCAGCATTATCATAAGCAAGTTCCCGGTACGGTTCATCAGATACTATATAAATATCAGTTCCAAATTGTTTTTGCTTCTCTCTTAGTATTTCAGAGAGTTTAATTATGGTATTTTCGGAATATACAACACCTGTAGGATTATTGGGTGAATTGATAATGACCGCTTTTGTTTTAGGGGTAATTTTTTCTTTAAATTCCTGGAGATTAGGTTGGAAGTCTATCGTGTTTGGAGATACTATAACCAGTTCACCCTCATGGTTAGAGACATAGTTTTTATATTCTCCAAAAAAGGGAGCGAAGGCAATAACCTCATCCTGTGGGTTAAGAAGAGTTTTTAGAATAACGTTTAACCCGCCTGCAGCACCAACAGTCATAAGAATATTATTTTCGTTAAAAGAGGTGCCAAATTTATCATTGATTGATTTTGCAACCACGGCTCTTACATCTTCATAACCCGAGTTATTCATATACCCATGAATGCCGATAGCATCTTCATTATTTACAATATCTAAAATTGCCTTTTTTACATCATCGGGTGGTTCAACACTAGGGTTTCCGAGGCTAAAATCGTATACATTGTCAGCTCCGTAGATCTTTGCCAGCCTTTTTCCTTCCTCAAACATGGCGCGAATAACAGAACTGTTTTGAACGTGTTCCTGCATTTTTTTTGATATCATGATTATCAACCTTTCTTCTTAAATTAAAACAGCACTTATATCACTACTTAAGATTTTACTATTCTTGGATAGCATTCGCTATAACAAGCAAATTTCCTGTAAAAGCTATTCGTTATGGGAATGAGTCCCGGCCCGACGAAGTTCTTCGAAAAACTGTCAGTCCCTGCTGATGCAAAAGTTGTTCTTTTAAAAAAAATAAAGAGATAAAGCTCGACTACCAAACTTTATCTCTAGCGTCTAATTATAGCGTAGGTATATTGTTTACCTCAACTAATTTCCCCTCCCAGGTCTTTAAGATGATTTTGTCTTTTCGGGACTGTAGCAGATGGTTAGGCATTAAAGGTATTTTACCTAGTCCGCCGGGAGCGTTAATAATATAGGTTGGGACAGCTAGGCCTGATGTGTAACCGCGAAGTGACCTGATAATATCCATTCCTTCTGTAATACTGGTCTGAAAATGCCTGGTTCCTTGTACATCTTTGGCATGAAATATATAGTATGGGCGCACCCTTATTTTCAATAACTCTTGGCATAATTTTCTCATCACAAAAGACTGGTCATTAACACCAC
>JBDKUD010000229.1:0-2597 GCA_039679805.1 Syntrophomonas sp. | reverse complement strand
TAGCTCCGTTCTTCTTTCAATCAACTTATTACAAAAGAACTCCAGCACCGGTTAGACTTCAAAAAAAGGGTCAAGAGATGTTTGGTGTCGTCAGTTACAAAGGTTCTGGAGTAGATATCAAGGTGACTGACAAGAAGATCTGTGGTTGGGTTTCTAAAAATAAAATTCATTCATTTTTTCTTTGAAAATTTTTATTTTGGAATATAATCACTTTGAAACTTGAATACATTTGAGTACTCTCCGAGTATTTAGACTCCGGGATGAATGAAGCGCATCCCGGAGTTTTTTATGTGTACCCAGCATGGGTACTCGCTAGTCAGTGAAAGTCTGATACGGGGGTTGATAGTATTTACCGTTAGCCAAAGACAAGGGTGTCCACCGTGAGGCGGAATCTGAAAGAAGTCCGAGGCAAAACTCCGGTCTGAGGAACACGAACTACATAAAAGGCAACGAACTACAGGGCAAGTGGGCAGGAGTAAAGGTATCAGTATGGAAGCAAGAAGGACTCAGTTAAAACAAGTGATAATCGGATGGGTCAACTACTTCGCTCTAACAGATATGAAATCACTGTCAGCGACAATAGATCAATGGCTCAGACGAAGGATTCGGATGTGCTACTGGAAACAATGGAAGAAAATTCGAACGAAGCAGGATAATTTGATCAAATTGGGAATAGGAAAGAGAAAGCTTGGGAGTTTGCTAATACCAGAAAAGGCTATTGGCGATCTGCCGGTAGTCCTATTTTAACTAGAACCTTTCCAAATTATCTGCTTGAGAAATTAGGCTTTCCATCATTGACAGAAGCGTATTCTAATGCACTCATTCTATTGAACCGCCGTATACCGGACGGTACATACGGGGTGGTGTGAGAGGATGGTAGATGAATTTAATCATCTGCCTCCTACTCGATTCCTGCACCCGAATAAACTACCTATAAAGACCTGAGTTTAAGATGAAGAATTAATGTTTTTAAGAATATTATTTAAACGCTGATGATCTGCTAAATGGTCTTTGGATATTTAGTGTAAAGTCTAGTTTACAATAATATTGACAAAATGCAAAGTGTACTTTACACTATTTAGTCAAGGAGGTAGTTTCACATGTTGCAACGTTTGATAGAAATTCATGACAGAGTGGTAAACCTTAAAAACCGATCTCATAAACGATACCTTTATGATGAAATCAATTGGTCCTTACAAGCTCTGTGCATATTTGGAGCGCGAGGAACCGGGAAGACCACTTTGATGATTCAATATTACCAGGATCATTATGGGAGTGTCGAAAAAGCCCTTTATATCACTGCAGATCATGTTCATGTCCTATCCTATGGTTTGGTTGAAGTAGCAGATGCTTACTTTAAAACAGGAGGGCAGGCGCTATTTATCGATGAAATTCATAAATACCCTAATTGGAGCGTAGAATTAAAAAATATTCTGGACGTATATTCCGACAAACAAATCATTATCTCCGGAAGTTCTACGCTAAACCTGAAGAATAACAATGGAGACTTGTCCCGGCGTCTTGTATATTATGAGCTGATGGGATTGTCTTTTCGAGAATTTTTACATTTGGAGAAGGGAGTCCAATTTCCTACCCTCACATTGAAAAACTTGTTAGAAAACCATGTCAAATTAGCGTCAGAAATCAAGAAGAACCGCAGCATATTAAAAGACTTTGCAGAGTACCTTTCTTACGGTTATTACCCTTTTTTTATGGAAGGTAAACAAGCATACATGGAAAGACTGCAGAATGTAATTGAAAAGGTGATCTTTGAGGATATTGCCTTTAGTTTTAATTTAACACAACCCAATCTCCCTGTGTTGAAGAAATTATTATGGATTATTGCGAACAGTGATCCTTTTATCCCGAATATAGATCGAATCAGTAAGGATTTAGGCATATCCCGTGAATATGTTTACCATTACATCCTATTTCTTGAAAAAGCAGGATTGATTATCAACCTTAGGAGAGCGGGGCAAGGATTCAATGCCATGAGAAAGCCAGCTAAGATATTTCTACAAAATACGGGATTAATACAAGCTTTAACAGAAACCTCCATGGAGCAGAACAAGGGTGCAACACGTGAATGCTTTTTTGTTAACCAATTAAGCACAAAACATGATGTAACTATTCCATCTCAAGGGGATTTTTTAATTGATGGACAATATGTGATGGAGGTAGGCGGCAGGAGCAAGGACAAAACGCAAATCAAAGGATTGGACAATGCCTGGCTGGCGTTTGATGATATTGAGATAGGCTATCAGCAAATCATTCCACTCTATCTGTTTGGCATGTTGTATTAATCCTTTCTCGAAAGAATCAGAGGGACGGTTCTTTTGATTCACTTTTTGGTACAGGAGAATTGTCCCTTGTACTAAAAAGTACTAAAAATTGGAGGCTATTGGTAAGGGCTATCTCATTTTTCTTTACTTATCACAAATTGTACGTTATATTACTATGATTAAATCGCTTGTTATTGTCAATAGAAACATGTACCACTAAATTAACCAAAAAGTGTACCACCTTTAACGAAACGTTTTGAAGCTTGATTAAATTTCATTCCTCCTTCCTTTTAGAGCTATTACTCTTACGTCTTA
>JBDKUD010000187.1:0-3296 GCA_039679805.1 Syntrophomonas sp. | reverse complement strand
TGTGAACTATTTTTTCTAACATCATTAGATAAATGAAATAATAGATTGCCGTTCCAATCATCCCCACATCAACCAACATTTCAATATAATTATTATGTGCATAGACACCAGTTGTTCCGGCATAAGTGTGCATCTCACCAATTAGACTCATATAATTGTTAATACCATAACCAAACCAGGGCTTGAGCATAAACCATTCCAGACCCCAAGTGATCATCTTCAAGCGCAAACTGGTACTTCCATCTGTTTCACCACCCATTAATCCATAAATCATCGACTCGATGCGGTAACCAACCATGTCATAGACAAAGGGAATATTCATAATTGCATAATAAGTTACACCAATTAATACAACTGCGAACATTACATTTCTTATAATTTTTATACTGTTTTTTTGCCTGAATATGTAATATAGAATTAGTGGAATCAGCATAAACAATAGGGCTTTCCTCGATCCTGACAAAATAGCAGTCGCTGCATTCAATGCGATACAAATCAAGTAAATCATTTTATGCTTTTTCGCATTTAAGAAAAAATAAGTACCCAGTACTGCTGCTATCCCAGCGCGCATACCGATTAAATTGGAACTCATGATACCATCCAAATTTCTGATATGCTGAAATGCGAACAGTCCATATGACATAACAACTCGCATTTCCAGAATTATTGGTGCGAAGATCAGTGTATTTAAAATCAAATTAATTCTTTCGGGTCGGTCTTTAATATACACTAGTAAACAATAAACACAGGTAAAATTTATAACGAGTGTTTGGTAGCGATAAGCCGCATTTGAAATGGAAAGTGCCCAAAAAAGGGACAGCCCGGCAAATCCAGCAAAGCAGAACATCCATTTCACAAAAGTATCAAAATAAAGCTTTTGTGTCTTCATAATGCAGACAATGCATGGGATAACAAATAAGACCTTAATCGACTTTAACAGGTTATCTCCAGGGTCCAGCACCACTGAACCGAATATAAATGAAAATATTAAAATATCCGTTATGTTTATCCTTTTATTTGCTATTCTTTTATGTATTTGCTGGATGTTGATACTCATATAACCCGTTCCCACTCAGTGACTATTTTGCTCACTGCCAAATCCAGCCTAACTTTTGCAGTATTCTTAGAAATAGCAGCTGCCTTCTCTGGATTTTCAATCATATATTTCATTGCTTCATACATGGCCTTCACATCTCTCACCGGAACCAATATCCCATTCTCATAAGAATTAATCATCATTCTCGCTCCGCCACAAGGACAGTCAGTAACAATGCATGGGAGACCAAGGGCCATGGCTTCTAGCATAGAGTTGGAAAGGCCTTCGTAATCAGAAGAGGAAACAAACATGGCACAATCTAATATTTTATTATGAATGTCTGGAGTGCTGCCATGTAGAGAAATGCAATCCCGCAAGTGTTTTTCATCAATATAGGTTTCAATTCTATTCTTTTCATTACCGTCCCCATAAAGGGATAGCTTATATTCAGGATGCTCCTTGTAAAGTAACGCAAACGCATCAATAAGCAATAAAAGATTCTTCTGCTTTTCAAAACGTCCGAAGTTAACGATTTCTTTTCTTCTCTCTCCCCTGATTGGTTCCGGTAATCCTGCCATAATAGGGTTGGCAATAATATTTGTTTTTTTTTGTACTGCCTTTGGAAAATACGCCCTGGCATCCGGCGTCTGGCATACCAAACTATCTGCAAAATAATAAAGAAAAGATCTCATGTGTTTAATGATTTTCCTATTTTCCTGTTGAGCCGGATCATTTCTCTCGGAAATAATAATTTTATTTTTTAACCCCAATCCCGCAGCTATTGTCTGCATATTAACAAAGTATTCGAAGGCAATAATAGAAGCACCGGGGTTCCTCTTAAACACATTCCGCAGCTGCATAATTCTATCAAGTTTGTTCATAAGTTTTTGCTTATATCTAATTTTCAAAAAGATTTGTTTCACCAATTTATCCATGGGATAGGTTTCATATCTATTATTAAAGGAGTATACCGAAACTTGATATCCTCTATTTATAAACGAGTTAGCTAAAACACTGATAACTCGCCCTGAACCGCCGTTAGCTACTTCATTGCTGATAAATATGATATGGTTTATCGTTTTCATAATTTTGTAAATCACATCCCTTATTTAGTAATAACTCATAATAAATTTCTTTTAACTGCTTGGCATTTTCCTCAATATCAAATCCAGCCGTCCGAATTTGTTCTAAAACTCTATCTTTTATTTCTTCTCTATCAACGATTTCTATAGAACGAATCTTTTCAGCCCATGCAGCGGGTCCATCTTGCAACGACATATAAGAGACCAGATCCGTTAACTTACATTCTTTTGTTATTGAGTCTGAAATTACGCAGGGCAGACAGGTAACCTGCCACTCTAACACCACATTAGGTAATCCTTCGAAAATAGACGGGAACACCATAATATCCATTGCTTGTAGCATATCAGCCATATTATCTATACTTCCGGTGAAAAAAACTTGTTCTTCTAGTTCATACTCTTCAACCATTTTCTTTATCTGCGGACGAAGTGAACCCTCGCCCATCAGATAAAGAACATAATGTTTATCTTCACAAGCCAGTTCCTTGAATATCCTTATTAAATATTCATGATTTTTTTGATAATTAAAGTTACCAGCATGCCCAATGACAACTTTATCGGTTACTTTTAATTTGGTTCGATATTCAATTCTTTTGTTCGAGTTATAAGAAAACTTTGAAATATCCTTGCCATTAGGAATCACCTTAAAATCATTATTGCCGAAGAGCCATCTACCTGCTTCTGTACCACAGGCAAAGCCTTGCGTATATGACATATAAAAAAGCGGCTTCAATAACTGATTTAATATAGGATAATTAGTAGATGTATTCCGGCTATGGGCAATCCTTACTTTACAACCCGCCAATTTAGCAGCCCACATTTCTATGGCTAATGTTGCACTATTGCCATGAGCGTGAACAATATCGTATCCATTCTCCTGTATCAAACGGCGCAAAGCAAAAAAATACCGGAAGGTTTTTTTCATTCGTAATGGAAGCACATGAATATTGCAGCCCATCTTTTCTATAATCTTAAGCATGGCTGGATTGAAGTTTTGGCTGACTAGAGCAAAGTCAATCTCCATGTCGGAACGATCTGTTGCTTCCAGATATGAGATGATACTTTTAGTGATGCCTTCAAAATCTAGTCCTATGGTATTTAAGATTAGTATTTTAAACATAGTATTAAATTCCTTTTTGCAAATTTATCTGTGGAATATTATTTTTTCTTTGAAATTA
>JBDKUD010000317.1:0-11385 GCA_039679805.1 Syntrophomonas sp. | reverse complement strand
TAAGTATCCATTATATTCGGCTTATTGGGGTAAATTGACACGGTTGAAGGCCTGGTGGTATCATAAAGAAGTTCGGGGCGTAGCGCAGCTTGGTAGCGCGCCTGATTTGGGATCAGGAAGTCGCAGGTTCAAATCCTGTCGCCCCGACCATTTCATTACTCCCCCGACCTTAATGTGCAAATCAGGGCAGCTTTTTGGCGCGAATTACTTCATATTAATATACATAAATTTACTCCAGATTATGAGATCCCTGGCCAGAGTCAGGGATCTTTGGCATTTAACAAATGTTTAGGCTATGCCGGAACTTGAATTTTGGTAGACTTATTCCCCAGGATAAACCGGTTGGTCAAATCAAATTTCTTCAGGAAGTATTTTGAAATCAGCATAGGACCTGCCACTCCGGTCAAGGCCATCAGCGAGGCAACCAGGTTGACATCCCATTTAAACATCTGGTAGAAAACAATCCGGACAGCGGTCTGAAAAAACCAGGACAGCAAGTAGATGTCATAGTTGTATATGCCCATATTCTCAAAAACGGTTCCCAAATAACGGCTGTTGCGCAGGAGGTAGGCCGTGGCCAAAGCCCACATGATTCCACCCATTTCAATTCCTAAATTGAATAACCGGGGAGGGACCACCCAATTGCCAATGCCTCCCGGCAGTATCAGTATTAAAAAACCGACCACGGCCAGCAGCGGCTTGTTTTCAAGTGCAACAAATTTATCATAATTGCGATTGAGCACCATGCCTAGCAAGAAAGGAAACAGGAAATAGACTAGATCAGAAAGTAAGAAAATTTTTGTGTGAATAGGCAGGAATGTCAGCACCAGGGCTGCGAATGTCGCCTTGTTTAGAGATATCCGGTTGAACACCGGGGTAATTATAAACAAAAGAAACAGGACATAAATAAACCAGAACTGACTTATCGGATGATGGTTGGGATAGAGAAAAACATCCTTGAGCAGCATATTCAGTTCGAAGGGGCGGTAGGAATAGCTGTTTAAAATCAACTTGATTGGTATGGCCACAAAACTCAAAACCAGATAGGGAATGGCCAGGCGACGGACTTTATCTTTCATAAAATCCAGGTACTGGCGGGAGGTTTTTATATCCCAGATCTTCACTGCAAAAAATCCGGCAACCATCATAAACACGGATAGGACCCAGTCGCCTACAAAATTGTACACGCCATGGAAAAAACACCATAGTTCAGGATCCATTATACGGCAGTGAAACAGGACCACTCCGAATATTGCAAACCCGCGTAATATATTCATTTCCCTGATCTGGCCCGCCACTGAAGTATCACTGCCTTTCACCCGGTACAACTAACATTATTGCATTTTTTGTATTCTTTGGTAGAAAGTATGTATATTTATACCACTGTTTTGCCCTATTTCTGATGAAATAAGGCAGTGTAATAACGCCGTAATCTAACCGATATCATTATTAATTTCGGCATTAACAGCTCTTAACATTAATACTGGTAATAATCCCTTTGAGAATCTAATAGGAGGATAATTACTTAAGACCTCTTCAACTAATCCAACTCCAGCCCCTCCAGATCCGGGCTGTTTATGAAGTCCCTCAGTTTTATCAGCTCATCACGGGTAAAGGTCAGGCCTTTGCCCATACGCTGGTGCTCAGGGCTCCAATCACGCACATCCAGTTTGGGGCTTCTGCCATTCCAACTGATCAGATTGACTTCCTTCTGCCACCCCCTGCTGCCCTCGGACAATACCCCCAGGGTCTTAATAATTTCGAATTTGAGATCACTCATATTAACCCTCCTTACTATACTAACTACTAGTTCTTCCTTGCCCATATTTTACCTTTTTGCATAAACTTTTTACTTACTTATTAAAACGACAGTAGTATAACGCTCCCTCTAAAGCCATTCCATGTTATTTCCTGGATATAGATGGGTTCGGCCCGTTTAGTTTTTGAAGAAAACAGTTCTCTATACTCTTTCACTTATATACTGAATTGCAGCATGATAACATAGTCTGTCATTGCCTTAGTCAGGGCATTTTCCCTATTCAGCCAGTCATTACAGGTCCTCGCCTGCTTGGATTAAGGTCTGGTAGGGACTCAAAGTGCGGAAAATGCGCATATTATAAAATGCAATTGTTGCTTGAAATACAATTCTATTAATTGTATAATACACTTTGCGGGCGGGTGTAGCTCAATGGTAGAGCCCCAGCCTTCCAAGCTGGTTGCGAGGGTTCGATCCCCTTCACCCGCTCCATTTACGTCAGTCCCTGTAGCTCAGCCGGACAGAGCAACGGCCTTCTAAGCCGTGGGTCGGGGGTTCGAATCCCTCCGGGGACGCCACTTTGAAAGTAGCCTGGTGGATGTAGCTCAGTTGGTTAGAGTACCAGATTGTGGCTCTGGGGGTCGTGGGTTCGAATCCCATCATCCACCCCATTTAAGCCCTGGCCGTCCGCAAGTGCACCCAGTATGCTTTCAACGTTGGGGTGTAGCCAAGCGGTAAGGCAACGGACTTTGACTCCGTCATTCGTTGGTTCGAATCCATCCACCCCAGCCATATTAGGGCCATTAGCTCAGACGGTAGAGCACCTGACTTTTAATCAGGGTGTCCGCGGTTCGAGTCCGCGATGGCTCACCAGGCAAATTAAGAAACTAGGGGGTTCTTTAATAGGCAATCTCCTAGTTTTTGGATATATTATAAGCCTCATACTGCAGTTGTACTGCACTTTGGCTGAAATAGAATGCTATAAATTGCATCAAACTGAAACACCAAGTACCTATACAACGGCTTTTAGGCAAAATAGTAAAGTACAGTAATTGTACTGTAATCAACTTAAAAATGGGTATTTGAATACCTGATTATTCTTCCAGAAAAAAGAAGTTTACCGGGTTTGACCCCGGTAAATAAGCCAACAAACAATGTATATTAGTCAGGTTATCAAAGGTTATATAATTTAGGTTTGCGACATTCCTTCCGACTATTCGGAGGGATTTTTTTCTGCGTTCTCTGCGGTCTTTTTAGCTTCCACTGGTTGACTATTTAACTGCAATATGGCGTGTCTTAAAGCTGCTGCAGATGGGTGTGTATAGTCTTCCTGCTGTTTCATGTTTGCGTGTCCCATAAGTGCTTGGATAGTTCTGGGGTGGACATTGTTATCAGCTAACCTGCTGGCAAACGTATGCCGCAAAGTATGCGGATGAATGTCCTTTATACTAGCTAGAGCGGCCGCCTTCCTCAAATCTCTATAAAAGTTCGATGCCATTAAGGGCCGTCCAGCTGAGGTGCAAAATACCAGGTTATTATTCTGCCACAACGAACCCGCCTTGAGTTTTCCCTCAAGCTGCTTAATTTTATAAGCCTTTAGGAGCTTAACGGTTTCTTGACTAAGTGGGATTTCCCGAATACTATTATCTGTTTTTGGCGGTTCAAATGGTAGGTTTTGACCATCGTATTTTCCCCTTGTTAATTCCCGTTCAACCTTTAAAACCTGATTTTCGAGGTCAATGTCGGGCCACAAAAGGCCTAAAAGTTCTCCTTCTCTCAAGCCGGTTGAAATATCCAAGCTAATCATAGTTCTAAGCCGCAAATTCTCGCATTTTTCTAATAACTTTTTCTCTTCTTCAAATGATAAGGCGCGTTGTTTCTTGACTACACGCTTAGGAAGCTTAATCGCCAAGCAAGGATTATATGGTATCTTGCCCGTCATAGCTGCCTGTTGTAGAGATGACTTCACTACATTCATTATTAACCGTATCGTATTATATGAAAGTCCGCTTTGGCTTAAGTCATTTATGAAAACCTGAATCGTATCAGTGCTAAGCTTGATAAGTTTATTTTTCCCAATTTTGGCTTGATACGGTTATCCATAAGTGCTTTGTTGTCTTTCCAGGTTCTTTCCTTGCAATTCGGCCGATGATATCTTTCAAACCAAAAATCCAACCAGCTTTCAAAACTCATTTTAGGATTTAGCTTTAATCCTTGAGCACTCATCAGTAATAACTTATCCAGCTTTTCTCGCACTTCATCTTCGGTTTTGCCGTAAACTGTGGTCCTTTCAAAATTTATGGAGATTTGCCCAGCATACCCTTTCTTATAAGGATATACCGAGCCCTCGCCATATCTACGATCTTTTTTCCGTTTGGCCAACTACTCACACTCCTTTCATTTAAATACATGATTAATCACCCCTTTCGTTTTGAGATATAATCATTTTACCAATTAATCTTCGTCGACCGATATTTCTGCTCGAGCCTGAGCCTGCTGAACAAGCCAATTGTGGAAGATTTCCTTGGGTATCCTAAACATATTGCCAATACGAAGTACCGGGAACCCCTCCAACCTGCATAATTTGTACATCCGCGTCACTCCCAACTGGCTCAGTGCTGCTGCCTGCTGGACAGTTAAAATATCTGGTGCATCTTCCCATTTCACGTTTTTTGTTGCCATAAATACAAATCCTCCTAATCTATATGTTAATAAAGACAAATGTTGCCTTAATAAATACGCCTTTCGACAAGTCTCTTGGACGAAGTACCAGTCTATATTGATGCTTTATTTTTCATCTGAATTTTTAACAACTATTATTTGCCTTCGTCTTTGGTTAACTACATTGTTCCGTTTCAAACTTCGAACTTTTATCGACCTCCGCTTCCGGTTTCTTTTGCTGTCGGCTTTCATTATCTATAACCTCCTGATCTTTTTTAAAAACCCATTTAGTCTGATAATTGAATGCAAATGTTGCTCCTACTACTATGGGCACTTGTATTCCAACCGGAACAAAACCTTTAGTAATCATTTTGATTTTCTCCTTGCTGGGTATATCATGCTGAAAATGAGTCCCCACAGGAAGATGAAGCTTCCATGAAATCACCTCATTTGACTGCCTTGGATTCTCCATAACTGTGATAATGGTGTTTGTCTCCCTTTGATATATAAAAAGCCCATTCTTGTAACTAAACTCCACTACATTTCCATTTTGGCCTGTTATCGGGCAGGCTCTATAACTTAGCTGGCTTTTTATTACAAGCCTAGCAATACTACAATTCTCATAATTAACGGGGTGTTTGACGATCCTCTCTAAGAAACGCTCCAACGCATGAGTAGATATTTTAAAATTTGTTGGGGTAATAATTTCTTTCATAATACCCTCCAATTTGTGGTTCTCTTCTGTTGTTAAAAGGCATGGTTATCGCTTTGAAGATTAAAACCAAGTCTTTGCATCCACAACATGCAACCATTCAGGCTTTCCTTTGAATAAACAATCAAATCTGATACAGAAGAAACTGTGAATATTGAGGACTGACGCCAATAGGTTCAATTGAATTGCGGACATCGGGTCCCCATCCATTGAAGAAGTTTAGTATGAATTGACTAAATATAGCCTTTTGTCCATCATCCAATTTGTTAAATCCATCAATATTTGCTGGGTTTTTGAATCGCGTTAGATTAGGGCAGAATGTGCAGCCCGTACGAGTATCCCTGTTCGAACAGATAAGATTATCGGTTATGTAGCTTTTTTGATTTCTGCAGTAGCTGACATATGTATTCATGAGTTTTATTCACCTCCTATATAAATGAAAAAGCCCGGCTTTGCCGGGCAAATGGTCAACCCTGTTATAAAGTTAGTTTTCCAGCTGTTCTGGATATCCGTTAAAATCAAAATCACGTGCAAGCAAATCCCTGTGGTTTGCCCCTTTATGAATTCGCACTGCCTGGTTGTCTTCTGCATGCTCAAGCAGCGTACGTATACCACCAGCATTATCAGGGATAATATGGCGGTTAATCTGCTCAGAAATATCCCGCAAATGATCTTCTGATATATAATAGCCTATTCTGTTTATATATGAGCGCAGAATTTGCATCTGCTCTTCTGGTGTATAATCGGGGAATTCAATTGTATAGCTGATTCTCCGTTTTAACCCGGGATTGCTTTCAAGAAAACTCTCCATATTTTTCCCCGAACTATCATATGCGCCATTTTTAGCATATCCGGCAAATATAACACAAATACGATCTCGAAAATCTTCCATCCCTTTTATTAACGTCTCTATTACATCAGCATTAAAATCGCCTCCGCTTCCGGTTTTACCGGAACCAGAACCAAGCCCATATGCTTCATCGATGAAAAGAACTCCCCCACCTTGATCCAATAATTTTTGAATTATTTGTGCCGTATTACGGGCTGATCCACCAACATAACGATCTACCAAATCGGCCTTCTTTGTTTCAATAAATCCGCACCCTGGGAGAATGCCTTTTGCACAAAATAATTCTGCAACCAATCTTGCCATTATTGTTTTCCCTGTACCTGGGTTACCTTTAAAAACCATATGAAGAGTTCCCCTCTCTGGATGCATTCCGTCAGCAACCTTTTTTTGTTAGCTTCTTCTTTAAGAAGTATCTTGTTTATTGTCGTTTTAACTGACTCTAGCCCTATCAAGCTACCTATTTCCGCCTCAATTTCAGCAACGCTTCTAGGCTTTGGCTCTCGTAATATTTCGCAAACTGGCTCTGCCTCCGTTATTGCCCGTTCCTGAATGTCACTAGACCTTTGCGATTCCGGTATAGAAGAGGTATTAGTTTGCGTGTCTAACCTGCAGCTATCTGTGTAGTCTTTAAAATTCCGTTCATCCCATTGATCATGGTAGTTTTTTGAACTCCAATTTTGCTGTGTTGACTCCGGGTAATCTTGGAGTTCATATTCTAGTTCAGGAACGAGTTGCCCCTGTATCGGTACGCTCGTGCAAAGTATCCTTTCGTCAATTAGGCGCTGCAGCGTTTTTCTTACAGGCGTGATAACAAGAACCCAAGCTCCTAAGAAAAGTACAGCCGATAAATTCGAGGGGAATATCGGTTGTGTAATTAATAAGATTATTATTGGGAACCATGCGAATTGCCCAATAGTAATCCAAACTAACTTAGCAAAAAAGCCGATATAGCTTAAACCTTTTACAATTTTTTTGGGCTCATATTGCTCATATTGGTACGCATTATTTAGCATCCAAATACCCCCTCTATAATAAGAGCTATCTTTGTATATAACAGGGAAATTTCCACACTAACAATTGTTAGTAGAAAATACCAGACCCGTGGGTTGATTTATATTTCGCAAGCTTTTCTCTCATAAAATAAGGCGAATACATAAGTACCCGCTCCCTCCTTTCTTAAATTTAATGATATGATGAGAGGATTTTATAAATATTAATGTTGAAGTTGACTTAAGCTCCGAATATCATGTCAGCAAATCCCAGAAAAATATCCACTATATCTTTAGAACCGCCGATAATAAGGGAGTAACCCAAGCTTCCTACTATAACCGTTACTATTAGCTGCCCTATGGCGCGACCTGGATTCTTGTGGTAATTCAAAATACATTTTAGTCCCATTAATGAGACTACAATTATAATAACTCCTGCTAACAGTTCATTAAATCGTTCCAAGTACTCAAACCTCCTTGAATGTTCTCAATTCTTGTGATATTTTCTAGCTGCTCCCCCAGATCTCCCACGAATACGCCGGTCGCAGCATTACAGGCATACATCCGGGCGCCAGCAGGATCTTTTTGTTATACTCCTGCAAGGTTCGCAGCTCTTCCGGCCTGATAAGTGGAACTCCAGTTTCAGATTTTGATACGGTTTTCCCTTTGGAGCCATGAATAGATGTTGTATTTGCACTGCTATTTTCACCGGTAGAATAGTTTTGAACAGTTCTATACCCTATTATTTCTGACCAGTATTTTTGATCTGTAGGGTCTTCAGTGCCGTATAAGGATTTCCACCGGCAGTTATTTATTATTCTCCTTGCAGTAATTTCGGTATAAACTTGGTCAATATCGGACTTTGCCTGACATGCTATAAGAACATGAACATTTCTACTACGCAATGTAGCCAGCATTTAGGGCAGCATGTCTAGTTTCCCGAATTGCGGGAACTCATCAATGGCTACCAGTATGTGTGGTTCTTTTCGTTCTGGTCGTTGCTGTAAATGTCTTAGAATTTGCATCAAAAACAGGTTCCAAAGCGGTGCAAATTGTTTCAATAATGCTTCTGGTATCTGAACATATAGGGTACTAGGCATTTCCAGCATATCCAAAGTCCAAGTCAAATGCGGTTCCGGGGTGGTGATTCTCCTCATCTTTTGGTTGGTAAAATAACTCCGGAGATTGTCACTGACTTGAGAAATATAGTATCCGCGGACTTTAGACTCATTGACTATGAAAGACTGAGCATATGCCAAAATTACTTCGTCTCTTGTTGCTCTTATTAAATTTGCAATACTTTCTGAATTCTCCTGATTGATTAAAAGTCTGGCAAGGTCATATATAGAAGCCCCAAATTGGCTTGCGTAAATCGCTAAAGCAGACATTTCCGGTCGGCCAATAGTTTTATGCAGGTCAACTGAACCAGATTCTGGTTTTAGAAAGTATCCGATTGATAATTCATATGACTTTAAAACCCCACTTAATATGGTTATTGCTGATGCTGGAACAGAACGTAATTTTATTCGCCAATTAGTACTATTGGGGTGCAGATCAAAAAGTGTTTATAATTGTAATGTGTTGAAGTAATATGGTTAATGAAGATAAACCTCCATAAATAAAATGTGCGTTTTAACGGAAAACTGTGTCAGGCATAAATTAAACAAGTTTCTGATGCATTCTGGAGGTAATATAATTGAAAGATAAATTTCGTACTAAAGAGGATCTTATTAGTGAGCTGGTTAGACTCCAACAGCGGAATATTGAGTTAGAAAAAGAACGGCGTCAGATAGAGGAGGCTTCAGACGAAAGATTTTACCGTATCTTCAATTCCAGCCCTTCTATGATGGCAATTCAAAATATTGAGGACGAACATTACATTGATGTAAATGAAAAATGGTTGAATATTCTTGGATTTTCGCGTAGTGAGATAAAAGGCCGTAATTCGATAGAACTAAATCTCTATGTAGACCCTGAAAAGCGGGCCCAATTATATTGGGAATTGCATGAGTCCGAGCGGGCTCGAAGTTTTGTAACAACAATTCAGGCTAAAAGCGGTGACATAGTAACCTTAGTCATATCATCAACGATCATCCAATTGGGCAAGTGTGATTACATACTAATGAATGCTATAGACATTACCGACCAGGTGCTGATTAGTGAAGAGCTACGAAAATCGCGTCAAGAGAATGCAGAGACGCAGCTTAAATTAGATAAACTAAAGAAATTTGCAGCAAAATCATTTAGTGATATTGGAATTACTGCCCATTCAGCTATTATGCGTAAGATTGTTAAAGATGCTAATACATATCATCTTGATCGATCAATACCGGTTCTTATTGAAGGGGAAACTGGAACCGGTAAAGAATTAGTAGCCAAATTAATTCATTATGGTAACTTTGATGTGATAGAAGCTCCATTTATAGACATCAATTGCGCAGCTATAACCCCTGGAATTTTTGAAAGCGAGATGTTTGGATATGATGCTGGATCTTTTACCGGCGGACTAAGTAAGGGGCAGAAAGGGAAGTTCGATTTAGCCCAGGGAGGTACTTTGTTTTTAGATGAAATAGCGGAAATACCATATGATTTACAGGGTAAGCTTCTACGGGTGATTCAGGAAAAAGAATTATACAGAGTTGGCGGATTAAAAAAGATCAAGACGGATGTACGTATCATTTGTGCTACCAATGTTGATCTTGAGTTCAGAGTATGTAAGGGAACTTTTCGCGAAGACCTTTATTATCGTATCAAGGTAGGTTATATTAAAATTCCCCCATTGAGAGAAAGAAAAGAGGCAATATTGCCTTTAGCATCTAAGTTTTTATTGCAAGCCTCGAAATTAAAAGGAAAAAGCTTCAGAAGTATTAGTCCCGAAGCAGCAGAAATATTACAGTCTTATTCATGGCCAGGAAATATAAGGGAAATGAAAAATGTTATCGATTCCATTGTTTTAATGCATGATTATCAAGAACTGAAACCTGTACATTTAGAAATTATTAGGCAGAAAATAGAATTTTTAAATACAGGAGAAAATATACTAACACAACAAAAAACAGCAGTGATGGAGCACATAATACAAGCTTCAGAGGAGTTCTCTCCTAAAAGAAAAATAAAGGAAAATATATCACTACAGGAGACTATTTCTCAGATTGGTACTTTTCAAGTTAGCATGACGAATGATGGTTTTAATCTGGATACAATTATAGACGAAATTATAAATAGAGCCCTATATTTAAACAATGGCAATAAGACTGAAACTGCGCGTTATCTTGGAATATCAAGAACAGCACTTTATAATCGATTGAAAAACCAGGATATATGAAGATCATAAAAGACGTGTTAATTAAAATTACAATATGTTCAAAATAGATACAAAGTGTTAATCAGAAACATGTCGCAAAAGATCAAATAATTGAGAAGAATGCAGGAACAATGGAGCATGCTATTATTGGCATGCTTTTTGCTATTATAAATAACCAGTTATGAGCGAAAATAAGTCTCTGAGTTATTATGCCTGATTTTAATTGGCCTGTTTTGGAGTTAAAATAATAGGTTAACATTGGGCGTTTAGAAAGAAGAACAGGCATATTTTTAGATTCAACAAATATTGATGGTACGTTAATAATTAATGCACTTGAGCTGGAGAAAACAAGCATTATGAACAAGAAAAGTCGAGATTATTTACCATTTAATACATTATATAACCGGTATTCTGCCATAGAATCGGCCATAGATTGTCCTATTTCACGAGGGCCTATGGCAGATATAATAAACTTTCTTCCTGATGCAACCCTCGTAATTGATCTTGAAGGCAAGGTAATAATATGGAATAAAGCTATTGAAGAAATGACTGGGGTTGAGTCCTGGGATATATTGGGCAAGGGTGACAAAGAATATTCAATACCTTTTTATGGGGATAAAAGGCCAATGGCAATAGATCTGGTGATTAAACCTGACCCTGAATTTGAAAGGCAGTATAGTCATATAGAGCGAAGGCAAGAAAAGCTGATTGCAGAGTGTTGGGTATCAGTTTGCTATGGGGAGGGGAACGCATATTTGTGGGGTCAAGCTGCACCGCTGTATGATAACAGTGGCAATCTGGTTGGTGTGATTGAGTCTTTACGCGATATTACTAAACAAAAAAGAAATGAAACAGCCGTTAGGAACACCCAGCAACATCTAACAAATATGATAAAATACATGCCTGATGCTACTTTTGCCGTTGATATAGATGGGAAGATCATTACCTGGAATCGGGCTATAGAAGAAATGACTGGGGTTAAAGCCGAGGATATACTGGGCAAAGGCAATTATGAATATTCCTTGCCCTTATATGGGGTCCGCGGGCCGTTAATAATTGATCTGGTTTTAGATCCAAGCAAAGCGCCAAATTTTGAGTATGCAGCTTTTAAAC
>JBDKUD010000318.1:0-3178 GCA_039679805.1 Syntrophomonas sp. | reverse complement strand
GAATAATAATGCTTACAGTATGGATTATCGTAGGACTTTATCTTCTAGCCATGATTGGCGTAGGGTTTTATTATAAAGACGCAGCCAGCAAATCTGCTGATGATTTCTTAGTAGCAGGCAGGAGACTGGGACCTTTTATGGTAGCCGGCACGCTGGCAGCAACGCAGGTAGGCGGGGGAAGTACCATGGGTGTGGCACAGAATGCCTATGGTACTTGGGGCTTGTCATCGGCTTGGTATATTATCTGTATGTCGATAGCCTTCGTTATCATTGCATATGTTGCCCCTCACTTACGCAGAAGCCAGGAAAAAACTGTGCCCGAGTATTTCCGCTGGAGATATGGTAAAGGAAGTGGATTATTAACCTCAATTATTATGATACCTCCGGAAATCGGTGATGCCGTGGTTCAGTTTACTGCTACCGGGATATTGATGTCAGTACTCACCGGTTGGAGTTTTATGTTCTGCTTGATCTTATCTACTTTAGTCATATTGTTATATGCATATATTGGTGGTCTGTACAGTGTAACCATGACCGATGTTATTCAGTGGGTGATCATTGTAATCGGTCTGATTGTTTGTATACCTTTTGCATTACATGCAGTAGGCGGCTGGAATGTTGTTGTTACCAATGTTCCCAAAGCCTCACTCGATCCAATTAAGGGAATAGGCTGGGGAACTATTGTTTCGCTTATTATAATGTACGTGGCCAGCTTCCTGGTAGGACAGGAAACAATACAAAAGATATATTCCTGCCGCGACGAAAAAGTTGCCAAACAGGCATCGTTACTCTGCAGTGGCATGTATCTGTTCTTTGCCTTTATTCCTGCCATTCTTGGTCTAATCTGCCTGGCTGCTGTGAATACCGGAGTCATCAGTGGGGCTGCCATTGAGGCCAACGGTACCAGATATGTACTGCCTACTCTGGGAATGGTTGTATTACCCAAGGTAATACTGGGATTCCTGGCAGCGGCACTGGCGTCAGCTACCATGTCGAGTGCCAGTTCTGATCTCTTAGGTGCTGCTTCTATGTGGGCCAATGATATTTACAAACAATATGTAAATAAAAATGCTACTGATAAGGACATTGTTAATCAGGCCAAATGGTCACTGCTGGTATTCGGCCTAATAGGCCTTTTGATCGCTACCATGAATATCGAGAACCTAATTACTTTGCTTATGTTCTGTTTTACCTTAAAATCAGCAGGAACAATATTCCCCTACGTGGTTGGACATTTCTGGGATAGAGCCAGTAAAGCGGGCAGTTATCTTTCCATAATATGTGCATCTGCAGTTGTTATTCCTATGGAAAATTTCGGTATAAAGTTTTTCTCTCTGGAACCCATTATCCCAGGTCTTATCGTGGGATTAATTGCTTTCTTAATCGGAAGTTATCTTTTCCCGGATAAGGAGTTCCCCGGTACAATGAATGAAGAACTAGGGAATTAGGAACATAAATACAAGGAAGAATTTTGTTTAAATGATGCTGCTGAAGCAGCGCTGAATTTGGCATTGGAGTTAATACGGAGAGTATTGGATTATTGAATTTATTAAAATGATAATATATTTATTATTTTGATAAATGCTAGTAAATGAAGAGTTCTTAATTATTAAATTTATAACAAGTGAATAAAAGGCTGTCCCTACGGACAGCCTTTTAAAATTAACAGTCAAAGCAGTTGATTTAGACACGCATTAATTCTTGCCTGCGGATTTCGATCAGATACTTATCACTATGATAAGTATCTGTAACCCAAAAAGCTTATGAACTACTTAGTCAGCCTTAGATACAGTAGGGATTGAAGGGATTATGAAAGACTTGGCATGAATCTTGCTTATTCAATAGATATTCCTTACACCAGAAATAACCTGGTTTGCTACAACGGAGTATCTTCCGGCAGTAGCCTGGCTCTACACTTATGCCTGGTTTATGGGATTAGTATTAGGATTTGTAGGATATTTAGCAACCTTGCGGATCGTCTCTTCCGGTGAAGGTGGCGTACCTGAAGACTATCCAACCTATTGGATCTCTTAGAACTGAATTTGCGGACGTAGCTGCTGGAGAAAAAAATTAGGCTTAAGCGGTTACATTTATAATTTTCGGCAGTTGGGGGACAGCCCTTTAACCCGACTGCCGAATCATTAAAAATATTTATGATTCGAGGTGCATTTGTCACCATGAAAAACACAGGGATTAAGTTTACAACGGAACGACAAGACCAGTTGGTTACACTTTGTCAGAATTTAATTAGAACCAAGAGCTACTCCGGTCATGAAAAGAAGGCTGCAGATGAAGTTAAGAGCGCTTTTTTAGAGCTGGGTTTTGATGAAATTCTGGTTGATAAATATGGCAGTATAATTGGTCAAATTAAGGGCAATAGACCTGGTCCGAAACTGCTTTTTGACGGACACCTGGATACAGTACCGGTTCCCGAAGAATCTGATTGGAGTCATGGACCTTTTAGCGGCGAGATTGTGGAAGGCAAGATTTATGGCCGCGGAGCTTCTGATATGAAGGGGGCAGTAGCTGCCATGGTTTGTGCAGCAGCCTTTTTTGCCCAAGATTCCAAGCGGGATTTTGCCGGAGATTTATATGTAGTAGGTTCAGTCCAGGAGGAATGTTTTGAAGGTATATCATCCAAAAGTGTGAGCGAACAGATTAAACCTGATTACGTAGTTATTGGAGAAGCCTCAGTATGTAATGTCAAGCGCGGTCAGAAAGGCCGGGCGGAAATTGTAGTGGAAACCTTTGGCAAGCCTGCTCATTCAGCTAATCCCAACAAGGGTATCAATGCTGTATATAAAGCTGCCCGGCTGATTGACGAAATTAGAAAGCTGGAGATGTCGCATCATTCTATTCTGGGTGATGGAATACTTGAACTGACAGATATTAAATCGTCACCTTATCCAGGAGCGTCCGTAGTGCCTGATTATTGCAGAATTACTTACGATCGTCGCCTGCTGGTTGGTGAAACTCCGGAAAGTGTTATTAAACCTATTCTGGATCTAATTGTAACAATTCAGCATGAAGATCCTCAATTTGAGGCTAATGCCTATTTTGCTAAAGGCCAGGAGGAGTGTTACACCGGTGCTGCCATTGGTGGGGAGAGATATTTTCCTGCCTGGGTTTTAGATGAGCAGGATGAATATGTGCAAACAGTGCTGAAAGCTTTAAAACA
>JBDKUD010000062.1:0-6707 GCA_039679805.1 Syntrophomonas sp. | reverse complement strand
CCCGATGCTGCAAAGCCTGCCGGAAAATGTGCAGGATGCTTTGGGCAAAATGATCCCATTCCCATCCAGGCTTGGCAAAGGGGACGAATATGCCTCTCTAGTTCAACAGATTGCCGAGAACCCCATGTTAAACGGAGAGTCTATTCGCCTGGACGGAGCCATTCGTATGCAACCCAAATAGAGAACATGTTGTTGTAAATATTTAAGAATTAATTAACATATGGCCTTGGGGGAGATTCCCCGAGGCCGTATGTCAATATATCATCAAAGAATAAACTCGTTTTGGATATGGCTTCTGTTTCGAAAAGAAAGTGAAATTTGGAGGCGAATCATTTGAGAACTATTGAAGAAAATCCGACGTTTAAAGGCCAAATCGTATCAGTGTTAAACGAGACACCTGCCTATGTCATGACTGAAATTCAAGGCCATCAAAGCAAGGAAGCAATTAAAAGGGAAAGCAGGATAATTGGTGATGAAGAGATGCAGATCTTGAAAAAGCTACTGGGTATGTATTGATATACTTAAAACAATAGTGCCTTTGAATGGAGCCCTAAACGGGATCCATTGACTGTCTGCAATGACTGCAGGCAGTTTTGCTTTTTGTGCAGGTTTTGTTTTCAACTATATTTTGATAACAAGGATAGTTTAAACATTTTGGCTTCTAGATTCTTTGCCAATAATCTTAGTTATTTATCCACAAGGGCAGATACATGAGCCAATCAGGGCTGTGATGATCCTTCTATTATTAAGTTATTCAAATAACCTGGTTATAGATACCCAAATGATGATTACCCCTTGGTTGCTAAATGCCCGTAATATGGGCTTCATTCGCTTAAGATTCAATGGCATAATTTTTGCATTTATTAAAGTGCAACATACCGGATTTAGGAAACAAGGAGGAAAACCCAAAATGAATCATTCGTATATATCTGAATATCGCACAAAGTTTACTTTTGCAAATGAAGCAGTAAAACATATAAGGACTGGAAACCGCGTTCGCTATGCTTTTGGTATTTGCCAGAGCAATGAACTGGACATAGCCTTGGCCAGACGTAAGGAAGAGCTTATGAACATTTCTATACTTTATGATTCAGTTATATTTCCTTTTGAAGTTATGAAGTCAGACCCGAATCAAAAACATTTCCATTATGAGGTTTGTAAATGGGACGGATACAGCAATTATGAACTATCATTTACCGGTCTTGTTAACAAATCACACCATACCCGGGCTGCTGGCTTAGTATTTATGGCTAGTGTGAGCACAATGGATTCAGAGGGTTTTTTTTGGTATGCCAAAGAAGTTCCCGAAAATGCTTTCCAGGCTGAAATAATAAACGCTGATTATGTAATGGTTGAGGTTAATGAGAACATATCCGAGAAGAGAAAGAGCGGAGGTCGGATTCACATTTCCCAGGTTGATTTAGTGGTACCGAGTAACAATGCACCATTATTAAACTCGTTAAATCGCAAGCTGAGTACAGCCTCATAATAATTCTTTTTGTGCCAAATCCTTATTTGGATAACATCTTGCATTGCATGATTTAACAGTATATTAAAATAAGCGATAACCACAATTTTATGACTAAAGTAAACTTGATTCAATTTCTTTGCATAAATTGGCATATTTGATATGCAATCCGATTGCCGCCAACCTTAAAAACTTAGCTCTAACTGGTTTAAACCCATCATATCGATTAGCTCACCCAGACAAAAACTCATTCACATCAAATTATCGCATTTTTTGTACGCAATCCTCATAAGCTACGGATATTTTTTGGTAATTTAACAGTGATTTTTGGTTGTATAACAACGGTACAAAACCTTGACAAAATTCAATACCTTAAAAGAACGCCGGTTTGTTGGGAAAAAGTAAAAAGAAAACTACTTGGCACATTCCTTGCACATATTGTGTTTTGTAAAGGAAGGTGGTGGTTTTCAATCTAAAGATGTACGAGCTCGTAAAACGAAGATAGGAAATATTTAAAGGCTCCCTAAACCCAAATTATCTTGTATATCGGGGGGTGTTATGGGCTTCAATTGCCTACTGTGATAATAAAGATTGAAATTACTAATATACGAGGTGTAAAGAGTATGGAATTAAAAACTGTGTTATATACCAAGGAAAACGGCATAGGCATAATAACTCTTAATCGGCCTAAAATCATGAATGCACTGGATGATACGTTTTTTATTGAAATATCAAAAATAATGGATGAGATCGTTGCGGATCATGAAGTAAAAGCTGTCATACTTACCGGTCAAGAAAAGGTTTTTGCGGCGGGTGGAGATATAGCCTTTATGTCTAAAGCAAATGCTTTACAAGCTCAGAATTTTGTAGACCTGATTACACCTGCACTATTGAAAATCGAAGATTCTCCCAAGCCTGTTATAGCGGCTATAAGTGGTATGGCCTTGGGTGGAGGATGCGAACTGGCTTTGGCCTGCGATATTCGAATCGCTGCGGAAGGGACAATATTTGGTCAACCGGAAATTAACCTGGGAATTATCCCAGGTGCCGGCGGGACACAAAGGTTAACTCGTACTGTGGGACCCGGTTGGGCAAAATATATGATTTTATCGGGTCTTACTATAGATTCCGATACGGCCCTGAAGATAGGGCTTGTAACTGCAGTTGTTCCCAAAGATAAGCTGTTGGACGAAGCAAAAAAATTAGCCAGGGCACTTGGGAGTAAATCGCCGATAGCGTTGCGGGCGGCTAAAGATTCCATAAATCGCGGTATAAATGTTGACCTTTCATCTGGACTTGAATATGAAAAGAAAACCTTTACAATTCTTTTCTCAACTGAAGACCAGAAGGAAGGGATGCAAGCTTTTCTCGAAAAAAGAAAGCCAAATTACACAGGCCGTTAACACTCAATTATAAGATTGATAGCGCCTAATAATTGTGTAACCGAGGGGTAGAAAAGAGCATGGTTAGCCCAATACAAAAACAGACTGATGCCCAGGTTATTGATCATGATCCCCCTTATATTAATATACCCCCATCCCCCCTAGTTCTTTTTATTTTTATAATGGGAGCCGTTTACCTAATGTCAATTGGGGGAATTGTAAAAGGAGCCTTATGGACGTCTTCCCATTATAAACCTTTTTCACAATCGCATATTCGTCTGTGGTAGCTTCAGGATTAAAAATTGTAAGGAATAAGGAGGATAACTGATGTCAGATTATATTCAAAAATTAGACATGAAAAGAGCCGATTATCCTAAAACGGTACCCGTAACCGGTTTTGGCGAAAGAAAACCCGATTTCAAAGGAATGGGCCGCAGCCTCGACAATCCTTACGCCAAACTTCGCGAGGTAGTTTGCGTGGCTGCAGCCAGAACCCCTTATGGAGTATTGGGCGGCAAATTAAAAGAATTTGACGCCCCTCAACTGGGGGCTTTAGCTATTAAGGAAGTTATGCGCAGGGTCGAGGGCAAAGTTAAAGGTGAAGATGTAGATTATGTCTACATGGGAGAAGTTGTGCCAGCCGGCGTTGGACAGGTTCCCAGCCGCCAGGCCACCTTGCTGGCCGGCCTGCCTGAATCGGTTCCCTCCATAACAATAAATAAAGTTTGCTCTTCAGGTCTAAAAACGGTTGATCTTGGAGTCCAGTTGATTAAAGTGGGCCGGGCTGAAATCGTTATCGCCGGTGGAATGGAAAGCATGAGCAACTGCCCCTACTCTCTTCCCGATCATAGATTTGGCGAACGTATGGGCGTGCCCAAAGGCAACATGGTCGACTTGATGGTTTATGACGGACTGTGGGATGCATTCTATAACCGGCATATGGCTATTCATGGTTCCGAAGTTTCCGATGAATTCGGTATCACCCGTGAGCAAATGGACTGGTGGGCCTCTCTTTCACAATCCCGGGCTATAGATGCAATGAACAGTGGCCGTTTGGATGATGAAGTTTTCCCGGTAGAAATCAAGAAGGGCAAAGAGGTTGTGAGCAAGGACGAAGGCCCGCGCCCGGGCACTACTATAGAAACACTGGCCAAACTGCCGCCGGTTTTCAATCACAAGAGTCCGATCACGGGCGGACCGGGAAGCGTAACTGCCGGAAATGCTCCGGGAGTTAACGATGGAGCTTCTGCGGTCATGTTAATGAGCCGTGACAAAGCCGATGAATTGGGATTAAAGCCGCTGTTTACCATCGTCGATTATGCTGAAGTATCCCAGCAGACCAAGGATATCGCCACCGTTCCCGGACTGTCCATAAAAAAGGTATTGGCTCAAAACGGTCTGACCCCCAATGACATCAAACTAGTTGAAGCCAATGAAGCCTTTGCCGCCGTTGTTCTGGTCAGTTGCATGAAGATCGTAGGTATGAGTAAAGAAGATATGGTAGCCAAGGTCAATGTCAACGGATCGGCCATCGCCTATGGACATCCGATCGGATCCTCCGGTGCCCGCATTCTGATGACCCTGGGCTATGAATTAAAGCGGCGGGGTGGCGGCTTTGGAGTTTGCGGAATCTGCTCGGGACATGCCCAGGGAGATTCCATGCTTATAAAAGTAGAGCCGTAATTTGTTCAAACTAAGGAGGCCGCCCGTGTACGATAATGTTCTATTAAATATTGAGGAACGGATTGCTGAATTGACAATAAACCGTCCGAAAGCGCTAAATGCGTTAAACATCGCAACATTACGAGATATTAAAGCAGCAGTTGGGGAAGTAAGGGACAATGATGAAGTTGATTTGTTAATAATTACCGGAGCAGGCAATAAAGCTTTTGTGGCTGGTGCGGACATTACGTCCATGATCAACATGACGGCAATGGAAGCCAGAGCTTTCGGAATGCTGGGCGGTGAGGTTACAAATCTCATTGAAGACATGTCAAAACCAGTTATTGCATCAATCGATGGTTTTTGTCTGGGAGGTGGCTGCGAGCTGGCCATGGCCTGCGATTTCAGAATATGTTCGGATAAAAGCAAATTTGGACAGCCTGAAGTAGGTTTGGGAGTAACCCCTGGTTTTGGCGGTACCCAGCGCCTGCCTCGTTTAGTAGGGACCGGTATGGCAAAACAACTGCTCTATACCGGCGAGGTCATAAATGCCGAAGAGGCTCTCCGTATTGGCCTGGTAAACCAGATAGTGTTTGGAGACCGACTGAAAGCTGAAGTGTTGAAAATAGCTCAAATGATAGTAAATAGAGGACAGTTGGCGGTAAGATTTTGCAAAGATGCAGTTAACAGCGGTATGCAGGTTGATATTACTCGAGCTATGTCCATTGAGGCTGATATATTCGGTTTATGCTTTGCCACTAACGACCAAAAAGAAGGCATGCAGGCATTCATTGAGAAGAGAAAAGCCCATTTTTTAGGCAAGTAATGCAAATATTGATAGGAGTGGACACATATGCATTTTCAATTGGATGAAGATACTTTAATGATGCGGGATATGTTCCGTAAATTTGCAAAAAACGAAGTAGAACCAATAGCTGCTGAGACCGATGAAATACATCAGTTCCCCATGCAAACCTTTAAAAAGATGGCTGACTTGGGCTTATGTGGTCTGCCAATTCCAGAAGAATGGGGTGGAGCAGGAGCTTCTTATTTAGATTTCGCAATTTTTGTAGAAGAAATAGCCAAAAAATGTGCGTCAACCGCGGTAGTTATGAGCGTGCACACCGGTTTGGGATGCATGAGTACCTATTTGTATGGTTCTCAAAAGATTAAGGAGAAATATTTACGGGCATTAGCTACTGGTGAGATCATCGGAGCGTACGCACTGACTGAGCCCAATGCAGGATCCGATGCAGGCTCCCTGAAATGCAAAGCGGAGGATAAAGGAGACCATTATATTATTAATGGCAGTAAAATCTTTATCACCAATGGTCCAATGGCAACTACCTACTGTACGTTTGTTAAGAGTGATCCGACTCAGGGTAATGGAAAAGGCATCACGTGCCTGGTCATTGAAAAAGACACCCCCGGTTTTACCTTCAGCAAGCCGGTTGAAAAGATGGGAATGAACGGGTCGTCCACTGTTGAACTCTATTTTGAAGATGTTAAGATTTCTAAAGAAAATATATTGGGAGAAGAAAACAACGGCTTTGCTGTTGCTATGGGGCTATTAGCCGGAGGTCGAATCACTATTGCAGCTCAAGGTTTGGGGATCGGGGAAGGTGCACTGGAATTTACTACCCAATACATTAAGGATCGGCAGCAGTTTGGAAAACCATTGGCTGCCAACCAGGGTGTTCAATTTATGGTAGCAGATATGGCAACTGCTCTGGATGCGGCTCAGCTCTTAATCTACCGTGCAGCCTGGTTAAAGGACAATAAGCTCCCTCATAATAAGGAAGCTTCCATGGCCAAGAAATTTGCCACTGATACCGGCATGGAAGTTACCACCAATTGTGTACAATTGATGGGTGGTTATGGGTACTGCAAAGAGTTTCCAGTGGAAAGAATGATGCGCGATGCCAAGATAACCCAAATTTACGAAGGTTCCAACCAGATTCAAAGAATGATCATCGGTAGAGAAGTGATAGGTAAATAATTAATGAAATAATCCCCATAGGCTTGTGACCCTATGGGGATTATCTGTTAAAAGGGCCTATAGAAATAGTGCCCATTTCAAAAAACAGTAGATTAAAGATTCTTTCCAAGGAGGGCATTCAAAGCCCCCTGCCTTTACGAGAATACACATCCGATTTTCCTCGTAATCCTACCCATAACTCATATATGAAAGCTCG
>JBDKUD010000262.1:0-8065 GCA_039679805.1 Syntrophomonas sp. | reverse complement strand
GCTATTATCCTTCTATATTTTTTGGTGTGAATGAAATTAGTATGACGGGGGCAACGGGGGAATGAGGTTGGTGTTGCTAGAGAATACGCAGCAGTGTCTGATGCCAAATAGAATAATGTTAAGGGGATGGAGGGTTAACAAATGCGAGGCTGGAACTTGATGACTAGAGATTGCTTTATGTCAGAATGGAAACCAATTCATGAGCAGGGTAGACTTGCATTTGTGACAAAAATGGCCTTCCCTGCGGTAGCAGCTATAGTTTTGGGAACTATTGCCGTCTTATTAATACGCCACCTGAATGATGTTAACGTTATACATGATATTTCAATATTATTATCGGTGCAGGCATTAATAATTATAATATGCGCTGAATGGGATTGGTTCAAATTCGATAGTAAATATCATATCTTTATAGAGGCAATTTTGAATGAACAGCATCAATGTCAGGTATGTGGGATAAAGTTAGACTCCAATTCTACAAAAGCTGATTTAAGAAGGTGTCCTGAATGCGGTGCTTATTTTAACATCCATGAACAAGCAGGTGCTGAAATTGATTCTAGCAGTGAAATGGCCACAAGGTAGGAACTTTGGTAGTCTCACAAGGAAATCCGCCCGCACCAAAAAGTCGCAGCAGGAAAGATGGTTTTTGATAGAGATCATGTTTTGACCCGGGTATTCTAGCGTCTCATATCCCTTTATTATTACTGATTCTCAATGCTAAAAAAATTGATAGTGGTTATGAAATGGAGGGAATATGTGCCATTTGTAGAAGTAAGCAGATAAAGGAATGAATAAGGGGGAATTTCAAATGGCAGAAGCATTTATGGTGATGTGGATAATTCTAATGATTAGTGGAATAGCGGCAGGCTTATTGCTTTTAATAGCAATTTGGAAATTGATGAGAGCCCATGAATTATTGGCGCAATCAATGAAGAACATTGCTGAAACACTTCATGCCCAAACTAGAGAAGCAGCTTCGACTACAGAGAATAAAGAGATAACCTAATCAAATCTAGCTTCGAACGTATGATGTGATTGGAGAAAAAGGTTGGAAAATACCAACAATAAAGCTTTATTCAGCCTTGCTTTTATTATTTGATATTGGATATCAAAAATACTTCACTAAAAAGTAGATTATTTTTAACATCGGGTTCTTTCCACTATTATGGGACCTTGAAATAGACAATACCTCTCACCAGGGCAACAAGTTTGTCGTCGCTTGAGCTTATCTTAATCTGGTAGTTGCCAGTCCGCTTAGTACGGTACTGTTCCTCGGCAGTAGCCACCAGTTGTTCACCGAGAAGGGCAGGGGCCAGGTAATCGATATTACAGGTCATGCCAACGGCTGGGATTCCATGAGCATTGCAGGCCAGACCCAAAGCCGTATCGGCTACACTAAAAATAACTCCACCATGGCCAATACCATGCAAATTAATCATATTCGGACATACTTTCATGGTTACCCGGGCATAACCGGGCGCTAAATCCAGCAGTTCGATGCCCAATGATTTGGGAAAATGATCACTGGTTTCAAACTGATTTTTAATTTTATCGATAGTGTCCATTTTAACCTCCAATATATCTTTCAATAAAACGTAGAAGTGCATTGTTATAGAAGTTCCTTGACAGATATTTTTGATATATTAACAATAATAACATGTTAGCATTGAGTTTTTGTATAATCTGTTGTAAACGACCTTAGTTTAGGATAATGTCTAATTAAAATAACAGCCTTATCTAAAAATATACATTAAGGGACAAAGTATATGGTAAATATTCGAATTATATTATGCGGGTTATTATTAACTTCAGCTATGTTAACTTTTACGGCTTCCATTTATATATATAGAAACCATGATTCAATTTTTAAGTATTTTTCTTTTTTTTGCCTTAGCATCTCATTTTATTCATTTGGTTATGCAATGGAGTTATATAGTAATTCAATGAGTCATATGCTATTTTGGAATCTTGTCCAGTATATTGGCTTGCCATTTTTGCCTGCTCTTTGGATTATGTTTACTCTGGAATATAATCACAAACATTTACGATTTATAACCAAACTGAGTATATTTCTGATCCCAATATTAACCTTTATTTTCCGTTATACCAGTAACATAAATCATCTCTATTATTTAAGTGCTCAATTTATAACAAATTCCTATTTCCCTGTGCTCTATATCCAAAAAGGCCCTTGGTACTGGGTCCATGTAGTCTTTTCAACGTCCTGCTTTATTGTCGCGAATTACTTGTACTTTAATATGTATCAAAGGTCAAGCGGATCAATTCGCCGTCAGAGTCTGATTATGTTAATTGCTTCATTCCTTCCCTGGGTTTCACTTGTGCTGGACTTATTGAATATTTCACCACTTAATATTGATTATGGTGCATTTGCTTTAACTTTTTCGGTTATATTGTTTATTATAGCTTTTTTGCGATACCAGTTTCTAAATATAAAACCCTTGGCCAGAGATAAGGTTTTTGAGTTGACAAATGACGGAATTATAGTACTTGACATAAATTACAATATCATTGATTTTAACCCTTCAGCAGCATCTATTTGTTCCGTTTTAAGAGAGAATGTAATAGGTAAAGATGTGCGAAGGGTACTTGGAGAACATAAAGGATTAATTAATTCGATTTTAAATCATGTCGAATCTCAATGCGATCTAAAAGAACCTAAAGGCAATTATACAGTAAATACTGTAAAAATATCAGAGCCCAATGACCGCGAAGTTGGCTATATTGTTACATTAACTGATATTACAAAGTACATGGACATTATGGAAGAACTAAAACATTTAGCCTCAAGAGATGCGCTAACCGGCGTCTTCAACAGAAGATATTTTTTTGAACTTAGTTCGCATGAATTAGAGAAATCCAAGTGTTATAACCATCCAGTTTCGATGATTATTCTTGACCTGGATTTCTTTAAGAAAATTAACGACAATTACGGTCATCAAGCAGGTGATGCTGTACTTAAAGAGGTTGCCGATATTTGCGTAAATTCTATTCGGTCTATAGATATTTTAGGTCGCTACGGTGGTGAAGAATTTATTATCTTTCTCCCGGAAACAACATTGGTAGATTGCCAAATAATCTCCAACCGAATTTTGACCAATATTGCAGCAGCGAAAATATTATATGAAGGTAAATGTATAAAAATCACAGCTAGTCTGGGAATCACTGGGGTCGATTCTGCAAATGTAGAAAGTCTGGACTATTTTCTAAAATATGCTGACGAAGCATTGTACCGGGCAAAGTCAGACGGTCGCAATTGTGTACGTTCGATTACAGCTACTGCTTGATGTTTCGCGTATTCCAAATACTTGAAGTCGCTGAAAGATATCGCTGGAAAAGTCATAACTGCCAATGTTACAGAAGGCACATAATACAAAAGTCATACTGCCTATTGCAAGCAGGTATTTCATCGATTTCATTATCGAGCAGTATAATAATATGTCGTAATCTAAAATCTAACTAAATCTTTATGCAAAACAATATTTCCTTCCAGATTCTCATTCCCGGAACGACCGCCTACCCAAATGTAAACTAGCGAGCTATCGGTAAGAACTTGTACTTCAAACGCGTTAAAGCTTGGAATAAATTCTGTGCCATTTTTTGAGAAAGGTTTGATGGTAAAGAGTTCATTAAATACCTGATCTTTTGGGGTTGGGTCCAGATTGAAAATTTTGATCCTGGCATAGTGAGTCCTTGATCCGTTATTTAATACCAGCACCCGAATATTGTTAATACCTTCACTAATACTTATTGGACCAGTAGTATACCTTAATTTTAACACGGTTGCCATTTTAGTCATCCTCTCTGATATTATTCATTGTTATAATATTCAAAAATTGTTTTTTTGTTTCAACATTTGTTTCAAAAATAATTCATATCGCATATTAGTAGCTCTTGCCTCAGAATTTCACTAATTGTATAGATTCCCTTAAATAGAGTATAATTTATGGCAATGATTTGTAGATAACGAAGAATCCTGGAGGGTTAAGTTTGCAGAAGAGTATTAGAAATTTCAGTATAATTGCCCATATTGATCATGGCAAGTCCACCCTGGCGGACCGGCTGATGCAGTTTACCGGGGCTTTATCCGAACGGGAAATGAAGGAACAATTCCTGGATAAGATGGACCTGGAGAGAGAAAAAGGCATAACCATCAAGCTGCAGCCGGTACGGCTGAACTATACCGCTAAAGATGGTAAGAAATATATTTTAAATTTGATAGATACACCTGGTCATGTAGATTTCTCCTACGAGGTATCCAGAAGCCTGGCTGCCTGTCAGGGTGCTTTGCTGGTAGTAGATGCCTCCCAGGGGATAGAAGCCCAGACTCTGGCTAATGTTTATATGGCCATGGACCTTAATTTGGAGATAGTTGGGGTGGCTAACAAAATAGACTTGCCCGGCGCCGATGTGGATGGGGTTAAAGCTGAGATGGAAGATGTTCTGGGCTTGGATAAAGAGGAGATAATACCTATATCCGCTAAAACCGGTGTGGGCGTAGATGAGGTATTGGAAGCTTTAGTTGCCAGGGTGCCTGCACCGGTGGGCAGTGAAGATGACCCGCTCCGGGCTTTGATATTTGATTCCTATTTCGATCCGTATAAAGGTGCGATATGTTATATCAGTATAGATTCCGGGCAGATTAAAAAAGGCCAGGTTATACGCATGATGAACTCGGGCAAAGAGTTTGAAGTTATAGAAATCGGGGTCTTTTCACCTTATATGACTGAGGTGGAAATTCTTAAAGCCGGTGAGGTTGGTTATCTGGCCGCGGGAATTAAAAATGTAACTGACACTAAAGTAGGCGATACCATTACTAGGGCTGATCGCCCGGCAACCGCTCCTCTGCCCGGATATAAGGAAGTTAAACCCATGGTTTTCTGTGGGCTATACCCTATTGAGAATAATGATTATGAGAAATTAAGGGATGCCCTGGAAAAGCTTAAACTAAATGATGCCTCCCTTTATTACGAGCCGGAGACTTCTGAAGCTCTGGGTTTCGGTTTCCGCTGCGGGTTCCTGGGATTGCTGCATCTGGAGATAATAAGAGAACGGCTGGAGAGAGAATATGGTCTGACTCTGATAGCCACTTCCCCCAGCGTGGTTTACCGGATAATGTTAACCGACGGAAGCGAAGTCCATGTGGAAAATCCTGCCTACTGGCCGGATCCACAGCGGATTGATAAGGTTTTGGAACCGTTTGTAAAAGCCTCGATAATGGTCCCGGATGAATTTGTTGGTACAGTCATGGAATTATGCCAGGATAAACGCGGTGCTTTTCAGAATATGGAATATTTATCACGGCACCGGGTTATTATTACGTATAAACTGCCTCTGGCAGAAATCCTTTATGATTTCTTTAATGGATTAAAATCAAGAACCAAGGGTTATGCATCCCTGGATTATGAACTTTGTGGTTATGAAGCTTCTGATTTAGTAAAACTGGATATTATGTTAAACGGCGAAATAGTTGATGCTTTAAGTACCATAGTGCATAAAGAAAAATCGTATTACCGGGCTCGGGCTCTGGTGGAAAAACTCAGAAAAATTATTCCCCGCCAGCTTTATGAGGTAGCTATTCAGTCTGCCATCGGAGGACGGATTATTGCCCGGGAATCGGTTAAGGATATGCGCAAGGATGTGCTGGCTAAGTGTTACGGTGGTGATATCACCCGTAAGAAGAAACTGCTTGAGAAGCAGAAAGAGGGCAAAAAGCGCATGAAACAGATAGGTCATGTGGAAGTGCCTAAAGATGCTTTTATGAGTGTGCTGGATATCGAAAATGACTAATGATGACAAAAAGCTGGGGATATATGTACATATCCCTTTTTGCCTGCAAAAGTGTGGTTATTGTGATTTCTACTCAGTGCCCCTAGCAGAAAAAGCCTGGCTGGAGAGGTATGTCCACTGTCTTATCCGGGAAATAAAAAAAGCTGCGGCGGACTTCTCAAGATTGCCGGTAGAAACTATTTTTTTTGGCGGAGGAACCCCTAATCTCCTATCGCCGGAACAATTAAGAGTTATCCTGGAGGCTTTGGTAAATAGCTTTAATATAGAAGATGATGCTGAAATTAGCATCGAGGCTAACCCTTACCGGCATAACCCCGGAGCACTGAAATTAATTAGAGAAGCAGGTATCAACCGAATTTCTTTGGGGGCACAGAGTTTTTGCGATCAGGAACTGAAAATATTGGGCCGGCTGCATACAGCCAACGATGTGCTGGAAACAATAGAATCCGTATCTGAAGCCGGTTTTGATAATTTTAGTCTGGATTTAATTTATGGGCTACCGGGTCAGTCATTACAGAGATGGCAGGATAATTTGAAAATGGCAGTTAGCCGCCAGCCCACCCACATTTCCGCCTACCTTTTGCAGCTTAGCGATCAAACTCCGATGGCCCGGCAGGTAGGTCGGAAAGAAATACAGCTTTTAGATGATGATACCGAGTCACTGATGTATTATTCCGGCATAGAATATTTATCAGCACAGGGGTTCAAACATTACGAGCTATCTAATTTCGCCCAGCCAGGTTATGAATGCCGGCATAATCTGCGTTACTGGAATGCTCGGCAATACCTGGGATTGGGACCGGGAGCAGTAAGTTATTACGACTGTAAACGTGTTATGAATGAACCCCGGGTAATTGATTATATGAATAATTGGGAAAAAGGAAAAATCCACCCGGTACGGATTCTGGAAACTATGTCTGAAAAGGAATTGATAGTTGATGCTATTATTTTAGGCTTGCGTTTGACCGGGGGAATTAATCGCCGGGATTTTCAAAACCGGTTTGGTGTGGATATTATTGATACCTACCATGATGTGATTAGTAAGGGCATCAAAAATCAATTGTTAAACTTTACTGATGATACCCTGGCGCTTAGTGTAAAAGGGTATTTTCTAGCCAATGAGGTATTATGCCAATTTATCACCTAATATGAATGCTTGACAAAGATTTTTGCAGGTGATATTTTTTAATAAACACCGTTAGCACTCAATAAAAGAGAGTGCTAACAGAGCAGGTGATAATAATGACACTGGATGAAAGGAAGAAGCAGCTATTAGAGTCGATCATACGAGATTATGTGGAGACTGCTGAACCGGTAGGGTCCCGGGCGGTGGTGCGTAAGCATGCGCTTAAAATCAGTGCGGCTACCGTCAGAAACGAGATGTCTGACTTGGAGGAAATGGGATATCTGGAACAGCTCCATACTTCCTCGGGGCGGATACCGTCTGAAAAGGGTTTCAGGTATTATGTGGATTGCATGATGCAAAAGGAGAGTCTGGGAGACGAAGAAGTAGAGTTTTTGCATAAGATTTTACTGAATAATATCCAGGAATGGAATGAGGTTGTGCAAACCGTAGCTAAATTCCTGGCTAATATCACCAATTATGCTTCGTTTGTTATAGTCCCGTCGGTAAAATTAAGCCAATTCCAGAATCTGCAGATTGTTCCGGTAAGTGATAATCAGGCCTTGGTATTAGTGGTTACCGATGTAGGCATTATGATGCACAGGAAAATTGATATTCCGGCGTCGATTAAGCCCAAGGATTTACAGGTTATCGGTGAGACCTTTACCCGGGTTTTTGGCGGGAAGAAGCTTGCCGAAATGAACCGCAGCGAGTTACAGATAATAAGGGATAATCTTAATTATCGGCGTAAAACTATAGATCAGGTATTGGAGGTTATTGATAATTTACTGACCGGGTATGGTGAGGAAAAAGCAGTTATCAGCGGCGCACTGAATATTCTGAATGAACCTGAGTTTAAGGATTTGGATAAGTTAAAGCGAATTTTAACGGTGCTGGCTGAAGGGAGTAGTTTGAAAGAAATTATTCCTGATTATACCGGTGAGGATGTTGATATTCGTATTGGCAAAGAGAACCGCAGTGAAGATATCAGGGAGATGAGCCTGGTTTTTACCGGGTATAGAATCTCAGGAGATATGGGGAAGATAGGCTTGTTAGGACCGGTACGCATGGAATACTGGAAAGCCGCCGGAATTGTTGAATCGGTGGGTAATATTATTGAAGAATTAATCAAGG
>JBDKUD010000325.1:0-6203 GCA_039679805.1 Syntrophomonas sp. | reverse complement strand
CAAATATGAAAATATCGAAAGCCTTATTTCCCAGGGAATGGAAATAAAAGGGCAAATATTTTCTTCGGGATCAATCCGGGTTGACGGAAAAATTGAAGGGGAACTGGATGTTAAAGGAGATATCCTAATAGGAGAAAAGGGTAAAATAAAAGGTGGCATCAAAGTTGAGAATATTATGGTAGCCGGGGCTATTGATGGTAATGTCCAAGCCCGGGGCAGATTTGAAATAACTTCCACGGGAGTTGTTAATGGAGATGTAACTTCAAGCGTAATTACTATCGAAGAAGGAGCGGTTCTGGAAGGGACTTCAAAAATGACCAGACCCAACCGTGAAGCTGCTGAAAACAAAGATTCGAATGCAAAAAAAGAAAAAAAATCACTTAGTGCGATGTTCTAAGTGTCTTGTGAAACGGCGGCGGGCGGTGAGGCATATCCAGTTTGCTCCAGTCTCCGGCAGCGGAAACACCAACGGCTTGCCTCACGGGGGATGGGGCACCGCGTAGATTCACATCCGTGTTCAGCTACGCTCTCGCGACGTCCGTGTCGCTCGACCCCATCCCCCGCTCGGACTTCGCCGGGTGTTTCTCGCAGCCTCCGCCAACGTCGCGGCACTGGATATACCTCACCGCCCTGGCGGGTTCTTTACGAGACTTCTAAGCCAGGAATATTGCCTGTCAGCAAAGGGGGACCATTATTGTTTGTAGATAGACGGGAAGCAGGGAAACTTCTAACTGCTAAATTGAAGGAAATAGGTTGTCAATTTGACGTTATTCTGGCGGTTCCCCGGGGTGGAATTGTCGTAGCGGACGAAATAGCGACCGGTTTTCAATGTGAGCTGGATGTTATTTTGGCTAGAAAAATTGGTTCACCTGATCTGCCTGAATATGCTGTGGGAGCTGTTACCCCTGATGGTGAGGTATTGATTCACGAAAAGGTCCGCAAATTAATGAATATAAAGGAAGATAAACTACATCAGCTGACTGTAAGCGTCCAAAGAGAAATTAATAATCGCTTGAACCTATACAGGAATTATAGATTACCGGTACATATTAGAAATCGTAAAGTGTTAATAGTAGATGACGGGATAGCCACCGGTTTTACCATGAAAGCGGCAATAAAATATCTAAGACGCGAAAACGTAAGCGAAATTATAATGGCGGTACCGGTTACTTCACGGGCGGCATACTCCAGCTTGAGCCACGAGGTTGATCACCTGGTTGTGCTCTTAATGCCGGATGAATTTCTGGCAGTAGGACAGTTTTATCAAAATTTTGCTGCGGTAGAAGATGATGAAGTAATCGCTATTTTGAAGAAGACTTTGGAATACCGAGAAACAGAGCTCTAAGTTGACAGGGAAGAAATTCTGTCGGAAAAGATTTGGGATGTAGTAAAATCCTTATCTAAAGAGTTTTTATTTAGATTCAGCCTGATATGCGCCAGGTAAAGGCTGCGGGCAACAATTTCTGCCATGCGATAAACAGTATATAAACGCGTGTTTTGTAAAACCATGTGTTCCAGGAACCCACCTACATTAACCACTCCTGATATATGAAAATCACCAACTTCCGGCAATACCTTATTTAATGCAGTTCCAGGTTTTAAACTACCTTCATTAACAGTAATAAAACCAATTCTATCAGAAGTTCCCAGGCTGGCATCAATAGCAATTAATATGGGGTGATGATAGGATACGGCAATATGGTTCAGAATATCCTGGAGGTTCGTAGCGTGAGCGGGACTGGCCAAAGTTCCGAATATATGCGCAGAGGGAAGTAAAGTCTGTAAACGGGTACCAACCAATGGCCCCAGGCAATCTCCAGTTGCACGATCGGTGCCAATACATAGGTAAATCACGTCCCGGGATAAATCAGTATTATAGTTTACTAAAAAGGAACGAATGGTAGTCTCCAGTTTGCTGAAACAAAAAGGATCTTCAAAATGATAGGAATACTTTTGTTCACGCCCAGGAAAGTTCATAATTAACCTCCCAAAAATACTTATGCCAGTAGTTTTGCCTCTGGTATAATTTTTATTCATACCATGTCACAATAATGTCAACAAAAAACGGTTATTAAGCCTGATGGAATCTCATATCAATTAAGGAATAAACCGTTTCTTATCTCATCCACAGGTAAAAGAGGTGAAGCAGTATCAAACAAAGGCTTATGTTAATAATGGGCTATCTGGGAGCAGTTGTAGGGGCAGGGTTTGCTTCCGGGCAGGAAATAGTTCAGTTTTTTGTTAATTATGGGAATAGTGGAATGAAGGGAGCGCTTTTAGCCGCACTTTTATTTGCCGGCTGTGGGGGAATGTTATTATATATGGCACATTCCCGGAAGGTTTCCAACTATCAGGATATTCTCAGGCATTTACTGGGGGAAAAGACCGGCAAGGTAGTTGATGTATTTTTGGCGGTATTTCTTTTTTTGGGTATAAGTACGATGCTTTCAGCCAGTGGCGCTATTTTCTATGAACATCTGTATTTGCCTAAAGGCCTGGGAGTATTTCTAGCCTATATAGTTATTGTTGTACTTCTGGCTGCCGGGAAAAAGGGCTTGATTTTTTCTTACAACCTACTGGTCCCGGTGAAATTGTTGCTATTAATTATGATAACGGGCTATGCAGCTTTTTTCTTCGACGTAAGCCAACCGGAAGCCTATGTAGCTTTTTTGAATCCGTACGAGTCAAATAATTGGCTATTAGCCAGTTTATTATATGTAGCTTATAATTTTTCTCTGGCCATGGTAGTACTTACCGAGTACCAATCTGTAACTACTCCGCGGGGCGCGATTCCCGGGGCAGTGTGGGGAGGGTTGGTACTGGGAGTATTGGTAGTGATATATTACCTGGCATTAAACAGGTTTATGCCCATGGTTACGCATTACGAGGTGCCCATGCTTTATATCGCCGGTAATATTTCTTTGAGCACCAAATGGGTCTATACGGTAGTTCTATGGGTAGGTATTTTAACCACTGCCCTGGCCAATGCCTATGGATTTTCTCAGCGGATAGCAAGTCTGAGTGGTTTGAACTACAGCTTTTGTTTAATTCTATGTATGACCCTGGCATTACCTTTGTCCATGCAGAGCTTCTCCGTGTTGGTAAATCGAGTATATCCCGTGTTTGGAGCACTGGGTTTGGTGATCCTGGCAGCGTTGATATATAAAGCTGTTAAACAGTTAGGGCAAGAGTTATACTATAATATAATCCAATTCATGAAAAGGACCAAGGAGGTCTAAAATGCTGAATTTGAGAAATATACCGCCCATAGATGAGGTATTACTACTACCAGCAGTTATCGCCCTGATGGAAATATACAATCGCGATTTTATTACCCGGAAGACCCGGGAGGCGGTAAGTCAGGTCAGAACAGAAATACGTCATTTTGACAAAGAATTAACTAGAGAAAAATTGCTGGAAAAAATATTATATAAATTAGAGACCCTGGTAGATGAGGGCGTAAGGGGAACTCTTACCCGGGTTATAAATGGTACCGGAGTCGTCTTGCATACTAATCTGGGACGGGCCCCGCTGGGGCAGCAGGCGATGAGGTTTCTAAATGAATTGGCTCCCGGCTATAATAATTTGGAAATGAACCTGCAACAGGGAGAACGCGGCTCACGTTACCACCATGTGGAACAGATTCTCATGGAATTAACTGGAGCAGAGGCGGCACTGGTAGTTAATAATAATGCGGCGGCAGTTCTGCTGGGACTAAATACGCTGGCTAATAACCAGGAAGTAATCGTATCCCGGGGGCAGCTGGTGGAAATTGGGGGAGCCTTTCGTATTCCCGAGGTTATGAAACAAAGCGGGGCCCGGCTGGTAGAAGTAGGAGCAACTAATAAAACCCATATCAAAGATTTCGATACAGCTATAAATGGGGAAACGGCCTTGTTATTTGCTGCCCATACTTCCAATTACAAAATAGTCGGGTTCACCGAAGAGGTAAGCCTTAAGGACCTGGTAGTCCTGGGGCAGCAACATCACCTGCCGGTTATGCAAGATTTAGGCAGCGGGGTGTTGTTTAGCCTGGAGAAATGGGGACTAAAAGATGAACCCACCGTAAGGGAATGTATCGATGCCGGAACAGATGTTGTTACTTTCAGTGGGGACAAACTCTTGGGGGGACCGCAGGCGGGAATCATAGTGGGTAAGAAAATTTATATTGAAGCCATGAAGAAGAATCAGCTTACCAGAGCCTTGCGGGTGGATAAATTAACTATCTCGGCGTTGGAAGGGACATTGCTGGAATATTTAAGCGGTAATCCCCGAGAAGAGATACCGGTTTTAAATATGTTGACCAGGTCGGGAGAGGAGCTTCAGGGTCGGGCTGAGGAATTATGTGCTCTCTTACAGGCGAAAACCGGACAAGCTGGCTTAATTAATAAAATAACGGTAGTAGAGTTGGAAGACATGGTAGGAGGCGGAGCGTATCCTACTTATAAAATTCCGGGTTTCGGGGTGGAAATAGAGTTTAAAGACCATCGCCTGGAAGATATAGCCCGGAAATTACGGCTGTCACAACCAGCCCTTATTACCCGCAAACAGGAAGATAAAATGCTAATAAGTGTAAGAACGCTTTTGGCTGGTGATATAGAGGCAGTTGCTACTATAATTAAGCAGGTACTTGGCTAATCATTCAACACAGAGGGACACAGATTGAGTCGGAAGGACACAGATTTTTTATTAGGTAAGTGATGAAGTAATACTATTTTAATATATGGTGGTGTCCTCTGGGCATACATTAAATTTTATTTTTAATGTGATAAGTTCAATGTAAATAAGTTTACATTAAACTTTAGCAACCAAATACTCTGCAATAATTTTTTATAAAAAACAGTGTAAATCCAAAAAAATCTGTCTGCGGCGCAGCCGCCTGTGTTGAATTACGTTAACCCGGGTTTTCAGGGAGGAACTGTAATGAAAAGACTGGTTATCGGTACGGCAGGTCATATTGACCATGGTAAGACTACTTTAGTTAGAGCTCTCACCGGGGTTGAGACTGACCGGCTGAAAGAAGAAAAACAACGGGGAATTTCTATTGAACTGGGTTTTGCCCCCTTTACGCTTCCCAGCGGGCAAAAGGCAGCTATTGTTGATGTGCCCGGACATGAACGTTTTATAAGGCATATGCTGGCCGGGGCATTCGGAATCGACATGGTTGTGTTTACTATTGCAGCTGATGAAGGGGTAATGCCCCAGACCCGTGAACATATGGATATTATAGAGCTTCTGGGGGTAACCCAGGGGGTAATTGCCATAACCAAAAAAGACATGGTTGATGAAGAATGGCTGCTTATGGTAGAAGAAGAAATAAAGGAATATATAGATAAAACCATACTAAAAGGAGCTCCGCTGGTAGCAGTTTCAGCAATAACCGGGGAAGGGATACCGGATTTACTGGCGGCCCTGGATAAACTGGCTCTGGAGGTAAAGGAAAAACCGGCTGTGGGGCAAGCCAGATTACCCATTGACCGGGTTTTTACTATTTCTGGCTTTGGAACCGTAGTAACCGGAACACTATGGTCCGGGAGTATTAATGTAGGAGATACACTGGAACTTATGCCGGTGCAGAGGCCGGTAAAAGTAAGGACCTTGCAGGTTCATGGTGAAAAAGTACCTGTAGCCTATGCCGGACAGCGGGTAGCAGTTAATCTGCAGGGTATTGAGGTAAGCGATATCAAGAGAGGCTATCTCCTGGCCAGTACCGGCTATTTGCAACCTGGTTACCGGGTGGATGCAAAATTAAGACTCTTGAGCTCCAGTCCCCGCACCTTAAGAAACTGGAACCGGGTGAGGTTTCACATTGGTACTGACGAAACTATGGGCCGGGTGATACTTTTGGACCGGGAGGAATTGATACCCGGGGAAGAAGCCTTTGTGCAAATTGTTATGGAAAAACCGGTAGTGTGCTACAAGGGAGATCTATTTGTAATAAGATATTATTCGCCGGTAACAACTATTGGCGGTGGAGTTATTATTAACGCTAATTCTCCCAAACAAAAGCGTTTTAATGAAGACGTCCTTAATGAACTGGTTATGAAAGAAGAAGGAAGCCTCTATGACATGTTGCTGCACGAAATGGAATCAAATCCGGAAGAGTTAGTCAAAATGGATACATTTGTTAAACGGACCGGCAGCAGCGAAGAACAGGTTAAAGCTGAAATTTCCCAATTATTAGAGGATGATAAGATAATAGA
>JBDKUD010000332.1:0-2029 GCA_039679805.1 Syntrophomonas sp. | reverse complement strand
GGGTTTTGTCACCCATTTCTGATAGAAATACCACCCCAAAAGTTGCAAAAAATAAATGCCAATCAAATAATAGATTTTTAATCAAAAAATACTCCTCCTCAAGCTTGATGGTGTAAGCTTAAAATTATAATAGTCGCCAACAAAAAAGTTAGCCTCGTCACAATCATATTATTCGTAGTCACATAAGGTTGTTACAGTGTTGTCATATTAAATATTTACTCGGAATATTATATCTATTTGGGGTAGAACCAGCTTTAAATACTAATAATAAAGAGAAAAATAATTATAATTGGTTTATGAAAGAGAGGTAAAAATTTAGTGGATAATAAGGAAATGGATTTTTATCAGAAACTAAGATTTAAGATTAAAGATTGGTTGCAGAGCGGCGATGGTAAAAATAATAAATGGGCAGAGTACCTAATGTTTGCCCCGGATCTTTTTCACCTGCTATGCAAACTGGTAATTGACGAGGAGGTTCTGGTTGCAGATAAGGCCAGGCTGGCAGCAGCTATTGTATATTTTATTTCACCATTGGATATTATTCCTGAAGGATTAATCGGTCCTCTGGGCTATACTGACGACATTGCAGTAGCAGCTTATGTTTTAAACTCTATTATAAACCATACCGACCCGGAAATTGTTAAAAGACATTGGGCAGGAGATGGAGAGGTTCTGGAGGTTATTCAACGAATCCTGGCATCAGCTGATGAGATGATAGGCGGCGGATTGTGGAATAAGTTGAAGGGTAAGTTTAAGTAAAAAAACTTATAAAAGTTATTTTATTCTTGCTTGTACCGTTATTAGGTAGTCATGTAGCCTCTCAAACAGCAGACCGGCTAAAAACCAGGCCGGAAGAAAATCAAGGCGAATAAATCCATCTATGGAGTAAGGGGTGCGATTAGTATAATCCCAGGGGCAAACCCCTATTGCAGCTTGTAAAATCCACCCGCTTAAGTACTCGATCGTAAATATTATACCCGCCCAAATGAATCCTCTTATTATCCAGGGCGAGAAACGAATACGATCGTGTATTGGTTCCAGTAATACTGCCATTCCATAGATAGGAAACATCCATAGGTACGTATAGCCGAGCAAGCGTGGTGATCCCGACAGTATTGAAGTTGTTCCGGTAAACGCTATTTCTAATATCCATCCAGTTAGGCCATAAATAACAAATCTTTTTATCATATATATAGTTTGTAACACTATTAGCTGGTTTATTACCTGGGAGATACTTTCTATTAACATTTCTTATGATATCACCTTGTAGATGCAGTATTTCCATGCAAAAAAAGCAATGGACTACCTATGACTTTCAAGGGTTTTACGATTATGTAATTGGAAGTGATGCACTTTATATTTTTCTGGCAATAATAGAACTTACCGCATGTTGGTGGGGGCTATTTCCCGAGGTACAATCTATGATGTGTTCCTCGCAATGGATAATCTGCCAATCATAATAGTATCCAGCCAGGTCACCTGACCTATAGAAGAACTCATTTTTTTCCCAATCAGGCGCAACCGCAATAAAGGGTTTTTCTACAAAAACAAGATGGGCATTAAGACCGCCGATGCACGTATGCTGCTTATATTTTTCAAAATGTTGCCGCCGCTGTTCAAGCGGCAAGAATTGCAATGCACCTATAGAGTAAATAACATCATAATGATTATTGATTTCGTAACCGATCATATTAGCGTGAATCACATTTACCGTTAAACCTTCTGATTGACTATATTGTTTGATTTTTTCAATACCAGGTAATGAAATTTCTAATGCATCAACTTCAAAACCACACTTAGCAAAGTAAATCGAATCCCTTCCTTCTCCACTACCAATATCCAGTAGATGATTACATTTATTTAGTTTGTCATCCACTAGGTTCACTGTCATTTCCGCTAGTATCGAGTGTTCTAATCCCCAATAATACTCTTGCTTTTCATATTGTTCATCGTAAGGACTTATTTTTGTGCCTGTATCTTCCCCAGTAAGCAATCGATCGATAGATGTCTTCAAAATCTCAGCTAAAAC
>JBDKUD010000274.1:0-13543 GCA_039679805.1 Syntrophomonas sp. | reverse complement strand
AGCTGCTGCCATCTCAAAAACATCTTTGTGGGCATAATCTCCTAATAACGTCATTCGAGGCTGAGCTAAGGCAGAATCTAAAAGCCCTTCATCTCGGATACCATTTAGTCCACCGTATTCCTTGATTAATTGCCGATGAAAGAACAACACGATCTCACTTTTAATAAACCTAAACTGGCTCATTTGGCCAGCTCTTTCAGAGTATTCCTAAATTTACGCTCTGTATTTCTGTACGCTTGAGCCCACTCGGCAAACTCGGGATCGAAAGGGGTTAAATGCAGCCCATCCTGTTCCATCATAAGTTGGAGAACATCATTTTCTTTTAGATTTAATTGTTCAATCAGGTCCGCTGGCAGTATTAAACCAAGGCTATTACCGACCCGCCTAATTTTGACCGTCGTCATAGCATTGCCTCCTTCACGTTATAACTCATGTTATAATTATTTTATCATCCTCCTAGATATTGTCAATGTTATGAATCCCTTTACTCTCGACGGCGTTGCCTGGATGAACATGATTCAAGGTTATAAATTAGTTAAATCTACTTGTGGATACAGTCTAAATGAAAGGACTAATTTGCCGATATTTAATTTATAACAATACGATTACCGTTGTTTTGTTGTTTGTCAGGCATTTTTTTGCCCTTAAAAAATAAAGTGAAAACCTTTAGGGTAATTTCTTTGGTTTGATGAAGTACAAACAGTTTAATGAAATTAACAATTAAATCGGACATTTGAAGGTAGGACGAGATATTATGAATCAAAAAGTCGTAAAACCCTACCACCTGTTTAAACATCAAGGCGGTTGGTATGCCATCAATATTGAAGAGATGTGTACCCGTTCCATAGATGAAAAAATAGCCGGGGCACTAACAGCGATTACCGCTGACCCGGATGCTCCGCTAGAGCCTCTTATGAAGGAACAACTTGACAAACTAGGATTGCTATCAATAAAAGAGGAACAAAATCCAAAAGCCAAACAGGAGAAATATAAAGAACCCATTCCTGTTGTAAATATGAATCTCCTACTTACCCAGTCCTGCAATTTAAAGTGCGTTTACTGTTATGGAGACGGCGGGAAATACGGCGCTGGCGGTATGATGGAAGAAAATACTGCCTTTCAAGCCGTTGACTGGATGCTGGAACAATCGGGAAAAATCAAAAAGCTGTACATCGGCTTCTTCGGTGGCGAACCTTTCCTGAACTTTCCTCTGATGAAAGCAGTTGTGGAATACGCTAAAAAAAGAGTGCAGAAGATGGGTAAGCAAGTGGTTTTCCATACTACCACTAATGCGACTCTTTTGGATGACGAAAAAATTGCCTTTATGAAAGAACACCAGATACAGGTCATGATCAGTTTTGACGGTCCCCGGGAGATACAGGATGCGCAGCGACCTTATGTAAACGGCGCAGGGACATTTGACTCAACTGTACCCAAAATAAGAAAACTGCTGGCAGTATTACCCGAAACCCCGGGCCATGCAGTAGTCCTCGGCAATACTGATCCCCAGTATATAAAAAATGCCATGCAGGAAATAGGCTTTGCGCAAATTTCAACTATGCCGGTTTCCCAATCCCTGTTTCAAGGAGAGCCAGGGAATACAAACTCAGACAGAGACACCCGGGTTCTCCTACGGGCGCTGGAAGAAGAAGCCGAAACATGGATGCGCCTAGCCAGAAATAGAGATGGTTCGGCTTTAAAGAGCCTCAAGGATAGGAGCCAATTATATCAAGGATTAATCTCTTTGCTCCATAATACAAAACCGCACCATGCCTGCGAAGCCGGCCTCGGACTGGTAGGGGTCTCATGTACGGGGGATATTTATTTATGCCACCGTTTCGTAGGGCAGGATGAATACAAATTGGGCAGTGTCTTTGCCCATGGCCTAAACCGGGAAAAATATCAAAAAAGTCCTACAACCGGCAATGGGAAATGCGCCACTTGTTTTGCACGGTATTACTGTGCCGGAGGATGCAAGCATGACAACGCCGGGTCTTGCGGATCGATAAGCGAACCGTCTGAAGATGCGTGTCGTTTGAGATGTCGGGAACTTGAACTGGCCGCAACCATCATTGGCAGGCTGGAGGATGAGGATAAGGCGTTTCTGGCAGAACAGCAAATCTTTCCTCCCAAGCCATGCCCGCTTGATTTTTAGCCCACTCTTTCTAACGTATTAGAACATCTCCACTACACCACTTCTGGCCGCAGATGTATCCGCCGCTAACCCGTTCCAGCTCTTCGTCGCTGAGCTCGCCAGCTTTTTGAGTTATTTCAGCTGAAGTAAAATCAAATCCTTCCATTTTAACGAAGGCAAGGCGTTCCTCGGAGTCCTTGCACGCAATGACCTTTTTAGCAAAATCCTCATCCGTTTTCATTCTTTCAATAAATTTCTTGGCAGAATGGATACTCAAACCTAATCCTCCTTTTAGATAAATTACGAACAGTATGATAAATATATCGCATAGACAGGATATATTTATGAGGTATTGGGCTGACGTATTTCCATAGATACAATCGGGGGACACTAGTTAATAATTAAATCCAGTAGATTTGAAATGAGAAATCTGCCGATATGAAGAGTCTACCTGAGTTCATTTGTGAGCATGCTTTCTCCGGGTTCATTTATTTACGTGCCACCAGTGGCAGCAGTAATAACCAATACTTAGGAATATTGGCAGTTGTTTACTATGTGCTTCTTTAAAAGCCTCTTCCCCCCAAGGATACCAGTTAACTGGATCATGGGCATGTTGTAATAAATAAGGGCTTTTCTCTTTTAACAGACGGTTTGGTTCAGGAATTAAGTCAGCTCCCCTTCTATATTATGGCTTAGTTTGGGAGTTCTGAAGGTGATTATGTATCTGATCAATATTTTCTTCAAGCAGTTAATCCTATTTGTAGGTACAAGTGTATAAATTAAACGTGTTAGTAATTTCTAACACGCTAAGTTGCTCAATTAAAGTTTATCTGAAATAAATTCCTAACACTAAACAGAAACTGTTAAATACCAGGCTATCAGGTTCACGTATCGGTAATCCATCTTCTTTGCCCTTAATGTGAAATCCCAATGCTATTTTTTAATTATCTTTGTCTTCATAAATAATAGCCCCGGCACAACCAGGTACATTCGGAGAGTATGCTGAATATTTTTTGCCTGCATTTTCAATCATAATTGAGTATTTCTATTTGCGATCTTTATAACCAATTCCGTTAAGTATAAATTTAATCAAGCTCTTTTTTTCCTGGTCATATTGTATATCAGCCAAATCAGATAAATAGGCGTTATAAGCTGATGTTAAGCAGAAAGCACAGGCAGCTGCAAAATCCAAATCTATCATTGATGATTTTCCCTCTTCAAACCCCATGCGGAGTATATTCTTCCAAACCTCAACTCCTTCTCTCCGCATGTTGCCCAGAAGGTCCTGTAGCCGCATTTTGGGTTCCGGCTTTAATGCTGGAATAGCCATAAAGATCATATCCATCAACTGCGTATGTTGTCTGGCTTCGCTGCTTATAATCAGATCCATAGCACTCCCAATCGCATCTGAGAAGCTTCCTTGATTAAATACATTTTTAACAATTAAATCACTAAATATTTGCTTTTGGTAATTAATTGCCTCAATAAAAAGATCATCTTTACTTGTAAAGTAATCATAAATAGTGCCTTTAGCAATACCCGCTATTTGAGCTATGTCCTTAATGCTGGTGTTTGGGAAGCCTTTATTCATAAAGGCTTCTAAAGCCGCCTGTAGTATTATTTCTTCTTTATCTTTGGGTCTTGCCAAGCTAATTCCCCCTTTATTGAAGAACCTAACAATATGTTACCATAACGTAAATCAGCCAGGTTGCTAGGCTGCTTGGTGTTCTTCTCTATACACAACTTTCATCAGAAGCTGCCTGTTGTCTCACCTGCCTTCTTTTCAGCAGGTTTTTGACATCATCCAAGATTGTATATATAACAGGAATCACAAGCAAAGTTAACAGAGTGGATGAAATCAAGCCGCCAATGATAGCAATAGCCATAGGCTGCCTTAATTCGGAACCGGTGCTCAAAGCCAATGCCGAAGGCAGCATTCCGGCGATCATAGCCAGTGTAGTCATAAGAATAGGACGCAGGCGGGTAAGCCCGGCTTCCAATATTGCTTCTCTTCTCCCAATACCTTGATGTCGTCTTTGTTTTATGAAATCCACCAGCAGTATAGCGTTTTTAGTTACCAAACCCAAAAGGAAGATAATTCCGATGCCACCTACCATTGTAAGACCTGCTCCGCTTACAAATAGTGCAATCATGGCGCCGATTATGGCCAGGGGCAGCGCAAACATGATGGCTAGTGGATCCAGCCAGCTTTCAAATTGGGCTGCTAAAATCAAAAATATAAACAGTATACCCAGGAGCAGCGCCTGTACCAGCCCCATCATAGACTCCTGCATGGATGCCTGGTCACCGCCCATGCCGAAACTTATACCTTTGGGCGGCTTTAGTTCAGTGTTTAATTTGCTCATGAACGCAGAGTCCAAATCGCTTGAAGTCATACCCACGTAATTGGCCTGCACTTGAACCTCCCGGCTCTTATCATAACGGTTGATGGTGGAAGACGAAGTCGTATATACCTTCTTCGTTAACTGATCAAGAGAAACCATACCGGTACCGGAATTGGTACTGGATACGTAAATACCATAAAAACTGTCCAGATCACGCCGCTGCTCATCCGCCAAGCGCACCCGCACATCGTAGCGATCATTGCCCACCTCGTACTGGCCGACTACAATTCCGTTGAACAGCGTGCCGAGTGTGCTAGATACGGAGGTAGGGCTGACACCCAAATCGGCTGATGCATCGCGGTCTACCACCATCCTGGCTTCCGGTTTTCCTGCTTTGTAGCTTATGCCCACATCAACCGCACCGGGTATTCTGGCCAGCAACTGTCTGGCTTGCTGGCTGTATGCCAGTAATTGATTGAAATCTTCCCCTTGAATGTGGAGGGTATAATTCTTACTTGCGTTAGACAGTGATTTTGATGCTCCGGTAACTGAAAGATCAATACCGGGGATCTTTTGCAGTTCAGCTCGCATTTCATTGGCAATTTCTTCAGCACTTTCTTTCCTATTCTTTTTATCAGTTAACTTGACCCCGACACTTATTTTATCGGCTGTAACCGTGGTATAAATGCCCTTGATATTGGAATATTTATTGACAATCTCTTCAATGTCTTTGGTTTTTTGTAGGGCTGCATCCAAGGTCATGCCGGCATCCAGGTTGGCGGTTACATTGACCTTGCCCATATCCTCAGTGGGCTGGAAACTCATGCTCATCTGAGGGATAGTTGCCAGGCTCAGTAAGAATAGCACGCCAGTGATCAGGATGGTCTTTTTCCGATTTGATAAAACCCATTCCAGCAACTTTCGATAATAACCGGCCAGGTATTCGAACTGCAGGTTGAACCAGACCAGGAACTTACCAAAACGTCCCTTTATCGGTTTTTCCTCTTCATGTTTGAGATAGCGGGATGCCAGCAAGGGTACTAAAGTAAAGGAAACAAACAGGGATACAATAACGGAAAAAGCAATGGTCAATCCAAACTCTTTGAAAAAGCTCCCCAGCATGCCGCCCATGGTCGACATTGGCAAAAATACGGCTACTATGGTGAAGGTGGTAGCCATGACCGCCAGACTAATTTCACTGGTAGCTTCCTTGGCCGCTTCAAAAGGCGTCTTCCCCATGTGCAGGTGGCGTACGATATTCTCAATAACCACGATGGCATCGTCTATTAGAAGCCCAACCGATAGTGACAGGGCCAATAAGGTCATGTTGTTAATGGTAAAATTCATAAACTTCAGAGCGGCAAAGGTAGTAATTATAGAAGTGGGAAGAGAAACAGCACTGATGGCAGTGCTCCCCAGGCCCCGCAGGAAGAGGAATATTACAAGTACCGCCAGTAAGCAACCCTCAAGCATGGTTTCTTCTACATTGCTGACCGAAGTTCTAATATCACTTGAATTATCATCTACTATTTCGATCTTCACCCCGCTGGGGAGCGTGGTCTGTATCTGGTTTAATTTCTTTTTTATGCTGTCAGCAACCGTAACTGTATTGGTCCCTGACTGCTTGACGATATCGACTCCGACACATTCCTTGCTGTTCCAGTAAGATACGCTGCTCCGGTCTTCATACCCGTCAACCACTTCGGCAACATCACGCACCCGTACTTCTACTCCATTAAGGGTAGTAATAAGTATGTTGTTAAAATCATCTACCTTTTTGATACTGCCGTAGGTGCGCAGTGTAATCTCCCGGGAACTGCCGCTGACCTTGCCGCTGGGGCTGTCAATATTATCGCTTTTCAGGCTGGCCACAATTTGATCAGTGGTGAGATTATAAGCAGCTAGTTTTTCCTTATCCAGTTTTATTTGAATTTCCCGATCCTGTGAGCCATAAGCCGTAATAGAGCCCACTCCGGTTACTGTATTCAGTTCAGGCACTATAGTATCATTGATCAGGTTGGCCATATCCCTGGTGCTTAGGTCACCGGTAACTGCCAATGAAACAATCGGCATGGCATCCATATCAAATTTGGAAATAACCGGTTCATCAACGTCGCTCGGTAAGGATCCGCGTATGCTGTCTATCTTGGTTCGCACGTCCTGAGCCGCGCTTTCTACTGTACGAGTATCGTTGAATTCAACCGTGGTCATGGAAGAACCTTCGTTTATACTACTCGTAATGTGCTTCACTCCGGAAATCTGGCCTACCGCCTCTTCCACCTTTTTCGTTACCTTGGACTCAACTTGATCGGGAGAAGCACCCGGGAGTCCAACATTTATCATGATATAGGGAATATTGGTCTCCGGCATATCGTTCATACCCAGGTTGATAAAGCTGGTTATTCCCACCGCAATTAATGCAATTATCACCACAAAAGCAAAGACAGGACGTTTGAGACTGATACTGGTTAAAAACACTTATTAAACCCCCTGTCCTTCAATCTGTACCGAGTCACCATCCTGCAAGGTGTTTATATTACTTATGATCACGGTTTCTCCTGCAGATATCCCGGACCTGACCTCAGCCTGATCGCTCTGAATTTCTCCTATATCCACCGAGCGTCTACGGGCTGTATTATTTTCCAGGACAAATAATGAGTAATTACCCTCAGTGCCAGAAAGAGCACCCAGTGGCACGGCCAGGATTTGCCCCTTGCCCTGGTCGGGTATTTCTATGTAACCAAATATACCGGAATGAAGTTTTCCTGCGGAATTATCTGCTTCAACCAGGCAGTTAAAAACACGGGAAGTGCTATCGGCCGATGAAGCAATCACTTTGATCGTTCCTTCATACCCTTCTTTGTCTTCTTTGGATAGTTTGAGTATGACTTTTTGATCGGTTTTAACTTTGCTCAAGTCACTTTCCTTGAGATTTATAGTTGCTTTAATGGTACGGTTATTTTTTATTCTAGCCATGACTGTTCCCGGATTGGCATATTGGCCGAGGGTAATGCTTTTTTCAGCTATTTCACCGCTAAGGGGCGCACGCAAAACGCAATTATTTATGGAATTGTAAATTCCTGCGATGTTAACCTGTTCTGCTTCGACATTAGCTTCAGCCATGCTTAGATCTGCTTCTGTATTTTCAAATGCGGACTTGGATAAGGCCCCGCTTTCATAAAGAGTCTTGTTTCTATCATAGGTTCGTTGAATAGTTTTCAGGGTTGTTTGCAGTTTTTGCAGGTTGATCTGAGCGGCCTGAAGCTGGTTTCGCAGGCTCTGATCGTCCAGACATACCAGCACCTGCCCCTCTGATACCATATCCCCGTCCTCATAATTTACTTTAACTACTTGCCCGGATATTTTACTGCTTATCACTGCTTCTTCTACCGGCTCTAAATTAGCTTTGAGATACAGCACCGATGACGAATCAGTTAGCTCAACTTGTTTTACCTGAACTGTAGTAATATTTGAAGCCTGAATAGCTGAATTTCCCTTGCTATTTGCAATTTTAAATGCGCTAAATGCGGCTAGGATGACTATCATTCCTATCAAGAGAAGCTTCTTGCGATAATCCAGCTGCTTTATTTTTTCAACCATCCGAATAACTTCCTCTCGTATAATTTAAATGACCGGCCGTCCGGTCATTTAAATTATACACACTGCCTCCTAATATTGGCAACAAAAATATTAATAAAACATTATTAAGGATTAAAAATGATAAATGGGGGTTTCAGCCTAACCGTTGAAACCCCCATTGTTTTCTAAATGGCGGAGAGAGCGGGATTCAAACCAGCGAGGGGGCTATTCACCCCTACTCTATTTCCAATTCTATGTACCATCTCGCAGCTATTTTCAGTTAATGCCATCCGTGCTCATTTATTACTTAGTTTTGGTTTCATTTATTTACATGGCACCAGTGGCAGGCCGAGTAACCAATACTTAGAAATATCGGCAATTGTTTACTATGCGCTTCTTTAAATGCCTCTTCCCCCCAGGGATACCAGTTGACCGGATCATGAGCATGAGCAAGTAAATAGGGGCTTTTTTCGTTTATCAAGCGGTTTGGTTCAGGCATGAAGTCAACTCCCTATTCTGTTATTGTCTTAGTTTGGGGGTTTCGAGGAGGATTATGTGTCAAATTATGACCACCAGTGGAACATGTTCGAAACGTTCGTTTATGCCCCCTGAATTATTTAAACATCTCCCTTTATAGATCACAAGATTTACTTCGAAATACAGCACCCATTAGCAACACTCGCAAATATGCCAGTATTTGCCCCAAATAGTTGAGGTTGCTTTGGAAAAACTATCTAATATAATAATTTCCCAGCCAAGTGGTATGGATAACCCCTAACTTAGCAGTTGGAAAGGTTGCTATTAAATGTTAAGGTCATTTACGAAAATATTACGCATTTTACCGCGTAAACCAAACAATGGGAAATCTCAATCCAGTGCTAATTCAGCTCCTGCCAGCCTGGCGAAGGTGTTGGACAATAACCTTACTAACATCAGAAATATTCTGGGTCAAAGCTCAGATGTAATCATTCATAAGATGAAGTTAGGTCCCGAGAAGACGCTTGATGCTGCTATTATATACATCGACGGTCTGGTGGACAAGAATCTGGTCAACCAGGACATACTGCGGCCCTTGATGTTTCACTTGCCGATGGTGGAAAATATAGCGGAAATGAATTCTGGCGATCTTATGCAATTAATAAAAACAAGTGTATTGACTGTGGGGGATATTACATCTGAGCAGAGTACTGCAAACTTAACTGATACAATCTTGTCAGGCAATACCGTCGTATTATTGGACGGCGTTAATGAGGCTATTGTTATCAACCTCAGGGGATGGGAAGCCCGCAGTATTGAAGAAGCCAAGAATGAAATGGGAATCCGGGGCCCGCGCACCAGCTTTGTTGAAACCCTGCGTACCAATACGGCTATGCTGCGGCGAATAATAAGAGACCCTAATTTAACATTTGAATCCTCGCAGATAGGACAACGCAGCAAAACCGATGTGGTTATTGTTTACATCAAGGGCGTAACTCCGGATAGTCTTATTGAAGAAGTTAGACAAAGGTTAAGGCGTATTAATACTGATGCCATCCTGGATGTGGGTTATATAGAACAATTTATTGAAGATAGTCCTATATCACTTTTTCCCACGGTTGCCAATACTGAACGCCCTGATGTAGCTGCTGCCCGAATACTGGAAGGCCGGGCCGCTATAATAATGGATGGTTCCCCCTTTGCTCTGACTGTACCTATGCTCTACATGGAAAGTTTTCAAAACCCGGAGGATTATTACGCCCGCCCTTACTTTACCAACCTGGTAAGATGGCTGCGCTTTTTGTCGTTTGAACTGAGCATTTACCTGCCAGCCGGCTATGTTGCCTTGATGTCTTTTCATCAGGAGTTAATTCCCACTCCGCTGTTAATTACCGTTTCAGCTGCCAGGGAAGGGTTACCTTTGCCCGTAGTATTTGAAGCTCTATTGATGCTAATTCTATTTGAAATATTGCGGGAGGCTGGCCTGCGCATGCCTCGCTCTCTGGGTCAGGCGGTCAGCATTGTGGGGGCTTTGGTGATAGGGCAGGCAGCAGTTTCAGCCGGATTAGTCGGGGCGCCTATGGTGGTAGTATTGGCAACTACCGCCATTGCGTCCTTTACTGTCCCATCCCAGGCTGATGTCGGTGCCGTATTACGCCTGCTCATGGTTCTTATAGCTGGCTTTATAGGGGTATTCGGTATTGTAATCTTATCATTGGAATTGCTTAGTTTTATGGCGTCAATGCGATCTTTTGGCACACCTTACTTTTCTCCGATAATGCCGCTTAATTTTGCTGACCTTAAGGATACCCTGATAAGGGCACCGTTATGGACCATGGATAACCGCCCGCAAACCTTGAACCCATCTGATTCGAAGAGGCAGGGCGAGGGTACCAAACCTGATCCAGGCAGGCAACAGCCTTCAGGGGGAGGTGTACAAAATAAGTAAAAGGTTCTTCAGGATGTTTATATCAGTAATATTACTGGCTGGTATGTCCCTTAGCCTTACCGGCTGCTGGGACAGCAAGGAGTTAGATAAACTAGCGATCGTAGATGCAATAGGGTTCGACCTGGATCCGCAGACAAAAGAACATATTCTAACTGTTCAATATATTGTCCCTCAGCAGGTAAAAGGCGGCTCAAAAGATATGTCCGGAAGCAGCGGGGGTGGCAGCGGTGGCGGAGGAATCTCGCCCGCAGTTCAGGTTGAACAGTGCAAAGGTAAATTTTGGGTGGAGGCCCTGGAGGATTTTTCTACCAAGGGCAGCCGCGGCCTTTTCAATCAGGCCATTGCAGTACATGTTATAGGCCAGGAAGCTGCCCAACAGGAATTATACAGGTTTATAGAACACCTGCTAAGAATGCCCTTTGTCCGTACCACCAGTTACCTATTGTTTGCCGAGGGTAAAGCCAGCGATATATTATCTGCCAGATCAGGAATGGAGTCCGTCCCGGGTATAGGATTAGCCTCAACAATAAAATTATCTGAGGAATTCTCTGCATATCCTCCAGTAAAGATAATAGATTTCGCCAAGCGCATGATGAGTGAAACCACAGCTCCGATCATGCCCATAGTAGGTATTTTGCAGGAAAACACTATTGACGGAAAAGACGTTCATAAATTATATATCAAGGGTTTGGCAGTATTTAAGGACGATAAAATGGTGGGAGAACTTAACTCCACCGAATCGAAAGGATTGTTATGGGTTATCAATAAAGAAAAATACGGAGTAGTTACGACGGATCTTCCTGATGGAGAACAGATCACCCTGGACATAGTTAGATCTAAATGCGCAATAAAACCTCAAATGGCGGACGGAAAAATAACCATAAACTTAACTGTAAAAGAGCAGGCCAGACTGGCTGAATATAGTGGGCAGCAAAACCTTAATGATGTCTTGATAAAACAAATTGAAGAGGCTCAGGCCCAGGCTATAAAAAACGAAATAACCGCGGCAATAAACAAATCCTTAGCCTTGAATGCTGATGTTTTTGGTTTTGGTGAGGCAGTCCACCGTGAATATAAAAAGGATTGGCCGAGTATTGCTTCCAGGTGGGATGAAATGTATCCCAATATTGAGGTAAATATACAGGTTACAAGCACGATAATTGGAATCGGAGATACCCAAAAAGCCGTAGTACCAGAGAAAAAGAAATAAATAGGAGCAAGACTTATGGGATTAGAATCAGGAAAGATTTCCAACCTTCAAATGACAGTATTAGTAATTGGGCTTATCTTTGGTACAACCTTAATTATACCTCCTGCCAAAGGCGCGGGTCATGACGCCTGGATTGCCGTACTGATAGGTGTTGTTGAAGCTCTGATAGTTGCCCGGGTTGTCACCGCCTTAGGTGAAATGTTTATCGATAAAACGGCTATAGAAATATCTGAACTGGTTTTTGGCCGTTTTTTAGGAAAAGTAGTCTGCCTTATGTATCTTTTAACCTTATTTCATATTTTGGTACTTATCGCGACGGTTTTTACAGACTTTTTTACTACAGAAATCTATCCTAATACCCCCAGGCTGGTAGTAATCAGCCTGGGAGGAGCAATATGTGCTTCTGCCGCAAGACGGGGAATAGAGACCATAGCCAGGACTACCCTGGTATTAGTAACTCTTACGTTACTCATTATTATCAGTGATTCCTTGATGAGCATTTCCTTGATGGAAATTAACAACATACTGCCGGTTTTAGATATATCCCCGGGTAAACTATTGTTTGAGGCACATAGTACAGCTATGTTCCCGCTGGCACAAGTAGTAGCATTGGCAATGGTCTTACCCTTTCTTAACCACCAAAAGGCAAGATTCGCCCCTGTTGCTATTGGTACAATCATAGCCGGTATATTTTTAGCCCTGGTCGCAATGCGCAATTCTCTGGTTTTAGGGCCACTGGTGACTGTCTTTAACTATCCAACCTATACGGTTTTACAGATCATTAATATAAGAGATGTATTCAGCCGCCTGGAGGTTTTGGTGACGATCTTTTTTATTTTTATGGCGTATACGAAAGCGTCAATTTTATTATATTGCATATCCCTGGGTACTGCACAGATGTGTAAACTACGCAGCTATTATCCACTCATTATTCCTACAGCTGTATTAGTTATTGTATTTTGTTTAACCAATGTGAGAAATCCGGTAGAGTATTTTGATTTTGTCAATAAAATCTACTCAATATATTCAACAATTCCTCTGGCAGTTATGCCGGTCTTAACCTTAATTATTGCCAGGTTAAGAAAGCTGCCGCAAAGCCAGGGGGTGAGCCGGTGATCGCCCTGGTTGTACTAGGCTTTGTTGGTTTTGGATATTTGCAGATTTCCAGTTTGGCAAAAAAACGGTGGTGGAGGGAACTGGCAGTTTTCACAGTTCTATGGATGGCAGGATTTATACTCAGTTCTTTATTAACTTTAGGAATAGAAATACCACCGGTTACTACACTGATAGGAAATTTTTTGACGGGTTTATTAGGAGTCTGATCCGTTGTTTTTATATAGTGAAACGTTTTTGAAAACTGACCTTGAATCGCTGATTGAAGAAATAATAGTCACTTGACGTCCTTTTCAAACCTTATCCAATATAAATCCTTCAACGATTTGATTTCTAAAATGCACATCCCTTGCTAACTTTCATATTTGGTGTTTTTTACCTTATGTAGTTAAGATATTACCACGTACAGTATGCTTATTTTCTGCGTCTTGGTGATTAAGGTTAGATTACTTTCGCAATCATTTGAATAAGATTATAATATTTTCCGTTTTCAGCTTTCCTCATCTTTATATCTTCCTCGATGCCTTGCCAATAGCTGGTATGCCATTCATCCCACGACTGTTTACAGCAGAGCATTTCACGAATGTCAATAATTTCAATACCTTTTTCGGTTTCCCATAAGTTTTTCCACCAAGCAAGAGAATGAATAGTCCTTGCCACCTCACTATTCCAAAACGGCTTCATTTCATCAGGGACATTTTCCCCAAATTCATGCTTTATGCCGGGAATCGCCATGG
>JBDKUD010000156.1:0-11999 GCA_039679805.1 Syntrophomonas sp. | reverse complement strand
ATCAGCTAAAGTACCAATTAATAGGTATTAACCATTCCAATGATTATGAAGGAGCCCTGGAACTCAAGAACCTGATAGAAGAAAAATTCGGATGTAAGAAATTCATTATTTCTGAAATAGGGGCTGCTATTGGTACCCATGTAGGAGCAGGCACCTACTCAGTATTCTTTCTATCCTAGACATCTAATGTGTAATAAGCCCGGCAGAGGCGAAAAATTCTTCGCTGCCCTTTGACTTTTTTGCACCTCCCTAGAAAAGCATGGACTTAACGTTGTCTAAGTATCTTCATATACACATCTATATAATCATCTACCATTCTTTCTTTGCTAAAACGTTCCTCCACCCAGCAACGACAGTTTTTCCGGTTCAGGCCAGGAATCGCATGCAGTTTTTCAGCAGCCTGGTCCACGCTATCAACCAAAAATCCGGTTTTCCCATCCTTAATGACCTCACCCATTGAGCCCCGATTAAATGCAATAACCGGGGTACCACAGGCCATTGCTTCCACTACACTGAGACCAAACGGTTCATTAAAGTTAATGGGGTGTAATAAGGCATATGCTCCCTGTAAAAGTTGGTTTCTCTGGGATGGTCCCACTGAGCCCAAGTAGATGATATTAGTATCGTCTATCCAGGGAGCTACCTGATTATTAAAATAAGAATTATCCTGAATAATACCGGCCATAATTAGTTTCATCCCGAATTTGCGAGCTATTTGGATAGCTTCGGAGGTTCCTTTATCATGGTGAATTCGTCCGAAATATAATAAATAGTCACCCGGTGTTTCTTTGAGAGTGAACAAACTCATATCAATCCCGTGGTAAACGGTGGCTATATAATCGAGATTTGAACTCCGGTCAGCATTGCTAATAGATACATAATAATTATCTTTATTATAAGTTTGATAGACGGGCATGATTTTAGGGCTGGAAAAGCCGTGTATAGTTGTCACCACCGGGGTTCTAACCAATCTGCTGAAGGCCAGAGGAAGAAAGTCGTAGTTATTGTGGATAATATCGAACTTATCAGCCTGCTCAAACAAATTAGCAATATGCAAGCACTCCCATACCTTGGGGTCCAAATCTTTATTTTCCTCATAAGGTTCGGGGCACATGTATTGAAGTTTACCGGCGGTTACAGAATCGCCGGTAGCAAAAAGGGTTACATCCAGGCCTTTTTCCACCAGCCCCTCAGTTATTAAAGATGCTATAGTTTCCCAGGGACCGTAGTGGCTGGGGGGAGTACGCCAGGCTATGGGGGACAGCATTGCAATTTTCACTAATCTTCTCCTCTTTGTAATGATTCTTTATATTTTTTATAAAGTCGGGTTAGATTATGCGTCGGGTTATCATAAAAGGTAGTCTTATCTTCACCAATTAACCAGGTGTATTGGTTCTGGGGCGGATGAAAAATAGGACTTACAGGTTTGTTCATATATCGATTCATTACCTGAATCACTGGCTTGCATGTACCATCATGGCGAAACAGGCCGAAGTATCTTTCATGAGGGTTTTGACCCAGAGGGGGCATATTCCACAAATCAGGCCTATAATCGGCAAAACACCATGCCATACAACCAAGCATGTTTTCCTCATACAGGCGTTGTACTGCTTTTCTATAATAATCGGCAACTTCATCTTCTGTGCCCAATGGGCATTTATATATTACTTCATTCTCCATGAATGCGCTGGTAGATAACACCGGGCGGGTAGGTGCTCCGAATTCCTGGAAAAGTACCGGCTTTTGTCCCAGCCAGGCAGTAATTAGGCCCAGAAACGGCAGAACTTCAACATCGTAATGATTTTCAACCCAGGAAAGGTAAAAAGGATAGCCGTGCATACATAAAAAATCACAATAGAGAGCAGCGTCCTGCGGTCCCAGGTGGCGGTTTTCCTCTAAATCTTCGGCATGCATTCCCAGTGTTACCGGGGTTCCGCCACTATAGGAGCCAACCATAGCAGTCATGATTTTAAGCCATCTTTGTCCGTCTGCGGGACAGGGAGGTATTACACAGTTGGATGATTCATTACCCAGGTCATAGGCCAGCACTGCGTCATGTCCTTTAAGGGAAGTACAGACTTCTTTAATCTGAAAGGACTGGGCCTCAATTATATCCTGCTCAGTGTAGAAATTACGGATCCTAGCCTGACCAATCCGGTTCTGACTAAATACCGGAAAACGGCTTGAACTTGTATCAGGCACTAACATCCAGGCAGGCATCCAGTTCACTCCACTCATGTGTCCGCAAAAAAAAGTCGGCATTAGAAACAAACCATGAACTTTAGCCAAATCGGCAACTTTTTGCAGATGACCTATCATAGAGCTAGGGATGCGATCAGGGCTGGGCTGGAAATCTTCCCAGGTTAAAAAAATACGAATTGTATTTATACCCCACCGGGACAGCCTGGCAAAATCCTCGTTAACTTCTTCGGTATCGAAACTTTTCCACCAGTACATGGCTTTAGCAGCAGGCCAGTAATTGATTCCCGTAAGAAAAAGGTTATTAAATACCGCAGGTCACCTCCATAGAGATTGTGGCAATCCGGGTTTAATACATATTACATATTGTGACCGGGTTAATGTTTGTATATTCAATTTGCTGAAGATGACTCCGGAGTAGTAATTTCCTTTACCAAGGCTACGACTACATAGTCACCTTCAACTTTACAAAGGATTTTTACCTGAAAATTATAGGTGTTCCGGAATTTAAAATCAGCAGAACCCCATGAAACTGTGGCATCTCGCCCCGGGGCAACATAGGCTACTTTTAGAGAATGTGGATGCCTTTCCACAGCTGACAGACCGGCTTCGAGAACAACATTATAAATTGTGCTGACGGTCTGGCAAATTCCTCCCCCTATCCCCTGAATAACTTTCTTTCCTGCAAAAATAGCTGCTGATTGATATCCAGCCTCTGGGGTTCTGGCTCCTACGGTTTGGTTGAATGAAAATAATTCACCCGGATTAAGAACTTTACCGTTTATTTTGGCACAGGAGAGTATTATATTGTTGGTGCGTGCCGCCGGACTATTTAAAAGCTTGGTATAATAACCGGAAATCAGGGTCTGATTGGGAGCTAATGGCATTAAACCCGGTGCTGCGGAGAGTAATCCCCAGTTACCAGGCGGCTGGACAGGTTGCTGAACCGGAGCAGGAACAGGAACAGGTGTAGGTTCAGGTAACGCATCTATGGGTATAGCTTCACCTGTAAAGCCCGGGCTTTGTAATATGACCATATTTAGTGAAGGCTCATAGGATATCCGGTACTGAAAAATATCGGCGACCGTTCGCAGAGGTATTAAAATATCGCTATTAGTATTTATAAATGGAGCTGCATCAGTTTGTCCTGATAATGAGTTGAAAGAATAATTGGTTGTACCGATAAACATAGTAATATAGAAGTCATCTTTAGTAATATCAATTTGCCGGTTATCCACAAAACTGGTCTGACATGCGAAAAGTTCAGCTGTATTTGCCAGGGATAACATGGTTCGGTAGTTGCTATTAATACCAGGTGGCGTGACAAAGGTTATCTCTTTACCATCCAGTGCCAGCCTGACTTCTTTTATTATTGTATCCGGTACTGGCATTTCTTGAATGGGTTGAGCCCAACAATTAGATTTAATTATCAAATCTAAAATCAGGACAATAGTTATAAACAGAATAGACCGGTTAATGTTTTTCATATATTCCTCCTCAGTTTTTTCCCGGGCAGGTTGGAGATCGGATGATACCATAATCCGGGTAATAGAAAGTACCCATAGTAATTAGATAATTTACAAAATTTTCCTGCAAAGAAAGAGAGGAGAAATAAGATAAGAACTTCAGATTAATAATTAAAAGGTCGGAACCCCATAAAAAAATTAATGCATTATTCGCATAGGGGTTCGACAAAATATTTGTGGGCAAATAAAAAAGGGAGCAATTTTGCTCCCTTTAAAACAGGCCAAATTTGGATAATTATACTCCGAGTTGTGATTTTACTGTCTGAATATCCTGCTGATTAGCGGTGCTGGCTGGTTTATAGAATCCTTTTTGTTCAGCAAGCTGAGCTAATTGGAATTGAAATTGTTCATCAGAGTTCCTTATTTGCTGCAGGGTCTGTCTTAACTGTTGGTTAGATGTTTCAGTAATACTAGTAGAATAACCGGTTATACTGCCTTTAACCATAGAAAGAACATCATTTACCATTTCTTTATCCTGCAATTGATTCATCAAAAATACCTCCTAACCTAAAAATGTTAACAATTTTTGGCGGGTCTGGGATGCCGATTGAGCAGACTGCTGAAACATTTGCATTACTTGCTGGTCCTTAGCCTGAGAAGCATAGAAATTAAGTTTCTTTTCAGCAGTTTCATGAGCACCTATTAAGTGTCTTAAACTTTGAAGTTCCTGTTGAGTTAGATTCACTTAAAACACTCCTTTTTTATAAGTTTTTTCACACGTTAATAGATTGCGTAAAAAATAAAATAAGTATCCTGGAAAAATTATCTTAAAAAAAGGAAGGAAGTGAAAAACTGATAAAGACTAAAAGTTATCCTATCATAATCCGGCCTTCAGGATAAGTTATTTCCGGTTGCTTTTCTTTGTATGCCAGAGCATAACCAATAGTTAACGGTCCCAACCGTCCGGTAAACATGGTGATGATAATTAATATTCGTCCTAAAGAGTCCAGTTGGGGGGTAAGTCCAAGTGACAGACCAACCGTACCAAATGCCGAAGTGGCTTCAAAAAGCAAACGGTTAAAATCAAAATGATTAGTAAGGGAAAGCAGGCCGGCAATCATAAAGACCATCATACCAGCTAATAAAACTATACTAAGGCCATTTAAAACGTCTTTATAAGGTATTCGCCGTTTGAAAATTTCGGTATCCTTTTTCCCTCTTAAGAGACCTAAAATAGCAGCTAACATTAGGGTAAAGGTAGACGTTTTAATACCGCCGGCAGTTGAACCAGGTGAACCGCCAATAAACATTAACATTATAGTTAGAAGCTGGGTAGGCAATAACAGAGTAGTCAGGTCAATTGTATTAAAACCGGCGGTACGGGGGGATACTGATTGAAAATAAGCAGCCAGCAGCTTAACTCCCGGAGAAAAGCCGCTTAAGGCGTTATTATATTCAAGAACCAGGATTGAGATAGTACCGACAACAATCAAACTCAGGGAGGTTAGTAATACCACCCGGCTATGTATTGATAAAGACCGGGATTTCTTATAATGATATAGCTCATACAGTACCACAAAACCTAATCCGCCTAAGATTATCAGGCTGGAAATAACCAGGTTGACCAGAATATCACCAGTATACCCGGTAATGCTTCTGAATTCACCAAACAAGTCCATTCCACAGTTATTAAAGGCAGATACTGAATGGAAAAGACCGAACCACAAGGCTTTCCCGGTACCCATTGAAGGCAGCCAGTGAACTGCCAGTATAATTGCGGCAATTGCCTCAATAGAAAAAGAGACGATGAGTAAATATCTAAATATATCCACTATCCCCTGAACCGATGTTTTGCCAATAGCCTGCTGCATAATAATTCTTTGCCGGAATTGTATCTTTCTGCCCAGAAGCAGCGCAAAAAAAGTGGCAAATGACATTATGCCCAGACCGCCTATCTGAATTAAGAGCAGGATAACAATTTGTCCCCAAGTTGTCCAATGAGTACCGGTATCAACTACAACCAGCCCGGTAACACAAACAGCTGAAGTAGCCGTAAAAAGAGAAGTTAAAAAATTAGGATTGCCCTGTTGAACTGCCCAAGGGGTAGTCAATAATATACTCCCAATTAAGATAACACCTAAAAACCCCAGCACCATTAACTGCGGGGGGGTTAAATGCCGGTTTGACATTTTTATTCTCCATCTCTTTCGTAATTTATGATTCCAGTTTACTTACTTTATCCAAATCTTCATTTTTCCCCAGGGCCACCAGAATATCACCCCGGCATATCTTCTGTTCACGACTTGGGGCCACGATAATATTTTCACCTTGTTTAATAGCCAGAACGGTAATTCCCATTTTTTCTCCTAGTCGCAGTTCAACTAGGCTTTTACCGGAAAAGACTTTCGGTGTAACCAGTTCCATAATACTGTAATCTGTTGATAACCTGATCTGTTCCAGAATATTCTGGGAAATCAGTGACCGGGCTAGCTTTACCGCCATATCTCTCTCCGGGTATATTACCAGGTCTGCCCCTATTTTTTCCAGAACCTTGCCATGCAAAGCATTTTGTGCTTTGGCGATAATTTTTTTTACGCCCATTTCTTTTAATATAATGGTAGCCAGAATATTGGCTTGAATGCTATGCCCGATAGCAACCACAACTACATCAAAATTCCTGATACCCAGTGCCTTTAGAGCCTGTTCATCCATAGCATCTGCCTGTACAGCATGGGTAGCTATATCAGCGGCATCATAAACACGCTCATTATCCGTATCAATAGCCAGTACCTCATAACCGTTACTGGATAATTCACGTATCAAACTTTCTCCAAAGCGGCCCAGGCCAATTACGGCAAATTGTTTATTTTTCATGAGTTATTCCTCCCACATAATATAAACAAGATATAATTTCATTTTATGGAAAAGAGTTTAATATAGTTTTAAATCTTCCTAAAACAATATGCAATAACAATATCTTATCTGCGACTATCAGGCCCAATCATATCTCATTTTCTACGGGTTTGTAAAACGATTTTTGTTGTCAAATCTGTATATATTATGGACTAATTCACCAAACTATATCGTAACTGAATATATGTGAAGGAAGTGATTATATGGCTTTACTTGGTGATCCTTTCATTGCCAATATGCCGCGGCAATTGTCACCTGCTGAACTGGCTCAGGCTATTCGAGTGGATATAGCTGGAGAACTGGAGGCTATTATTGGTTATGAAGCACATGCTATGGCTACTTCGGATGAAAGAGCCAAGAAGGTTCTTTTTCACATTGCCAATGAAGAGAGAAGGCATGTAGGCGAACTCCAGCAATTACTCTATGTTATAAATCCGGGCGAAGCGGAATATATTCAACAAGGAACTCAAGCTGTTCAGCAGCAACAAGCCCAGAACTTTCAGTCTCCCATGCAATAGGTTAAAGCCCCCTGCTCAGGGGGTTTTTTTATGTAGAATATTAATTAATATTGTAAGTAATGGATGATAAAAACTTTAATGAAATGGTATTATTTATATAATTGGTTTAGAAATCATATTTCCAATAGGGGTCAAGGAGAATTAAATGCTGGATTTATTGCATGGTTCTATGCATTTCTTTATTATCCATGGTATCTGGGGCCTTTTTTTATTAGCTTTCCTGGAAACTTCATTTTTTCCGGTTCCGGCCGATATTGTTTTAGTAATATTTGGACTAATGAAACCACATTGCGTCTTATGGTATGCCTTAGTAGCGACTATAGGATCATCGTTAGGTGGAATTTTTGGCTATATTATTGGAATTAATGCACGGATGCCGATTTTGCTCAGGTGGATATCAAAGAAACGAATTGCCAGGATTGAAAGGCTTTTTGAAAAATATGGAGGATGGGCCTTAATGGTTGCGGGCTTTGCTCCTATTTCTTATATAGCCGGGTTATTTAAATTAAACTGGATAGTATTTTCAATTACGTTTACCGCCGGACGTGCTATAAAATTTGCGATTGAAGCCATTTTAATTATTGCTTTGGGTGAAAAAGCTTCAGAACTAATTAGAAATCATCATAAAGAGATAACTACCCTAACAACTGCTATAATTACCGGTACCGTTATAATAACTTACCTTTTAGTAAAATATATTAAAAATCGCCGCCAAAAGAAACAGAATTGAAATAATATTTGGATTTATAAGGACGATTTACCACAGAATAATCCTATGAACCAGGGGGAAAATAAAAAAAGGTTGAGTTAAAAAAATAATGAGGAGATGATAATTATTAAACAGAAAGATGAAGAATTTGAAAATTATGAGGAATTTCTCAAAAATACCGGAAGAGAAAATAATGCTGAAAGTCTTAGACGTTTTATGAACAAGAACGGCCTTCCCTAAAAGTAATATAGCTGATACATCCGTAGAGTAAAGCTTTACGGATGTTCAATTTTACCAATAAATTTTTTTAAAAAAAAGAAGGATATTAAAAAAGTTTGTCGAATCAGTATAGTAATTAAATATACCATATCTTCGAGCTGATCAGTCTAAGAGCAAATGATTGTTTATGACTGCCAGCCAATGGGTCAAATTAAGAAATTGTTTGGCCTCCCGTGTTTGGAAAGAAGTGCATGGTCGTATACTTAAATTAATGAAATTAAGTATATACAAGCATATTAATGACACGGGAAACCGTGTCATTTTGTTTTCTATCAATAATGAAATAACAATTTGGCTAACCAAAAAATCGTTGAAGTTTGCAGCAAAGGCTTTACGTTTGAGGTAGTCACATTTTTAAAGGTTGGATTTTTTCCAACCTTATTTTTTTTTAGTGTAAAATATAGGTAAATTATATTGAAGGAGTGTTTACTTTGAAACGAATTACTAATTATTTCTTTAAAGGATTACTATTTATGGTTCCCATTGTATTGACCATATATATTTTTTTCCTGGTATTTGTAAAAATAGATGGGCTATTGAAGATTCCTCTACCGGGTATTGGTGTAATTCCTGGAGTTGGTTTTATAGCTACTCTGGTTATTGTTACTTTAATTGGATTCCTGGTTTCTAACTTTTTAACCAAAAAAATTATGTTTTTGGTCGATAAATTATTAAACAGCCTGCCTCTGGTCAAGCTCCTTTATTCTTCTATAAAAGACCTCGTAGGTGCATTTGTAGGGGATAAGAAGAGCTTTAATAAGCCGGTTATGGTAAGGCTGTCAGCAGACGGCTCAGCTCATGTCCTGGGTTTTATTACTTGTGAATCACTGGATAACTTTGGAATGAAAGATTATGTGTCTGTATACGTTCCCCAGTCGTATAATTTTGCCGGCAACTTATTAATTTTCCCCAGGGATCAGGTCCAGGTACTGGATGCCAATAGTTCTGAAGTTATGACTTTCATTGTATCTGGTGGTGTGGCCGGGCGCGAGGAATAATGAGTACCGCTTAGAGTAGTGAAAGCTATATTAGCCGGGACCAAATATGGCATTTTATGCCATGCTTAAATATAACCAAAGCCAGGACAGTCCGGCAATTGCTTGGCAATGTTTCACGTGAAACATTCCAAGCAATTTTAATTTAATTCACTCCAATGTTTTCTCTACCCAAGCAGATGGCAGTGGAACTACCTATCAGGCGAGTAATATATTTACTATGAGAATTGCCGTTGTTTGGTTTTACTTGAATAGTTGTTAAGTAATACCCACCATCTCCATCAAATATTTTGCATTGGTTGTATTAGATTTACCAAACCTTATTTTATAATTGAAACAGATTCTATTTTCCTCATAATACTCTGAAAAGCTATAGTTCTTAATTCTGTTATGCTGATTTGCTAAATCACATAGCTCCAAATCATGTGTAGTAATGATGCCAATTGTATCTAATTCATTAAGCTTTGAAATTATGGTTTTAGCGCCGCTTAACCTATCTACCGAATTTGTGCCTCTGAAAATCTCGTCTATTAGGAAAAATGTGTTTGGTTCACTTTTAGCAGCCTCAATAATCGTTTTTATCCGTTTGAGTTCTGCATAAAAAGTTGACACGCCTTCATTTAAGTCATCTGCAATTCGCATAGATGTAATCATTTTTAGGGGCGAAAAAATCAATTGACCAGCACAAACAAAACTGCCCGCCTGTGCTAAAACTAAGTTAATTCCGACTGTCCGTAAGAAAGTAGTCTTGCCGGACATATTAGAACCTGAAATAATAAGGATGTTATCGCCGAATGTAAAATTGTTATATACTCTAATTTCATTAGACAGCAGCGGATGCCCTATTCCGTTTGCTTCGAAAGTTTTGTGCGTACTGGCAATAATAGGTAAACATGTTTTTGCGCAAATGTTTGGTAAGTTGGAAAAGCTCATTAAACTTTCAAATTCGCCCAAAGCAATAAACCAGCTCTCTGATAAATTGGCGTACTTTGCTTTCCATTCTTCTAACATAAAAGAGCATTGATAATCCCATAAGAAAAGAACATTTAATATAAAATTTATAATTGCATTATTTCTTGCACTAATTCTATCTGAGATTTTAACTAAGTCCTTTATTGCCTGTGCTGCAGATAAATTTGATGTACTAAGCTGCGACTGAATTTGGATTAGTTTTTCAGAAGTGAACTCTTTATTCTTCAGGATTTCAATTACAGTGCTATATGAACTCAACTTGTAGGGTAAATGAGCTATTATGCCTAGATATTGCTGTGTTTTAGTTATTCCAGCAATCCAGATTATTGCTTGTAGCAGGACCAAAGCTGCGCCTGTTAAATAGAGGCTTTTTAAGTGAAATATAAACATGCCGGTAATAAATATGAACGTAACTAATGGCAAATATGTTAAGACAATTTTTAATGTTTTATGTTTTACAATAATATTTTTATTCTTTAGCTCATTAATAAGTTTCGGGGTAGAATTATCCGCTCCGATTTTCGATAAATAATAGATCATTCGGCTGGAAAACTCAATATCCTTACTTAGCTCGAAAATTGCTTCTTGTCTTTCTTTTAACTCGTTATTGGTATAAGCCGGATGCAATAGATCATTGGCGAACGCTTGACGGCCATGCCAGGTTTTTGTTGTATTCAGAAATTGGAATAAGGATTTATTGCCTACTATATCAAGGTCACTTGCATAAGCGTGCTCGGAATCAATAAATTCTGCACCTATATCTTCAAAATCAGTCCATTTACCGGATATTCTACTCAGATGTTGGTTGTTTATAGTTATTAATCCGTTCAAATAGTTGATTTTTTCATGCAGTTTTATGTGGTAAATCCAAAGAAAAATAAGCAAGGCAAAAGCTATCACATTTACTAAATTAAAAGACATGTCTTTGACAAAAGTGAGATACAAAGAAATTCCCAAGATCGCAATAAGTAAAAGTTTTATGTATCCTACAGCACTAAAAATAGTTGTGTATTTTTTTAAAGAAATTTTGTATTTTCTGATTAATCCAGCAAACTTATTCTGCAACTGGTTGCTCCTCCCATCATTTAAGTAACAATTGTATGTTGGTGATTTGCTGGGGTATTTTCTGAAGGTATACTATTACTCTACATGTATACTATGAATATGTAAAGATTTGCTAATTTTCAGGAGGGTAAAGCAACGATGAATAATTCACGGCCGCGTCATCTTGATTGCTACCTATAAACCCGATATTGAGCAGGCTTTCTCTCGCCCAAAAAATAAGGGGAAAAAAGGAATCTTGCAGATATAAATGGAAATATAGAGACTATGTAAGTTTAGACATCTGAAATAATTTTGGAGACTTATGTCAATATAAGCATATGGAGGGGAATATTTTGTTCGAAATGCCTAGAAGCAAAGTGAATGTAATTCTTTTCGCTATGGTAATGATGGCTGTTTTACTATGTTGGAGCAGTCAGGTACAGGCAGATCAGGAAGGGGATTACACTTATACTGTAACAGACAGCAAAGCTCAAATTACAAAATATACCGGAACCGGGGGAGATATAACAATCCCCAGTACGTTAGGCGGAGTTGATGTAACCAGTATCGGTAATTATGCTTTTTTCAATTGTACAGGTCTAACCAATGTTACCATTCCAGAAAGTGTAACTAGTATCGGAGTATCTGCTTTTTACGGATGCGCAAGTTTAACCGGTATTACGATCCCGGAAGGAGTAACTGATATTGATGCATGGGCTTTTCATAAATGTACAGGCTTAACCAGCATTACCATTCCAGCAAGTGTTACTAATATTGGTGACTCTTTTGGCGGTTGCACAAGCTTAACTAATATTACTGTAGTTGTTGAAAATCCAGATTATTCTAGTAATAACGGCATACTTTTTGATAAATCAGGGACTGTTTTGGTGGCGTGTCCCGCAGG
>JBDKUD010000419.1:0-3066 GCA_039679805.1 Syntrophomonas sp. | reverse complement strand
GTCAGGGTAGTCTTGCCTACCCCACCTTTCAGGTTTATAATACTAACAACTTTACCCAAAAATATCGCCCCTCTTCGTTATCTTTAGGTAAATTGTAGCAAATTTTGTGATTATATGCCATATTATTAAACTACTGGTTAATTTACGGCCGAGGCGGGTCGGGTTGCTTTATAGGTGACACCGGAAGGCACACACATCCACAAAAGTCAAATGATCATTGTGAAAAATTAACCATTTTAACGTGGAACTATATAATGTTAATCATTAATTCAGCCCAGAAGCGGCAGCAAATCGTATTCTAATACAAAAAGTGAACTTTTATGAACCTGGTTCACAAAAGTTCACTTATTAATACAATTTTCTCGCAGCCATTCAGCCAATTGGTTCTTGTCAATCTTATCGTCGGCCAGATCCAGCATTAAAGAAAAGACGGCTCTTTCGTCCGCTATTATTTCCCAGCCATTAACCTGTAAAAAGGTATCCATGACCACAAACGCAATCCTTTTGTTCCCATCAATAAAAGGATGATTCTGACAGAGGTGGTACCCATATGCAGCAGCCATTTCAATAATATCACGATGCAGGTATTCGCCAAACATAGTTGTTTTAACCTGAGCCAAAGCAGAGTCGAGCAGCCCTTCATCTCGTAACCCGTTGACGCCACCGTAGTCATCGATGAGTTGTTTATGAAAGATTAACACAGTACCCTTTTTAATAAATTTGACTATCGTCATTTAGCTAATTCTCGCAGAGCATTGCGGTATTTCCGTCCAGTTTTCCGATAAGCTTCAGCCCATTCCTCAAAATCAGGATCATAGGGACTCAGATGAAGACCTTCCTTTTCCTCGCTGAGATGTATAATATCATTCTCCTTGAAGTTAAAATGTTCAATCACCTCAGCTGGTAGAATCACTCCCAAGCTATTCCCAATCTTTCTTATTTTTAAAGATGCCATTATACCATCTCCTCTAAATGTTATAACATAAGTTATAACCTATTATACCATGCGGACAAAGTCCGTGACAGGCCGCGGGGGAATACTTTTTGATCATTATATGAGTATCATAATGCATTTGGTTATATATGGCAATAATTTACTCAGTGCACCATGGCAAGCAGCCCGGTAGCAATAAGTAAACTTGTCTGATGTGTTACGGCCAACTTCACTTATTAATAAAAGCAATTTGTGTGCCAACTATAAATACAGGGGTCTACTCCGCCAGTACAGCAGCCACCATCCTCATCCACAAATAAAAATCCCCCAACGGGTGGTATTTTTGAACCGCTCCCTGTCAAGTAGGCAGATGAAAAAAATAAAACTTTTTCCTGGGCTCCGTCAATGACGGGGTCCAGTTTTTTATGCTGCATATTCGAGCAACTGGCGGTAAGTCATCGGAGACATTTTGTTTAGCTTCTTTTGCCGTCGTTCGTAGTTGTAGAAATATATGTAGGTCTCAATGGCCGTTACCAGGCTGTGGTAATCCTTAAAGTTGCCAAGGTAGTACATTTCGCACTTGAGAATGCCCCAGAAACCTTCCATGGGGCCGTTGTCGATGCAGCGGCCGACACGCGACATGCTTTGTATCATTCCAGCCTTGTTCAATCTGGTCTTGAATTGCTTACTTGTATATTGAAAACCTCGGTCACTATGAAACAGCGGGTGAACATCCGGGTATTTAGAAACGGCCAAATCAAAGGTGTCAAATACGAGCTGGTTATTGTTGCTTCGCCCCATGGCGAAAGAGATAATGCCTCTGTCTTTGAGGTCGAGGATTGCGCTCAAATACAATTTTTCATTATTTCCGTACTTGAATTCTGTGACGTCGGTCAGCCACTTCTCGTTAAGCTTTTCTGCTGTGAAATCACGGTTCAGAATATTCTCCGCCGTAACTTCCGGGGTAGAACGCCGGTATTGCGGACGCTTCCTGCGGATGACGGCTTTCAAGCCCACCAGTCGAGTAAGACGGTATATACGCTTGTAATTGTAACTGGTCGCGTATCTGGCGTTCAGTTCGTCTGCCAGTCTTCGGTATCCATATATCCCGTTGAATTCAGCGTAGAGATAACCAAGCTTATGAAGAAGATCTTCGTTCTCATACTCGCGGGCACTCTTGCTGCGGTGGAGCCATTTGTAATAGGATGACCTGTTCAGGTCTAATATCCTGCAAATGTTCTCTACGGGGTATGCTTCATTTTCGTGCAGTTCCTTTACGGTCAGGTAAAGCCTTTCCTGCCTGACACCGCTTAGCCCCGCCTCCTTTCGATCTCTTGGAGTTTTTTTAACACGGCAATCTCCATTTCTTTATGCTCGTTCTCGGCTTTGAGTATCTTGTTCTCTGCTCGAAGGCGATCAATTTCGGTCATTTCGTCCAATGGTTTGCGTTTTCCGCGCTTGTCGATTAGGCCGTCTATGCCCCTTTTCTCATACTTGCATACCCAACTATATATCTGCTGGTACGACACCCCATACTTCTCGATTGTTGCACCATAGTTCTTACCTTTGGCTATGCAGTAGCTAACAATTTCGATGCGCTCATCTAACGTGGTCAAACGTCCTTTGGTCATATAGATCCCTCTCCCTTGGCCTCCAGTCGCCCGAAGTTCTTTATGACCAGTATATACTGTTATCCAATCTTGGAGTTGTTTTTTACTACGGATTTGATACCTCTTACATATCTCTATTTGGCTTCCTTCTCCTCGAAGATATGCTTCTACTGCTGCGGTTTTCAGTTCCTCGCTGTATACGTTGTTCGTATGTACGACTGCCAATCCAGATGGTCCCATGGCCTCATAATTCGCTATCCATTGCCGAAAGCTGGACCGATCTACCCCGTATTCACGCGCTATATTGTCCTGGCTTCCTTCTCCTCGCTTGTATTTTTCTACGGCTTCGATTTTCTTGACATAACTAATTCCTCTTCTTCCCATAAAAAGCTCCCCTTTGTGTAGTCTCTGAATTTTTGTTATTTCAGGTGTCTACTCAAAGGGGAGCTTATCATTTCATCTACCAATGGGAGATTTTTTCGACGGGGACAGACCCCAGTCGAAAAAGGTCAACCTGCGGGA
>JBDKUD010000280.1:0-7481 GCA_039679805.1 Syntrophomonas sp. | reverse complement strand
GGCGCTTCTTTGACCAACTGCAATATGTGCTGAGCGGCGCGTTCTGCCGAGTGACCCGGGATGGCCCGGGCTGCCGACTTGCGCATGTTTTGCAGGTCATCAGGGTGTTGAATAAGAGAAAATACTATTGACTCCAATTCAACACGGGTATGCGCAGTTCGGCCGGCGCCACTTCCTTCCAGAAACGCAGCATTTTCCTGTTCCTGGCCGGGAATCGGCTGGTAGATAACGACGGGCAACCGTTTGGTCAAAGCTTCGGAAACGGTTAATCCGCCTGCCTTGGTAATGATAATGTCGGCGGCGCTCATCAACTCATCGATATTGTCGACAAAGCCATACCGCATGATGGGATTAAGCGCATTCGCAATGATATCATCCAGAGATTTATACAACTCTTCATCACGGCCGCAAACTACTATTGATTGGGATTGAATCGATGCATTGGCCAGAGTTTTGCACAAATCCTTCAAGTCATGCAATACCCCATAGGCCCCGCCCATAACTAAACAGGTTGGACGGTTGGGCAGCAAGCCCAGGTCAGTTCTAATCCGGGAACGGTCCGAATCCCGTTCAAACCTGGGGCTGACCGGAATTCCGGTTATTTTAATACTTGCCGGGTCTACACCCCAGGCAGCCAAACTGTTAAAGATATCTGCAGAACCGGCCAAATATAAATCCACCCCTTCATGAATCCACTGGCTATGGACGGCGTAGTCGGTAATAACTACCGCGAGGGGTATATCTACGGCCTTTTTGGACTTCAACCGGGCAATGACGCCGGCTACGGTTGGATAGGTACATATAATCAGATCAGGCTGCCATGAGTTTATATATTTCAAATATTTTTTCCGCCCGGTGTTGTTTAGAAAACGCTGTAAAATAGATTTTGAAGAGATGCGGGCCGTTCCGTAGTAAAACTTACCCCAAAGACCCGGCGTGCGTTTTAGCATCCCGATATATAAATCTTTTAACAGGTTGTTGCCCAATCTGCTTAGAATTTCCCCGCAATCAAGGTTTTGGACTTCGGCATCCGGACATATATGGTGAATGGATTCGGTTAAGGCTTCCGCCGCCCGGACGTGCCCGGCGCCAAACGTGGCGGAAAAAATGAGTATTCGCAAGTTTCTCAGAAACTTCAACCTCCTTCTAATTAATTGCATATTCTGATTCTTCAAATGATTAACCAGAAGCCGACCTAAAATACGAAGTTAAATATGTAAATTCTGTATTTGATTTATAAAATAGTGGAAAAACCCGGCGGTGCTGCGCTGCGTACGCGGAAGCATCGCAGCGGTCGCTAAATGATAGCCTCTAATGGATTTGTCCTTTACCAGGGAAAATAAATCGAAGGATGCCCGGGCATTATCAACGACCCATTCCCCGGGACTGGTGATGTTGTTATTATATAAACCGCCGTTAATGACCATATAGTCTTCTACATACATATCCGCCCAGCGTTCATAACGATGATGTCCCGCAAAAACCACGTTTCGGGAGTGATAAGGCACACACATATCCTGGACGAGATGAACAGCAGCCCCCAGATAGAAAAACCCCTTTTGGATATGAAGCTGACTAATATAGTTTATGGCCATCACAAAATACCTGGTACATTCTTCTGCTGCCGTAGGCCAACCCCGCAAGCCCCGCCCGGTAACCGGATGATAATAGTGCGAAACATTTTTCCATCCCTGATCCGCCCAGGTGCTTCCCGCATTTATCTCTTCCAAATAAAGAGTTAAGAGCTTCGCTTCCTGAAGCCAACCATCATTTTTGAGGATTTCAATTGCTGACTGGTTGCAGTTGCTATGCACAACCTCAACCTGATGATCAATCAGTTTTTGCAGTGGACTGGTGGTAGTCAGAATTAATCTGGCCGTAGTCATATACGAAGCGGCTGCCGTTTCAGCAAAATTCACCAGTTCTCCTCCCCCGGTAAATGATGCTATTATGATGGCATTAAAACATTAATTCCCAATTAAACAAGTATTAAAAATTCATTAAACAAAAATAAAAAATGTCTTATGTCCGCAAGCATTTTCAAGAAAAATTCAGGATTGTCGTAAGGGGTTAGTTTGAGGGAATAGTGGGCAATACGAAGGAGAAGAGAAAAAGGAAGTAAAAATAACCGGGTAAGAAATTACTCAACCATTAAGGCAAGGAACTCCGCAGGTGACAGTAGTTTATAAACCACTGCCTTTTATAGTTCCCCTACAATCTCGCCCATTTTGGAAGTATCATATCCGCCCATGCCTTTTACTTCATCTTTAAAATCGTCTGATCTCAGAATCGAAAGTAACGTTTGAAAGTTAGATTTTTCCAAGTCGTTTTTGTATAAGACCAGGTCGTAGCGTTCTTTTATTAAAGGAACAAAATCCACTTTAGGTACTTGTAAAGCGGCTTTTTCGGCACCTAATCCTACATCCGCAATTCCTCTGGCAACAGCGCTGGCAACTGCAATATGGCTCATTTCTTCTTGCTCATAACCCTTTATAGAACGTGAGTCTATTTTTAAATTACGTAAATTTTCATCAAGCAGTACCCGTACACCAGACCCTTTATCACGGTTAACAAAAGTTACATTTGGGTTCACAAGGTCTGTCCAATCCTTAATTGCTTTAGGATTACCCGGAGCTACATAAAATCCTTGGGTCCGGTAAACTAAATTGATTATTACGGTATGTTGCCCTGGCAGCAGTCTTCTCACATAAGGAATATTATATTCTCCTGTTTCCCCGTCCCATAAGTGAGCAGCAGTTATACTGGCAGTTCCGCGGTAGAGTGCCAGCAGACCATCAATACTGCCTACATATGACCGTAATGAACGGAGTGAAGGATTCCTTTTCTCGAGATATCGTGTCAGTACATCCAGCACTATGTCTTGTCCGCAAATAATGAGTCCCTGATTATCGATAATCAATTTTTCTAATGCAACTTGAATATTAGAAGCGGTAGGTTTTACCGTTGGATTGCTAGCATGCATATAGACCTGTAAGTCGGTCTGGCTAATTCTAATTTTCTTACCCACACGATATGAAGGGATTTCCCCGCGTTTCAACAGCTCATAAACCGTTGATCGGGATATTTTTAACAGCTTGCCGATTTCTTCTGGTGAATACGATAGTGGATCGCTCATTTTATCACCTCACGTAAGGTTAAAACATTTTTTTCCATTAGTATTATCTTGTCAACCTATTATAACATACTGTAAACTTTTGATTAGTAGTAGGTAGTGCTATTTAGTTATGTTTGGTACATTATCTAATCTATTTTGATGCATTTTAGTATGTATTGTTCTGGAATGAACTATTAGGAGGCAGATGTCAAATGAGAGGATATTGGCAACTGGAGTTCTATGTAGAGGGCCATCACAAGATCCGCTACCTGTATGGAACCGATGCAGCTGTACAGAGAAGGGTTAAACGCTATAATCCCGATAGTAAAATCCTCATTAAATTGGACAAAGCCAAAGTCCAATATCTCAAAACGGAAAAGAACGCTCGCTTCATTACTTTATAGGGTATTCCATAACAAGCCCAGGTCCATAAGAAAGGAATAGGGTTTTTAATGAAAGAATACTGGCAATTTGATTACTATATTAATGGATATCGCAAGACCCGGTTTTTTTATGGAACTCATGCCGCAGTACTAAGGCGGACCAGACACTATGAATGCGATAATAAGGAACTTAAAACAATGAGCAAATCCAAAGTTCAATATCTTAAAACAGAAAAGAACGCCCGTATTATTGACTTATAATATTAAACCCTGCATTAAGCCAACAGATTCTAGCAAATTTATTTTGAAGGGCCCTTGCCAAAACTACAATTCTTAAAACGGCACTCCGTACTGTGTAACTGACTGATATTTCAACTTTGCGTTTGATTACAGGCTCAAAGCCATCAGAGATTCGCTGTTATTTCTCTGCTACCACGATAAGCCTCCATGATTTTTCTTTATCATAGAGTGCCATATCAAATCCGCCATAGATATAAACCGTCGAAAAACCTGCATTATAAAGAAACAGCCTATATTCATCATCCAAAATGATTTTTTGGCGGATACTGTGAGTTATCATTTTGTCCCGCTTATTGCTATGATAAACTTCCAGGTAATTAAATGTTTGAAATCCATTCTCAATATCACGCACTAAAATCCTTGAAAAGTTCTTGTTATTTACAACCAGATCAAAGCGGAACCCATCCTGTAAAGTCAGGTGAGTTGTCCCTTGGGTCATAATCAGGATTCCACTATCATTTAACCGGTTTAACATTGATTTAAATGCAGTGATAAGATCTTCTTTTGTGAGTAAATGTGCAATAGATTGGCCCATACATAAAACGGCATCAAACTTTTCATTCCATACTTTCTCCAAATACCTGAAATCAGCCCTTTTGGTTGTTACTTTGATGCCGGACTTGGAAAGATTTTTGTTGCAGACGTTGAGCATAGCCTCAGAATAATCACTTCCACATACTTTTATTCCCCGTTTTGAAAGTAAAGCTAGGTGGGGTCCAGTACCACAAGCGCAATCCAGTGCGCTTTTTATTTTATACTTATCGAAAATTCTTTTTAAGAAAACCTTTTCACTTTCATAGATATCAGTTATAGATCCGAAGCTGTCGTAACTTTTTGCCCATTCAGCATATTCGTCTTTCAAACCCATCAAAGCCCTTCTCCCAAAATGTATTTTCGCAATATCCAATCCCGCAAAAAAAGAAACTAATTCACTCCTACCTGCTACAACTATCCCCAAACACCTTCCCCCCCAATATTATAAAAATCATTTACACCTAAAAACATTCGCATCATATCGGCGGAGAAGGTCCGGTATTACTCCATTTTATTTGGAGGGACTAATTTATATTCGTTATATTGCATTCCGGATAACTATCGCACACCTATCATTGCTGTCCAGTTCCATAAATTCTCATCATTTCTATCCGGCTTAGAATGTAACCATGATTAATTATTTGGAATATCTTAAATCAGTAGCTATTACTCATTTTTTAAGCGAAAGGAGTTGATATTGATGCCTGGAACAAATCCACTTAACTTCGTCAGATCCGTTCCCCGCAACGGAGCCACTGGTGTATCTAGAAATCCAAGAATTCAGCTAACTTTCAACCTTAATGTTGTTGATGATACGGTGTGGAATAATAACCGCAACCAAATCCGGCTTTTTCGTGGCAATGTAAGGGTGGGTATTAGTGTGATCCGCTCAAGCAGCAGGGCCTTACGCCGTAATATTTTTGTCAGACCGACAAACACACTGAGACCTTTAACCAGTTACCGCTTGGTCATATTACCCGGATTAAGGGCCAGAAACGGCATGCAGCTGGGGGAAACCGTTACAATCCGGTTCAGAACGTCCGGAAGCGGAGAAATAATACCAGATGAATAAGGTAAATATTTTTTAAGCAGATAGATTCAAGGGATTTATAGACTGCCAAATATTACAGAATATATTATAGTAGGAAAATGCGGGGTACCATAAAAGGATAATCTTCAAACCCAAAAAAGGTCATGTCTCAATTTGAGATATGGCCTTTTAACGCTTCTGTCCATGTTGTTGCCCGCAGACCGGGCGATATGTTTTGGGATTGCCGATCTAAGCGTAAATTAATCGGTAAGAAGGCGAACAAAAACAGTAAAAGGGCTTTAATAAAGGGACAAGAGCAGCCGACTATGATTGTTCTTTTTACATAAACGACATAAAGGGTATTATATAGTTTTCATGGTTCAGATGGCCATACTCATATAACAACTCATCAAATAATTGCCCGGTATCCAGGGCTACTTTGCCCATCCGCTGCGCTATGCTGGTGCATATATATTTGGCTGCAGTACCGGCAGAAACCAGGGCCAGGTCAAACGAATACTGCTGAATTGCACGGATTACGTCTTTAATATTATACATGCCCACCGGTTGAATGGACGCTGTTATTTTACAGCCTTCCCGTATTAGCAAGTCGGCGAAAGGGGCAGCTAAATTACCTACCAGCAGAATACGGGGTTGAAAATTGAATGGCAATCCAAATTGCTGGCATAAGCCGGGATACTGATTGGGTACCAACAGCCTGCGAAACCAGCCACTGGCGTGTAGCATATGGTGTTCAGCTGAATCAGCCAGCTTAAGGGACTCTATCGGGATATTTAACTCTGATAGAATTTTAATAAACAAGGTTTGAAAACCTTCTAAAAGTTTCATATGCTTCAAACTGCGCCCCGGTCTATATGTACTGGGAACGCCGATAACAGTTGCCGATGAAACTGCCTTCACTAAATATTCCCAGGCCACTCTATCCGGGAACTGGTTGCCGGATACCTGTATAATGTACCACCAGCGGCTAACTTCGTCATCTCCTTCGCCTAAGTCGCTGTCACAACACAATTCCGCCAGTAAATTACCCCATTGCGAAATATCGATACGGCTGGGGAAAATTAGATCTTGAGCGAGTATGAGTAGCTCAGAATCGCCAAGACGGATAAAAGAAAAACCTTGCTGCCTGGTTATAGCATCAAAGATTAAGCCAACCAGTTTAGAACTGTTCATGATTTGACTTTGTAAAACCTGGCGTTGTTGATCCAGCTTTTGTTTTTTTATGGCAAGTTGTTTGGCAGTCTGAAAGGTACAGCCGGCACTTCCATTGGTTGCGCGGTAATATATGGAGGATCTGGCATTAAAATTTATCAAAGCGCGACACCAACCTTTATAAATTATTAATTTAAAAATATGAAGAAATGCGAAAGAAGGTTACATTTTCCGCTGTTTTGTGACCTATGGGTATGCAACCACCGTATCAGTTTTGAATATATTAGCTATTAACAATTAAGATGCTGGGATTGCTGCATATTATGAAAATATTCGACTATCCACAACCATCATTTGATGATATAAAAACAGCCCTGTAATGGCAGGGTATAATTGGCATGAATCGGTTATTTACATAAAGGAGGATTAATTATGGGTACTCCTCTGGTAACGGTATTAATGGCGGTGTATAACGGCGAACAATTTCTAAAGGAATCAATTGATAGTATTCTGAGCCAGACTTTTAGTGATTTTGAGTTTATAATCGTCGATGATGCATCTACTGATAATAGCCGGGCACTGATTGATAGTTATGCAGATCCCCGCATACGTGTCATAAGCAATGCTCATAATCTTCGACTGGCCGGATCGCTAAATCGGGGCTTAAGCCTGGCCCGCGGGAAGTATGTAGCGCGGATGGATGCCGACGATATCAGCCTCCGTCAGAGGCTGGAAAAACAAGTAGCCTTTATGGAAAGCCGTCCTGATATAGGTGTTAGTGGAAGCTGGCTGGAGTGTTTTGGAGACAAAAGACAGGTGTGGGAGTATCCGGTTGATCCTGGAATTATTCGTTGCAACCTGCTTTTCCAAAATCAACTGGGCCATGCGACAGTCATTATGCGCCGGCAATTGATGACGGATAAGAGGCTTTTCTACAATCCAAACT
>JBDKUD010000375.1:0-4079 GCA_039679805.1 Syntrophomonas sp. | reverse complement strand
GGCATGCTTTTAGTTGCAAGAGATTATAGACGCAAATATCCTGATGGAATTTGCCTTTCTATTGACCATGAGATGGCACGCCTATGGTTGAGATTGGGTAATAGAATCAACCAGAACCGATGTGACCTATTGAGTATTAGAAGAGAAGAGAATAGGTTTATTGTCGAAGCAATCGAAGTAAAAACAACAATTGGGGAAGAATTAACCGAGAAAAATTATAATATTTTACATGCACAAGACCAAATTAAAGATTCTCTAACAGCGATTCAATTAGCTTTAAATAGTGACAATAAAGATCCGATGTCGATTCCGAGAAATGAAATGTTAAAAGAAGTAGTCGTTCAACATTTGCATTCACGTATATCTTCCGAAACCGTGCTAAAAAAATGGGGCAGTGGATGGCTTCATCAACTTTTTAAAGAAGACACCGAAGAAATAATTCCAGTTTGTTTTAAAGGACGAATCGTTGAAGTGCTTATGAGAAGTAATGGTGAACCAAAAGAAGAGTCGCTTGAATCTGATGGATATGATATCGTAAAGCAGATAATACCAGAGAAGGAGATACAAGAATTAATTGAATGGAATACCAATGAAGCAAAAAGAGATTTAGAAGACCAAACGAAGGAACAATATAAGCGCAAATCAAATTTATTAGCTACAGAAGCTAAAGAAGAACCAAATTCAACATTAAACGGTACCCCCAAAGATGATGATTTAATAGAATCTGTCATACAGCCGTTCGCGAGTGACAACAGATCTCCAGTTGATTATGTTGATGATTCAACGACAAGCTCTGAATGGCCTCCAAAAGTTAATGCTTTTGGAATGATTGGCCAAGCAAGACCGGTTGAGGAACTCTTAAACCAGGCTTCGATGGTCCGACACTTCAACGAAAGGTTCAATGATAAACTGTTAGTGGGCCCAGCAGGTGTTGGCAAGAGTACATTAGCTCGTAAGATTGCCCAATTATTATTAGAAGAAAATGAGATAATGTTTAACGGTTCAGATCTAAGAAAACCCGATGCCTTGATTCATCGACTGAACGAAGAAAATAAAATAAGTGACCCCGATAATAATGTTGTAATAATCGATCATTGTTTAGTTTTTATTGATGAAGTCCATGCTATTGGAGCTCCAGTAGCTACAACTCTACTCAGCGCTATGGATGATCGTAGGACGACAACTATTGATGGTATTATTTATGATTTTAGCAATGTCGTTTTTGTTCTTGCAACGACGGATCCAGGAAAGCTATCTGAAGCATTTAATAGCCGACCGGATAAAACGTATTTAGATCATTATAGTCTACATGAACTGGCAGGTATTGTATGGTTACATGGTAAGAGATGTTTAGACGACTATGAATTGCCTAAAGAAATATGTGTGGAAATTGCTGCTCGAATGCGCGCCAATCCAAGAAAGGCAGTCCGTTCTTTAGAAAATAACTTACGACCTCATTTTTTTACCATGCTTGTCAAACAACAATTAAACGACCCCACCTATCGCAAAATCGGGGAGGCTATGAGCGTTGAGTTAGTTGCAAAATATTATGATGACCAAGGTGTGGACTTTAATGGGATAGACTTAGTTGGCAAAAATTATATTACATACTTATTAAAATGGCGTAACAGCCGCCGAAAGACTTCGCCAAGGTATAGGGATTACTAATTCTTCGGATTTTAATGAAGTCGACGAATATCTTTCAAGATTAGGAATAGTCGACGTTAGCGCGGCGGGTCGAGCGTTAACAAAAACGGGTCGTAAATATTTGAATGGTAATCCACTACCTGATTTGCGAAACCGCATCTCGCGGAAAGGAACAGAGTAAATCGAAATGTTGGTCAGACAGCATACTCATGCGCTATAAGAGGTGGCATAGTAGAATGAATGCATGAAAATAGAGCAGTTATTCTAAATACATATATACTGGTTAAATTTGGCGGGGTGCGCAGCAGTTGAGCTCACCATTGTGGGTTATAAGTTGATTCGATATAATTAATGGTTTGGTAGCTCCTCGTCTAGTTCAATATCTTTTTTGAAAAATCCATGTTTCAATTCCTTAAATTGCTGTATCCACATTAATCTTCCCATATGTTCATACTCATTAGCCTGTTCGTATAAAGACGGAAACCAGTGCATACCTTTTGGTTTAAGATAATTTAAACAATCTAATTGCTCCCTAATAGAAAACGGTCTACGTACTGAATTGCCTTCTTTGTTAAGCAATATATCGGTTTTTACATTTTTAGCCCTTCTACCGGTCTTTCTTCCATCTCTTTTGTAATCCGACCATGTTCATTTATGCCAAAGTATAGTGAAATGAGACGGATAGTGACGGTTGTGAAGAAACAAATATACAATGGTACCATCCCCCCAACCAAGTAACGGGAATAAACCAGGGTGATCGCACCGATAATGGAAGCAGTAGCATAGACTTCTTTTTGGAAAATTAGCGGTATTTCCTGCGCTAGAATATCTCGTATAATTCCCCCGCCTATACCGGCAGTAACTCCGATAGCTACTGCCATAAAGGTAGAGGTAACTGGTTGTTCCAATGCGATGTTGGTCCCCACAGCTGTGAAAACTCCCAGCCCCAGTGCATCAAAGAATATAATAATCTTGGTTAGATTAAGGAATCTTTTCGTAAAAAACATTACCAGAATGGCGGCAACCGTACTTGCGATCGTATAACTGGGCATTTTTAAAGCTACCGGTGGAAAAGAACCAATAAGAATATCTCTCACAATCCCGCCGCCCAGTGCAGCCGCAATCCCCAGGATAATGATTCCGAAAAAGTCCATATGTTTTTTGACACCCAGCAACGCTCCTGATATGGCTGCTGCAATAATACCAATAAAGGTAAAGATATTTAATAAGGCCATTAATCTAATCCTCAAACGTTAATAACTCAACTTTTTTTACAGTTGAAAGATATATTTACGCTCAAATATATCATAAAAATGAGTTTACGGCGACCTTCCTCTGCAGCTAGCCTTTTACATGCTAAATGGTAAATAAGCGCATCTTCGTATCTTTAATACCTTAACTTTTTCTCATAACAGTAAAAAGGCTTTTCCTTATTTCGAAATTCCATTGTTCCAACACATTCATATCCACAGCACTTAATTAATTTCTGAGCTTTAGTATTAAGGGAATAGGTATCAGTTTTCAAATAAAATACTTTATTACTGATCGCGAATTCTTCCGCAAATTGCATTAATTTGAAACCAATCTTCTCTTTTCTGTGTTTTATATCTACCGCTAATCTATGTAATATATAGGATTCTTCATCGAGAGACCAATTTAGACCTTTATATTCAACGGGCTCATTTTTATTAATACAGAGAAAGCCAACTACCAGGCCGTGTTCTTCATCAACGTATAAACTACCCTCATTAATGTCATTTATAAAAACTTGTTTATTAGGATATTCTCCATCCCATTGATAATTACCGTAGGAATGCATCTCTGCTACGGTATCTATTAAAATGTCCATAATCATATCTAAGTCCTGTAATTCTGCTTTCCTAATCATGCTGGTTTCCTCCGTAGTTTTTAATATCTTGCCAATTATTTTGAATATTCTCCCTCATTCTTTTTACTAATTGATAAACCCCGGCTTTTTCTTCATCGCTGAAGTTTTCAAAACATAAGTTAATATTGCGGTTCTCTTCATCGATGATAACAGGATATATATCTATTGCTTTCTGCTGAGGATAGAGCTTCCATACCCTGCCATCATGCTGGTCATTTTTTCTGACTACATAGCCCTGGCTTTCTAATTTGTTGACCGCTTTAGTCGTGGTGGTTTTATCAACCTTTAGCATATCTGAAAGTGCCATCTGATTAATACCAGGATTTTCACAGATTCTTGTTAAGTATATGAACTGGCCTTTCTGAAGGCCTAATTCCTTAAACTTTATATCGCTTATAGTATGTATGCTTCTTGAAAGTGCACCAATTTCGCGAAGTATTAAGTTATTTAAATTAGTCAATTAACGATCTCCTTTACACAAAAAATAGTTGAACTTTCAACATCTATTATATAGCAGTTAATTGAAAGTTCAACTATTAAAAAT
>JBDKUD010000390.1:0-9973 GCA_039679805.1 Syntrophomonas sp. | reverse complement strand
AAAAAGCGAAAATTATTCCCTATGAAGAATGATCCTGAGGTTGAGGATATGGCATCAGTGGGGGGATGAATATGAAAATTCCTGGGCGCAAAAAGACACGACAAAAGTTATCTGGAATGTTGGTTTTGTGGCTGGTATTGAGTAGTTTTATACCGGAGTTATTTCTTGGATTAACAGGACCCTATTTGGCAGATGCTCGAGAAGGATCTGAAACTGTGGTGAGCGGGTTGGGCCTGACTGCAGAGAATTCCGTTCAAGTTGAGGGTGGAGCAGATATTATAATCGACCCGCTAAGCCTGGAACCTGAAACTCAGGAAACATTATCCGTTTCGGAGGATACGATAACTGTAACGGATATACCGGCGGCTTCTACGGAGCCTCCAGTTTTAAATGAAGCAATAAATGCTGAGCCGGCAGAAAACTATCAAACTGATTTCTATGAGAACAAGAAACTTGATGATGAATTAAATTCAGAGCAATACTACGATAGGCTATATGAGGAACAACGCTTCTATGAGGAGAAAACAAGAAAATTATTGAAGGACGCACAATCAGGCGAGACTCAGGATATTAGTACGGAACCAAGAATGCTTCAAATGGAAAGCAGTTCAGGCAACTCTTTTGATACGGTGGGAATTAAGAGCGCTGCTGGCGGTGATGACCATACCCTGGTGGTTAAGGAAGATGGAAGTGTCTGGTCCTGGGGTGATAACTATATGGGCGAACTGGGTAATTATTCTGATCAGCCTCATGAGTACCGAACTACGCCATCAAGAGTGTACGGCTGGTATGATGGCTATTATAATACATCGCCAGTTAAGATGGTTTCGGCAGGGCGCCATGCGTCTATGGCCTTAAAGTCTGATGGGACAGTTTGGGCATGGGGAGATAATTATTTTAATTTGCTGGGTATTGACGAAAGTGAGTACGATTATTCATCAATAGTAACCTTTGCCAGGAGGGTACGGGGGCTATATGGTATCACAGAAATTGCGGCAGGTAATGAATATCAAATAGCGTTGGATTATTATGGTTCAGTCTATACCTGGGGCAGCAATTGGGATGGTGAACTTGGCACCGGTGCCGAGTGGCACGAGGAAAGCTGTTATCCAACAGAGGTAAGTGGGCTACAGAATATTATCGCCGTTAGTGCTGGCTATAGGCATGCTTTAGCGTTGCAGAGCGATGGCAGCGTTTGGGCGTGGGGCTCGAATACATATGGGGAAATAGGAGATGGCACCAGCGGATTATCTAATGATCGCTTTTCCCCGGTGCAGGTTATAGGTTTGCCTAAAATAATTGCTATAGCTGCCGGGGAATGCCACAGTCTAGCCCTGGCTGAGAACGGGCAGGTATATGCTTGGGGTAGTAATGGCAGCGGTCAGCTAGGAAATGGAGATAAAAATAATAGCAGTACCCCGGTTCTAATTCAGGGTTTGGATAATGTAAAGACAATTGCCGCAGGTGGTTTTTTTTCCATGGCTGTTAAGAATGATGGTACAGTATGGTGTTGGGGTGATAATGGAAGTGGTCAATTAGGAAATGGAGGAATAACGGACTGTAGAATTCCGGTAGTAGCAAGCGGGCTAAGTAACATTTCTAGTATTTCGGCTGGAAGATCTTATGCAATGGCAATTCGTGAAGATGGAACTCTGTGGATGTGGGGTGCTGATTATTGCGGTCAATTAGGTAATGGTGATTCCAAAAATCGACCTCAGTCTGGTGAAGTTAATGGACAAAGCCAGGTGGAATCAATTAGTGGTAATCCTTGTAGTTTTGTGACTACCAAACTGGATGATTCAGTCTGGCATTGGGGCGACTGTGACTCAAATCCTTATCAACTAGAAGTGCCTGCAGGAGTAAAAAGTATAATAGACGACTACTCATTTACGGTGATTTTGAAGGACGATGGTTCGGTCTGGACTAAGGGAGATAATTCTTCCGGTCAACTGGGGGTAGAAACAAGTATCTCGAAATCAGATGTTTTTCTACAGGTAGCTATTCAGGATGTTAAGAAGATTGTTGCAGACACTGATTCTGTTTTAGCGCTTAAAAACGATGGTACCCTGTGGTCATGGGGCGGCAGCTATGCCAAGCACGACGGAGTCTACGGTTATGCCCCCACCCAAGTAACATCTATAGATGGGGTTGCCGATATAGCTGACCTTAGCCAGGTTATAAAATATGATGGCACAGTGTGGCATTTATATGATGTACCCGAGCAAGAGGAGGGGCTGTCCGATGTTAAGGCATTCGATGGTGAATTATGTCTTAAAAATGACGGCAGTGTGTGGACTTCGGGCGATAACCGCTATGGCGAGTTGGGTATAGGCAGCGGGACTCCTTCATATAGCCAGGAATGGGTGCAGGTACCAGGCCTGAACGATATCAAGGCTATTGTTGCCGGTTCATACCACAATATGGCTCTGGGCAGCGACGGTAAAGTCTGGACCTGGGGTTATAACGGTGATGGACAGATTGGCAACGGGGAAGCCAGCATGTGGGATTATTGCTATTCTCCGGTTCAGGTAGAGGGTTTGCCGGAAATTTCGGCGATTGCTGCCAGCCAGTACAGCAGTGCCGCCTTAAGCAGCAATGGGCAGGTATACACCTGGGGGGGCAATTGCTTTGGTGAACTGGGAGATGGAGCGATATTGTACCGTTCTGTACCTGCAATGAGCCAGATTTATACCTTACCTCCAGTACCATCCTTTAGCTTTAGCCCTATAACGCTGGATACAAATACCATAGTATCGTTTGACGCATCAGCTTCTACTGCGCCTGAATCCAGTATTATTGCTTATAGCTGGGACTTTGGTGATGGAACCACTGATACTGGAATTAATCCGCGACATTTATATGATAATGCCGGTGCTTTTACGATTACCCTTACAGTTACTAACGAAAAAGGAAAAACTGCATCCTGCAGCCAAACGGTAAATGTTACTTATGTTCCTCCAATTCCTCCCCAATCTATAAAATTGAACCGTAATACCCTGAGCCTCCAGGCTGGAATGGGAAAGGCAACCCTGACCACTATCTTAACTCCCGAAAATGCTGACCGCCACATAACCTGGACCTCAAATAACGAATCTTTTGCCCGGGTAGAAAACGGTGTTGTTACCCCTATTTCCGAAGGAACAGCGATTATAACCGCAACTACAACCAACAACCTGAGTGATACCTGTACAGTTACAGTAACCCCCCCGCCTATTGATCTACCCTATATAAAAAACGTGCAAATGTATATTGATGTTAACCGTTTGGATAATGGGGCGGTATTTTTGGATGGAGTTGATCTGCAGGTAAAGTTTAATCCGGATATTGACTGGCGAGGTAAAAGTCCGGGGAGTATTGAAGTTATTACCCCGGGGGGGAAATTCACTGCTAACCAGGAATTTAGCTTTAATGTTGGCAGGGATTTTGGGCCGGGTGGTGAAATGCAGGTTTATGCAGTTGACATTGACGGAAAACGTTCGCCTGTCTACTATGGAAAATTCATTGTAGCATCCAATCCTTTAGAGGGATTGGTTCAGTGGCGTTATGGCAAAGAAGGCTGCTCGGGTAATGCCAATATAAATTATACCAGCACTGCTAATTTTGCACTGGGTATAATTGAGCAGAATATTCAAGGAGATACTTTTCCGAACGATATACCTTTTTTCGGTAAAAACGAAGTAAACATTAAACTATATCCGAATTTCACAGCTGAGTTTGATTTAAAAGGAAATAAAGGCAGTCTGGTGCTGGTAAACTGTGATGAATCCGGTAGCAGCGAAGAAGAAAGTAAATTAAATCTTGCCGGCATGATATTGAATACAGCCAAGAGGGATATAAATCTTACCATGCAGGCCGGGCTGGAATTCCATTATGATGCGGATAAACACCGGTGGAGTTATGGAGGAAGTGTTACATCAGGTATTGAAGGATATGCGCAGACTCCAACCGTAACCTGGTATATTCCAGTTCCCGCTTTTCCGAGTCCAGTTCCTGTCAATGGCCGCATGGGTTTAGGTATTAAATATGAAGCCAGCGAAACCTTAAAAGATATAATACCGGTTGCGGCTAGTATTAGTTCGCTGGCTCCTTATTTAGCGGGAGAATCCAAACTAAATCCCTATGGTAAAGTTATTGGCGGGGTAGGGATAGCAGATAAAATCGAAGGCCAATTGATAGGAAAATTAGGATTGGAAGGATGTTGGGCTTCAGGAAACCAGCCTTTATGCGGATTCTTACCCAGTGAACTTAATATTAAAGGTTCTATTGGGGCTGCCCTAATTTTATATAAATTCACGTTGGAAACTCCAGTTTATGAATACAATCATCAGATTTACGGAGCCCAGGAATTCCAGGCAGAGCCCGGTTTTACATTACTTTCACGGGATTATTTAAAGTACGGCGAGCCTTCTTTTGTAAAAGGCGGTATTCATACAGTACAATCTTTAGAAGACACTGGGGAAGAACCAATAAAACTTAATACCTATCCCTATTCTGAGCCGACTATTGTTTCTAGTGATAATACCCGCTACCTGTTCTGGATCGATGAAAACCTGCAAAGAGACCCAGGGCTGAATGGGAGTCCCAATAGCAGTGAACTGGTATTTGCGATTGATAAAGATAATATCCGCAGCAATCCCCTTCCAGTAGCGGATGATGGTACAGCCGATTTTGGGGTTCAGGCCGGTTTGTTGCCTGATGGTCGTATACTAGCAGTATGGGAGAATGTATCAACTAAATTGCCGGTTGATGCCGGGGTTAATGATATGCTGGGAGCCATGGATATAGCCTATGGTATTTATAGTCCCGATACCGGACAGTGGCAAAACGGCAGTGTTATTAGTGATACCAGTTTGGACTGCAGTCCCAAACTATCTATCGGAACAGATGGGACAGCAATGATTTGCTGGACCAAAAATAACAGCAATAAAATATGGGGCGATAATCAGAACCCGGATGGATTTATGTATTCAATCTGGGACGGTAATACCTGGAGTCTGCCGGCGGCAATAAGCACTGACTTTGGTTCATGCATTGTACACAGCTCCATGTGGTACAACGGGCAAGAAGCCTGCTTAGTCTGGGAAAGCGATACTGATAACGACCTATCCACCCTGAATGACCGGGAGCTGGTTAGTGTTAACTATATTAAAGATCAGGGCTGGCAAACAGCGTGTCGTCTTACCGATAACAGTGTGGCCGATTCACACCCGGAATTGGTGTTTGATGGCCAACAAATACTGCTTTTCTGGCTGCAGGATTACAATCTAATGATGAGCAAAGGAATAACACCGCTTAGTGCTGAGCTAATAGTCGATAATACCAAGACTTCTGGTGACACCAGTTATAAGGTAATCAGCAATCCCACCCAGCTTGATTTGCTATGGGCGGGTCCGTCGCCGGAAGGCAGCGATATTTACCTAACCCATTGGGACAGCACTAACAGCCTCTGGGGAGAACCGCAGCAGATTACGCATGACGTAAACTTGGAAAGAAATATTGCCGGATGTTATACCGATGCCGACCAGTTTACGTTAATTTATGATAAACAAGAAATAAGCGACAATGAGGAAGGAATACCTGTTGCCGGCAGAACTGACCTTTGCTTATTAACGCACCGGGAAAGCACCGATCTTAAAGTTGAGAATATTATATTGGATAATCAAAATTTACTGGCGGGTCAGGATGTAAATATTACAGCGAACATAGTAAACACAGGGGAAACAATACCAGCTGGTTATGCAGTGTCTTTTTTCAATGGTGATCCTGATAATGGCGGAGAACTAATTGCCAATGTACCAGCTTCTGAACTTATTGTTACCGGAGGCAGCCAGGCTATAACTTGTACCTGGACCCTTCCGTCCAGCGCAAACGCAACTATATTTGCACGGGTAGACCTGTTACCAGGCTGGACTGATGCTAATACCAGCAATAATATATTAAGCAAAAACATAACGATAGCAGTTCCCGGAGAACAAACCGACCTGGCTCTAGCTTATCTGGTTCCCTCCAATTCTTTCCCCAAACCAGGCGAGAATCTGGCTATATATACTGAAGTAACTAATTTAGGAGATACCACTATAACTTCTCCGGTGACGGTCAAGCTTTACCTCGGGAATCCTGTAATGGGGGGAGAATTAATATCAACTCAATCCACAAGCTCTTCACTGGCGTCTTCTCAAGCCAGTGCTCTGACTTTTAACTGGACTCCTTCCGGTAACGGACGCCAGTATCTTTATGCTACTATTGAACTACCGGCTTCGGCAGCGGATGATACACAAACTTCCAACAATCAATTATCTACGGTGGTAGACGTATCTTCGGAACCGGACTATAATCCTCCTGCCTATATTGAATCAACCACAGGCGGCGGCAACACCATAATTGCAGTAATCTTTGACAAGGCCCTATATAATAATCTCTCTACAGATACAGCCCTAAAACAGGCAGTGGAATTTACTCCTGATGGTATAAATTACAGTAATTTGAGTGAAAACGATACGGTAACCATAAACGGGTCTTCACTGGTCGTAATCTTTGATTCTCCTCTCACTGGCGATACTAACAAGCTAAGGATCGCTGGTAATGCGCTAAAATCAGTCAATGGTAATGTGCTGGAAAGTACTGTTGAAACAGAAAACATTAAAGCTGATGAGTGCTTTATCGCTACTGCGGCCTTCGGTTCCAAGTTCACTTGGCCGGTAGCTCTCCTGCGCCACTTCCGCGATCAGTATCTCTTGACTAATATCTGGGGTACGGCCTTCGTAAGGTTCTACTATCACCATTCTCCACCCATTGCAGCTAGCATAGCGCATAGTCAAAGCTTAAGACTACTGGTTCGGTTACTGCTGGCTCCGGTTATTGCCATGGTATATATGATGTACCACCCGATTCTGACGATAACAATTCTGGTGTTGCTAATCGTGTTCTTGGTATACGGTTTCAGGTTACGGAGAAGATACGTTCAAGCTTAAATAATAATTAAAGTAAGAGCTAGCTAGCGGGTGGTCTGCTGCTAATAACGTGTATTCGTTATAAACTAAACCGAAAAATGACTACTATTAAACAAAATAGTATATAATATTTAACTTTTTTATAGCATATATGCTGCAAAAAGTTATAGACTGTAGCTAAGACTAAACGGATAGTTATTATTCGAAGGAGGTCATAGCTATGGAAAGCAAAATTATTGATTTATTAGGCAAAGAGGCAGATGGTTTACTGAACCATAAGTGTGAGACTATTCCCAGAGAAAACCTGCATCTGCCGGGTCCGGATTTTATAGACCGGGTGTTTGCAGCCTCAGATCGGCCCGTAAGAGTCCTGCGTAATCTGCAGACTATAATGAATACGGGCCGCCTGGCAGGAACCGGCTACGTATCATTTCTGCCCGTTGATCAGGGAGTAGAACATACCGCCGGTGCATCATTTGCACCTAATCCGGCCCTGTTCGATCCGGAAAACATAATAAAGCTGGCAATTGCCGGCGGCTGCAACGGGGTAGCTTCCACTCTCGGCGGCTTAGGCATTCTATCCCGCAAATATGCCCATAAAATACCCTTTATCGTAAAACTAAACCACAACGAACTACTTACATATCCAAACAAATTCGATCAGACCCTGTTCGCTGACGTGGAACAAGCCTTTGAACTCGGCGCTGCTGCGGTAGGGGCTACCATCTATTACGGTTCCGATGAATGCCGGCGCCAGATCGAGGAAATATCGGCGGCCTTTCATCATGCCCATAACCTGGGGATGGTCACGGTTCTGTGGGCATATCTGCGCAACTCCAGCTTCAAAGCAGACGGCAAAGACTACCATGTAGCAGCTGATTTAACCGGGCAGGCCAACTATCTGGCGGCCACCATAGAAGCGGACATCATAAAACAAAAACAGGCTGAAAACAACGGCGGTTTTACTGCCCTAAACTTTGCCAAGACCAACAAAAAAATGTACACCGACCTGACTACCGATAATCCTATTGATTTAACCCGCTATCAGGTAGCCAACTGTTACATGGGCCGGATTGGTCTGATAAACTCCGGCGGCGCCTCCGGTGACAACGACCTCGCGCAGGCAGTCCGCACCGCAGTCATAAACAAACGCGCCGGAGGCATGGGTTTAATCTCCGGACGCAAAGCATTTCAGAAACCCCTCAAAGAAGGCGTCGCCATCCTCAATGCCATCCAGGACGTATATCTAAGCAAAGAAATAACCATCGCCTAACGCAACGCAAATAAGTGAACTTTCCGGAACCTGGTTCATGAAAGTTCACTTTTTGCTTAAACCCTAATCCTTGCGTTTGCTTGTGGGTTTGGGCGGTGATAAGGCTGAATCATTTAATTTACCAGCGGTGGCTGCTACCAGGAAGCCGTTCGCCAAGCTTAGAACATATATCCTCCAATCGGAGGGGTTAGCCCCTTTGGCCAACTGGGCCATTAGCAATACCACACTGCCTACCACTACGGCATACAAATCAGTAGGAATCTTGATTATCTGATCAAGTATTTTCTTAGTGTACTGGACCACCAGGTAGGTCATTAACGAAGCGCCCGCTAAGCTGGCCAGGGCATCAAAAGTAAACAGGCTGTCCGGCATATAAATCCCTCCCTGCTAATATCATATGAAAACAAAAACTCCAGGGTTCTGTCAGAATAACGGTGCCTGCAAATATAATATAGTTCATTCGGGATACTAGCGACGCAAAGGCTCAAGAGGAAGGCATGGAGATATAGAAACAGAAGAATACAGAAAAAGAAAGATTATTGGTTTGCAAAACTTCTTTAATAAAATGTTTTGTTAATTTATTTGTAAAGTTTGCAGGAAAAGGAATAAAAATGAAGAATTTTTATTAAAAATAATCAATTTTTAATATATAATTGATTCAAATCAATTTGTGCTAAGCTTTACCTAAGTAACTATTGTTTTCCTTTAGTCTTATTGTTAAACTATAAATGGATTTTTATACCACTATGATAAACTCATGCGCATACTATCCAAATATTGAGAGATATTTGGATAGTATGCTCGGACGTTTATTCGGGTATTTATTTAAACAGGGGGAAAGGAGATGAGTCTTCCTTAAACTATCAAATAGTTCAACTATACATATTTCAATCTGATAGTTGCCCTGTTCATAGCTGTAGTAAATAAGGCTCTTTATGGAACTTTATCAAGGGATTAGTTGCATCTTGCCTAGTTACAATGGAGGTGATTAATAACATTCGAGTGCCCTTGATTCTTCTGCCAAAATCCCGATTATTGCCACCGGACTTTAGTAGTGGAATCAGATGATTATTATGATTAAATCGAAGGAGGGAAATAATTTGCACAAAAACAGGATTGTAAGTTCTTTCATGCTAGTTATGTTTTTATTTGCCATTGCTTTCGGGGCTGGTGCTCCTCAGACATTTGCTGCCGGTACCAACCTTACAGATGTTAACGGAAATTGGGCCCAAAGTCAGATTGAAAACCTGGCTGGTAAGGGTATCATCAGCGGTTATACAGACAATACCTTTAAGCCCGCCAACAATATAACCAGAGCTGAATTTATGGTTATAGTAAATCGGGCCTTTTCTTACACAAACAGTGCTTCTGTTAGCTTCAAAGATGTCAAATCAACCGACTGGTTTGCCGGTGAAGTTGCTAAAGCATCAGCAGCTGGTTATATTTCCGGTTACCAGGACGGAACCATGAAGCCTAACCAGAACATAACCCGGCAGGAAGTAGCTTCTATCATGACCCGGATATTAAAACTAGACACTTCTAATAGTACTGTAACCTTTAAGGATGCCAAGGATATACCGGCTTGGAGTGTAAATGCCGTTGCTGCCATGGCCAAAGCAGGTTTAATTAAAGGTTATCCTGATGGAACATTCAAAGCTATCAATCCCATTACCAGAGGTGAGGTAGCAGCTATTGTTTATAGTGCAATCTCAACTGATACTGCCACTGCTACTGTATACAGCCAGGCTGG
>JBDKUD010000279.1:0-6299 GCA_039679805.1 Syntrophomonas sp. | reverse complement strand
TCCTCACCACGCCTTACCGAAGGCCAGCGTTTTATGGTATTCAGAGCATTATGTCCCCTGGTTCGGTTATCCCTGATAATCCGACGAATAAGCCTGCTATCGGTAGTCGGAATTCGGTTGGTATTATCAATATTCAACTGGGTTAAAGCGCTGACATATATTTTAAACTTCTGTTCGCGGGGAACAGTCCAGGTCAACCTGTCGTTAAGTCCATGTATGCCTTCAATTATTATCGGTTCCCCATCCGGTACTCGAATGAATATTCCACCCGGTTCAGAAGTTCCTGTTTTGAAGTTGTAAACCGGAATTTCAACCTCTTCACCTCTTATTAATCTACCCAGGTGATCATTAAATAGCTCCAGGTTCAAAGCATCCAGTGATTCAAAATCATAATCGCCATTTTCATCACGAGGTGTCTTATCCCGGTTGATAAAATAATTATCCAGCGATATTGAAACCGGATTATGTCCATTTACCTTTAATTGTATTAACAAACGTTGGGCAAAGGTTGTTTTTCCTGATGAAGACGGTCCTGATATGAGGACTAACCTGATATCCCGACTGCATATATCGGCAATATTGGCAATCTTCTTTTCATGCAGGGCTTCATTAACTCTGATAATATCGTTGATTTGGCCCTGTTTTACCATATCGTTTAAGGCTGCTAAATGGGGAGTGCGCAGCATCTCTGCCCACCGTTTAGCTTCTGCGAAAACACTGGCCAACTTTTTTTGAGGAATATAGGGCTGTAATATCCCAGGTTTATTTATTTCAGGGGTCTGCAGTATTATTCCCGGAGGATAATTTAACACCCTGAATTCATTAATCGAACTGGTCCTAGATACCATATAACCGTAGAAGTATTCATAGAATCCATCCATTTCATATACATGAACTTCATCCTTATTACGATACTCAAGGAGTTTTACTTTATCTTCCTTATCTTGTTCAGCAAATATCCTGCAGGCATCACCTGTTCGTACAACCAATTTATTAATAGGCAAATCATGGGCCTGTAAATCTTTCATCTTTTCCTGGATAGCCGCGACTTCACTCTCATTACTTTCTCCATCCAGGAATTCACAGAATAGGCCATTAGACAATGAATGTTTAACTATTAACTTTCGTCCTGGGAAAAGCTCCTGACAGGCCTTAAGAAGCAAAAAAACCGTGCTGCGGCGATAAATCTTTAAACCGGTTTCAGTACTTATATCAACAAGTTCCAGCTGACATGAATCATAAAATCGGTAATGAAAATCTATCAGGTTATTATCTATTACTCCTGCCATTACTGGGTAGGATATCTTATTTTTAATCTCCTGATACACATCGTATAGCGATGTTCCAGAGGGGACAACAAACGCAGCATCCATACCTTTTATTTCTATTTTCACTGTAGATTCTGTTAATTCAGAAACAGCCATGATTAAGTCAATCCCCCATCCCCATGATATCTAATTATATTATATCACAAGGCTTATTCATCCATCTTTTCAATAAGCTCTCTCTTTTTGAAGATAAAGCCCATTTAAGTTGGCGTTGGCGGAGATTGTGAAATACCGTCCGAGATCGAGCTATGGAAAAGATACTATAGTCGCACCAATTGTGAATGTAGTACGGTATTTACCACTGGATTAGTGTTTCCCTCTCCACCACCGACGAGTATCTGTACCCGTTTGCTGAAGGTGATTGCCTGGACTTCCCAGAGTTCAATTTCTTTAACTGAAATATTAGCCATTACTGTTGCTGAAGGATCAACATACATGGTTTCGGTATACACCTTTTTTTTGGGACTAACACCAAGATCATAAAGGCGAATCAATACCTTTTGATTATAGGTAGAATTATTTAACACTGCTACCCGGGCATTTTCCAGGGTTAGACCGCTGCTGACGGGACCCGTGGTCCAATTGTATTTGGTTGCCATCAGGCATTCCCCTTTCTTCGTATACTGGCATTATGATTTATAATATGTCATAAGCAGCAAATATGTTAAACAGCAGACACCTCAAGGGAGAGGGTTAAGATTTTGTTTTATCCCATGAATTACGGGTTTCATAAGTTAGTACCTGATCCCTAAACCAACAAAGGGACATAATTGCATTATTATGTCCCCTGTTTACTATATGATTTTCTGATAATACTACCTCAGCCTGGCATCAAGTCTGGTTTTCAAGGCTTCAAGTACATCAGTAATTGTTTTACTGACCTCATCATCAGTCAGAGTTCGGTCGCTGGCCTGTAGTGTTAATTTAAATGCAATGCTTTTACTTCCTTGTGGTACCTGCTCACCGGAATAAATATCAAATACAACCACTTCTCTAAGCAGCTTATCTTCTGCTTCCTTGATTACCGATATTACACGGTCAACCTCGAGAGCCTGGTCCACAATAATAGCTATATCCCTCTCTACGGATGGATATCGGGCTATCTCCTCCATCATTATTTTCCTGGAACTGAATTCATACAACATTTCCATGTCTAATTCAAAAGCACAGGCCCTTGGTTTAATAGAGAAGTTCTGCAAGACCAAAGGATGAATTTCCCCAATTACTCCCAAGATCTTTTCCCCAACCTGAATCAAAGCGGTTCTTCCGGGATGATAACCAGGATTCGTAGCTTCAATAAACCTGAACCCGGTAACCCCTAATTGATTAAGAAAACTCTCAACTATTCCCTTCAAATAATAAAAATCCATGTCAACTTTATGTTTTAACCAGTTAACATCAGTATTGCCGGCTACTACTGCTGCCAGCTTTAGTTTTTCCCGGGGCAGCCCCTGGACGTCGGGATAAAATACTGAGCCCATTTCAAACATGGCCAGGTTATCATTTTTGCGGGCCAGGTTACGGCTGACAGTAGTTAATAATCCTGGTAACAACAAAGTACGCATAACACTCTGGTCTTCGGAAAGAGGATTAGCTACTTTAATAACATTTCTTAATTCACTATTCTCCGGCAATAGCAGCATATCAAGCCAGGTTGGATTGATAAAGCTATAGTTTATAACTTCATAAAGCTGGTGGGCCGCCAGTGATTTTACCATATCCCGGAACTTTTGATAGGGAGTTAAGCCTCCTGTAGTAGTTGGACCATAAGGCAGATTGGTTGGAATGTTCTGATAACCGTATAGCCGGGCTACTTCCTCTATCAGATCAACTTCCATCTCAATATCGGGACGGTAGGTAGGAACTTCTACCATCAAATAATCCTTTATATCACTAACGTTAAACTTGAGTCTTGTTAAAAATACCTTGATCTCTTCGGTGGGTATAGAAGTACCCAAAAGATAATTAACCCGCTCCGGCCTTAATAGTATTTTTTTAGGAACCTGATGAGCAGGATATTCATCGCAAATTCCAGATACAACCTCACCGCCGGCTAGTTCTTGAATGAGGTTGGCGGCACGGTTAACAGCATATATGACTCCGTTGATATCAGTGCCCTTCTCAAATCTTATAGAAGAATCACTTCGTAACGCTAATGTATGTGATGTTCTTCTGATATTCGTACCCATGAAACAGGCCGATTCCAGCAAGACAGTAGTCGTGCTGTCATTAATCTCAGTATTTAATCCGCCCATAACACCTGCCAAGGCCACCGGTTTAGAGCCATCAGTAATAACCAGCATATTCTGGTCCAGTTCCCTTTCCACATCATCAAGGGTAGTAAATTTTTCTCCCGGTTTAGCTCTTCTGACTACTATGGTATGGTCCTGCCCCAGCAAGCTATAATCAAAAGCATGCAGGGGCTGATTAGTTTCCAGCATCACATAATTAGTTATATCAACAACATTATTAATAGGGCGTATTCCTGAATTTATTAGATGTTCCTGCATCCAGGCGGGAGAAGGCTTTAAAGTAACATTTTTTATCGCCCGGGCCGTGTATCGGGGACACAAATCAGGTGCGTCAATTTTTACCGATATAAAATCATCTATCCTCTCACCATTCTCCGTTATTTTTAGCTCCGGGATTCTAACATCAGTCCCATTAAGAGCTGCTACCTCCCGGGCCAGATTAATAAGACCCAGGCAATCTCCCCGGTTAGGAGTTAAATCCAATTCCATAACAGTGTCATTGTCAGTTTCTTCTATTCCTTCAATAGCCACACCGGCCATGGTAAGGTTATGTGCCAATTCCTCAGGTTTCCAATCAAAATCCACATATTCTTTTAACCATTTTAGTGAAACTCCCATGGTACCCCTCCTAATTAAAACTGGGTTAGAAATCTCTTATCATTGTCATAAAACATTCTCAAATCATTTATACCGTACTTTAACATGGCAATCCGCTCAATACCCATGCCAAAGGCAAAACCGGTAACCTCTTCCGGATCGTAGCCGCCATATTGCAATACCCGGGGATTTACCATCCCGGCACCCAGTATTTCCAACCATCCTGTATGCGAACAGACCCGACATCCTGCCCCTTTACAAATTACACAGGAAATATCCATCTCCGCACTGGGCTCGGTAAACGGGAAAAAGCTGGGACGATAACGAACTTTCACATCTTCTCCGAATATCTTTTGGGCAAACAACATTAAGGTTGCTTTTAGATTAGCAAAAGTAATTTTCTTATCGATAAGCAGTCCCTCCACCTGATGAAACATGGGTGAATGGGTGGCATCATCATCTTTGCGATATACCTTGCCAGGTACAATTATTTTTACTGGAATTTGCGGAGCCAATTTTTCCATAGTTCTAACCTGAACCGGTGAGGTATGAGTCCTTAGCAGAATATCTTCGGTAATATAAAAGGAATCCTGCATATCCCTGGCGGGATGGTCTCTGGGGATATTTAAGGCTTCGAAATTATAATAATCCGACTCTATCTCGGGCCCTTCCGCAACATTAAAACCTAAACCGATGAAAATATCCTTAATCTCATCCGCAACCCGGCTGATAGGATGTTTTCCACCGCCAGCCAGAGGAAGCCCGGGCAGGGTTACATCTATTTTTTCGCTTAGCAACCTTAGCTCCAGTTCTCTTTGTTTAATTTCATTGGCCCTATTCTCTATCATTTGCTCCAAATTTGATTTAATCTCATTGGCAACCTTGCCAACCCGAGCTTTCTCTTCTCCTGATAAATCTTTCAATCCCCTCAGGAAAAGGGTTAGTTCGCCTTTTCTACCCAGGGTCCTGACCTTTAATTCATTAAGGTCGATGAGGTCATTGACCGCATCAATTTTGGTCTCCACCATTCCCTTAATCTCTATTAGCCTGTCTAACATACTCATCCTCCTTACCAGAAAAATAAAAAACTTCCATCCCTATAAGAGACGAAAGCCGTGTTCCGCGGTACCACCCTAATTAACAGGGGATATTTTAATATTCCCTGTTCTCTTTCAACCTGTAACGGTGGTCACCGGAAAGATCTACTACTATTTCAATCCTCTGTTCCCAGGTGAATTCACTTGCTTTCCCCCCGGCCATACTTTCAGTCGCTGGTATGACCTCCCTTTTGGGTTTTAGGCAGGCTACTAGTCCTGTTCATTGCATTTATTTGTTATTGGGTATCGGTTAATTTATATAAAAGATAATAAATGATACAGCCTGATTGTACGAAAAGGTTCCATAAACCTTCTGCCTGTTCATTCATTAGCGGTCCACCCTTCAAAAATAAAATGTAGGGCCGAACTGTTCAATGATTATAGCATAGTTAAACTGCCAAAACAAGAATCACTGATAATGGCGTTGCCTATATGCCATCTCAATAATTATAGCACATGCAACAGCTGCATTTAAAGAATCTGCACCTGAATTAATTGGAATTTTAAACAGATAATTGCATCTCCTTTTTATATCATCATTCATTCCGTTAGCTTCACTACCGATAACTACAACTTTCCGGTTAGAAAAATCCATATCATAAAAACTGGTATTTCCATCTAAATCAGCACCTGTAAAAACATATTTCTTCTCTTTTAGTATCTCCAATTGCTCCTCTAATAGATCGGTAAATAAAGGCACATTGAGTATTCCACCCATAGTTGACCGCACTACTTTGGGACTAAAAGGATCAACACATCCCCGGGATAATAAAATTCCATCTACATCGAACGCCCAGGCAGTCCTTATAATAGTACCCATATTCCCAGGGTCTGATATTCGGTCCAGTAGAAGCAGCATACTATCTCCGTCAATTATTTTATCCCAGGACCATTGCGGTTTCCTTACTATTGCAGCAATACCCTGGGGGGTTTCAGTCTGACAGATACGTTTCATCAATTGACTACTTACGCTATACCATTCCAGATGATTATACTCAGATATTAGCTCCTGATATTCACCCTGA
>JBDKUD010000391.1:0-4334 GCA_039679805.1 Syntrophomonas sp. | reverse complement strand
GGCCTGGCTTATGTGGCAGCAACAGGGCTAAAGATATCCTTCATAGCACAAAAAAAGAACCGACCCGCAATTAAGAGGTCGGTTAAGCCAAATTATTTGAACATGACTCCTGCGGCAAAGCCAAATACCACAGGTAAATGTGGGGAAACAATAGTAAAAAATAATCAACTTGGATTCAATGCTTTTTATAATATGCAAATCGCGTGCCAACTATCAAATGTAATACTTATTGCGTTCTAATCCGAATGAAACGCCGCAGCAGGGGCATTATCAAACCTTTTTATAGTAGCTAGTTAATAAATTTGTATTACAAGTGTTGCACATCCAGCGACACTTGTAATACAAAGCGACAGTTTTGCTACAATTATGTATAAGTACAAGTCAGGTTATAACAATATTGTTTGCGGGTATGCTATATTAAATAGATTTCACTATAGCAAAGGGGTTATTAATGATGCAATACGCAATCGGCTTAGATAATGTTCCTGATAAAGCTAAAATAGATGGGCCTATTACCCAAAACTATTATTTAGTTAATGGCAAGCTTAAACAATGGGAGGGAGAAATGCATGAGGTGTACTCCCCTATCCAAATAGTAACCGTTGAAGGAATTGGTCCCCGGTTTTTAGGAAGTTATCCCATGCTATCAGAACGTGAAGCTTTGGAAGCCCTTGACGCTGCTTTAAATGCTTATGATCAGGGTACAGGTTTTTGGCCAACCTTGAGTGTTTCAGCGCGTATAGAACATATGGAAAATTTCGTTGACCGGATGAAGAAGAAACAAGAGCTAATTGTTAATCTTTTGATGTGGGAAATCGGAAAATCTTTTGCCGATTCCACTAAAGAGTTTATGCGCAGTGTTGAATATATTGAGGATACCATAGAGGCACTTAAAGAATTAGATAGCGAATCCTCAAAGTTCGTTAAAGCCGATGGGATAATGGGGCAAATAAGGAGAGCACCTTTAGGTGTGGTTTTATGCATGGGGCCATTCAATTATCCTCTAAACGAAACATTTACCACGTTGATTCCAGCACTCATTATGGGGAACACGGTTGTTTTCAAACCACCCAAACTTGGGGTTCTCTTGCTTTCACCATTACTGGAAGTATTTCGCGACAGTTTTCCTCCCGGGGTAATAAATACTGTATATGGGGCGGGCAGCACAATAATTACCCCTCTCATGCAGTCTGGCAAAATAGACGTTCTGGCTTTTATTGGTACGAGTAAAGTTTCCGACGTAATCAGGAAACAGCATCCCAAGCCCCATAGGCTTCGTTGTGTTCTGGGACTTGATGCCAAAAATCCTGGCATCATTCTTCCTGATGCCGACCTTCAGGCAGCAGTCCAGGAATGTATACTGGGAACCTTATCATTTAACGGGCAGCGTTGTACCGCCTTAAAGGTGTTATTTGTTCATGAATCGATTGCCGATAAGTTCATTGAATTAATGAGTGCTGCTATTGCTGGTCTTGGCAAAGGGCTGCCGTGGCAGGACAAGGTAATGGTAACGCCGCTACCGGAACCGGAAAAGCCCTCATATCTGACCGAACTTATTAAGGACGCGGAAAAACTGGGAGCACGAGTTTGCAATGAAAACGGGGGAACAATTGAAGGAAATCTAGTTTATCCGGCTCTGGTATACCCGGTTACCAGTGAAATGAGGCTATATAAAGAAGAACAATTCGGCCCGATTATTCCCATAATACCTTATCAGGATATTGCGGAGCCAATAGATTATCTTATTGAATCGGAATATGGTCAGCAGGTGAGTGTTTTTGGTCAGGATCCGGACACCATGGCCAAGCTTATTGATCCTCTGGTGAATCAGGTATGCCGTTTTAATATGAACAGCCAGTGTCAACGGGGACCAGATGTTTTCCCTTTTACCGGCCGCAAGGACTCTGCCGAAGGTACCCTTTCGGTGCTTGATGCTTTGCGCGCTTTCTCTATTCGCACCCTGGTGGCTGCCAAGGAAAGCGAATTAAACCAGGCCATTATTGCCGATATCGTTAATGGTAAGAAATCTAGTTTCCTATCCGTTCCATAGCTTTGAAAGAAATGACCAAATTTATAGTTTATCTCTTTAAAATTATCTAAGTCCAGCAACATTACTGGCAGCATACCTCCTCCCCGATGAGCATGAATGATGGCTTGCTCTAACCGGTTATGGAAGAATAGACGATTGGGCAAACTGGTTAAAGAGTCATGATATGCCATATGCCGGAGCTTTCCGGCTCTCGAATCGAGAATAAGTATTGACCCGAACCGTACCTTTTGACACTTCCCATATCCGCTTTACTTTTTTATAGCAAGTATTATAATTATCCTGTAAAATAATGCTTATCTGCCGCTGTCTGGATAGACATAAGAATATTAGGTCGATAGGTAGACAAGCTATATTATAGCCGAATATTATGAATCAATTTGTTAGTGAAGGACGGAATGGGATTGTTAAAACAATTTTTTCGCTGGGTATTTGGTAAATCGTTGGAGAATGATCGGCTTAATGACGAAAAATTTAGTGTTTTCTGGGGCATGCCGGTTTTAGCCAGTGATGCCATATCCTCGGTTGCCTATGCAGTAGAGGAAATGCTCTGGGTGCTGATACCGGTGGTAGGTTTAGCTTCATTTATATGGATGCCGCGGATTACGATTGCCATTATAGCTCTGCTGTTAATCTTAACCTTTTCTTATCGTCATGTGGTAGAGGCCTATCCCAATGGAGGAGGCGCCTACAAAGTGGCTAAAGAAAACCTGGGCCCTCTATCTAGCTTGATTGCTGGGGCTTGCCTATCGGTTGGTTATGTTCTGACGGTAGCGGTTAGTGTCTGTGCTGGAACTATCGCTCTAACTTCAGCCATTCCTTCCCTTAATCCTTACCGGGTAACTATTGCCGTTATCTTTGTGATTCTTCTGGTCATTGGTAATGTTCGTGGCATCAGAGAGTCTTCACGAATATTTAGTATTCCCACCTATGCATTTATACTGGCGGTTATAGCCCTCGTAATAGTTGGAATTATAAAGCATGCTACCGGGAATAGTATAGCAGTACCAACTCCGGTTATCACCCCGGTCTCTTTTGGAAACCAGGTAGTTACTTTATTTATTTTGCTTACCGCTTTTTCCTCGGGCTGTAGTGCCTTGACTGGAGTTGAGGCAGTTAGCAATGCTGTACCGAACTTCCAAGACCCGGCGCCCCAGAATGCCAAGCTTACCTATCTCCTGCTGGCAGCAGCTATTGTGATTTGTTTTGGGGGAGTTGCCTATCTGGCCAAAATATATCAAGCTGTACCTAATCCGGAATTGACAGTTATGGCCCAGATATCATTGGCTGTTTTTGGCAAAAGTTTTATGTTCTATTTCATTCAGGCTACCACCACCATTATTCTAGCCATGGCGGCTAATACTGCTTTTGCCGGTTTCCCTACTCTGCTTTCAATTATAGCCCAGGATGGCTATGCACCTAGGCAAATGGCTATGCGTGGCCACAGACTTAATTATACCAATGGTATTGGTTTCCTGGCTATTTTAGCTATCCTGCTGATTATAATTTTCAAGGCCGATACGCATCTGCTGATAGCGCTTTATGCGGTGGGGGTCTTTGCAGCTTTTACACTTTCCCAGGCAGGAATGCTCATACATTGGTTCCGCTTGAAATCCGAAGGTTGGCAGTATAAAGCTCTGGTAAATGGGCTGGGGGCGTTGACAACCTTACTTGCCGTAATTATTGTCGGAGTAACTAAATTTACCAGTGGAGCCTGGATAGTTATTGTGGTGGTTCCTCTAATAGTTATGCTTATGTATAAAATCAAGCAACATTACTTATCTGTCGCCAAACAGCTGGATATTCCTAATGATATCCTAGGAGTACTGGACTTGGATAGTCCCCACAATCATCACGTTGTTGTTCCTATTGACAGCCTTAATGGTATGGTTATAAAAGCGTTACGTTACGCTCGCAGTATAACATCGGAAGTTGAGGCCTTTCATGTAGAACCTTACGCCGGAGAGGCTGACAAGCTAAGAAGGAAATGGGCTATGCTCAATACAAAGATTCCTTTGATTATCAAAGATTCTCCCTACCGGGATGTAGTAGGCCCACTTATTGAATATATAGATTCGGAAGAACATGCCTCCCGGACTGGTGATATAATTACGGTGCTTTTACCCCAGTTTTTTGTCTATAAATGGTACCAGGCCTTATTGCACAACAATACCAGTCTCTTTATAGCCAACGCCATGCTGAATAAACACAATGTGGTGGTATCCATACTGCCCTTTTACCTGGAAGCTTATAATGAAAAGATGGCAAAGATGCGGGGTTGATTCCA
>JBDKUD010000377.1:0-1750 GCA_039679805.1 Syntrophomonas sp. | reverse complement strand
CGCGCAAATCGCTTCTTCTGAATCTCCCTGGCTACTATCACTTTTTCCCGCATAGCTGCCGAACTCTCACCAATTCCCCGATATCTTAATTGTTCATAATTAACCCTTGGCACTTCCACATGCAGGTATCCGATCTAGGAGCGGACCACTGATTCGTCCCAAGTATTTTTGAATCTGCAGTGGGGTACAAGTGCATTCCAGGTCAGAACCATAAAATCCACAGAGGCATGGATTCATTGAAGCAATCAAAGAGAAATCTGCTGGGTATATATGCGTGGCCTGGGCGCGGGCAACTGTAACTACTTTGTCTTCCAGAGGCTGACGCAGGGCTTCCAGCACATCGCGGCTGAACTCGGGGAATTCATCCAGAAACAATACACCTTTCTGAGCCAGAGAAATCTCTCCCGGACGGGGGATTCGGCCACCGCCGATTATGCTGGCAGCCGAGGCATTTTTATGGGGGGCCCGAAAAGGGCGGGTGTCATCAATTAACGGGTGTTCGGCATCCAGTAAACCAGCCACCGAGTGACAATGGGACGGTTCCTTTGTCACTCCTAAATAACTGCGTTTTTACATTAGAATTAATGATTTTTGAAGGAAGGCGAGAAGATGACCTTTTCTATAGATGATTGGATAGATGAACTTGTATCAAAGATTAAAAATGAATATGGTGATAGAGTTACCTTTATCGGCTTGCAAGGAAGCTATAGACGCAAAGAAGCGAGTGATAGCAGTGATATAGATATCGTTATTATTCTGAATGAGCTAACTATGCAAGATTTGAAAAAATATCGAGCAATAATTTCCCAGATGCCCTATAGGGAAAAAGCTTGCGGATTTATTTCCGGGCAAAGTGAAATTTTAAGCTGGGAAAAAACCGATTTGTTTCAATTCTATTATGATACGCAGCCAATCTACGGCAGCCTAGAATATTTATTACCGTTGATTGACAAAGCGGATGTTAAACGTGCAATAAAAATAGGTGCGTGCAATCTGTATCATGCATGCTGCCATAATTTCCTCTATGAAAATAGCACCGAAATTTTATCGGCACTGTATAAATCGTCTTTTTTTATTTTGCAAGCCAAATATTTTGATGAAACAAACCAATATATAAGCAGTAAGATCGATTTGTTAAAACAGTTAAACGGGATAGATAAAGAGATACTGATTATTTGTATGGATAGAAAAAAGCTAACTACAATGGCAGAGGCGGACTTGGTTATATATTATGATAAAATCTTTACTTGGAGCAGTAACCTTTTACAATCTTATTGAGTAGGTTTATGAATTTTAGAAGAGATGGCCTTAAAACGGAAACTACTTAAGGGATCAAGAATTAAATATTATAATATAACATTTTTTGGTCGGTGAAAAAGACTACTTAACCAAAAGGCTTGGCAGAGAAATCATCAAATTGCTGACAAAAACAATATTTGCCCCACCTAATGTGAAAAGAATTATTGTATAATCTGATCCTGGCAATAAAGCTACTAGTAATGCATTATTATCTGAAGGATTCATATTTATATAAACTTTTGCATCCAAACTATGTCAAAATCCGTGTTATGCTTCCTGCCAATACGGGCAAACTTTCCGCATTCGGTAAACCCTTGTGCTAAATGAAAACTTAAGCTGGGCTGATTAAAGGAAGTAATGTTTGCCAGTGAAGTTTCAACGCCTAGTTTTTTTGCCTCAACTGACAAGATATCCAACAGTTTTGCTCCCAGACCTTTTCGGATATGAGGCG
>JBDKUD010000217.1:0-1733 GCA_039679805.1 Syntrophomonas sp. | reverse complement strand
TCTACGATTTTTTCCTGCTGGATAACGACCATCTTTGTTTCACCATTGGAGATGTATCCGGCAAAGGAGTACCGGCTTCCTTGTTTATGGCTGTTACCAAAACCCTGATCAAAGCCAAAGCAGACATTAACCTGGGCCCGGATGAAATATTATATCAGGTAAATAACGAACTCTGCAAAGACAATGACTCAGGCATGTTTGTAACTGAATTCCTCGGCATACTGACTATTTCCAGCGGAGATATGGCTTTCAGTAATGGAGGCCATAATATACCCTATCTAATCCGGAAAAACGGAGAAGTTCAAGCCTTACCAAAGATACCGGGTATGGCTCTGGGCGTCATGGAAGATGTTGATTATGTATGTGCCAAGATAAAGATTGAAGCGGGAGACAGTCTGGTGATGTATACGGACGGAGTAACCGAGGCTATGAATCCAGCTGGAGAACTCTTGAATGAGGAACGCCTGGAAGACATACTACGGGGATTTGACGGCAGAACCGCCCGGGAAGAAGTTCAGTATATCTTAAATGGCACAAGACAATTTGTAAATGGTGCCAGCCAATCTGATGATATTACTATACTGGCTCTAAAATATGTTGGCCAAACGCAAATGGAATACCGGTTAAAAAATAGACTGGAAGAAATTTCAGTTCTGGCCGAGGCTATTGAAGATTTTGGGGCTGTTAATAATCTGCCGAAAGAGGCAATTTTTCAAGTAAACCTATCTTTGGATGAACTACTGACCAATACTATCAGCTATGGTTTTTCGGCAGGCGGAGAACATGAGATTATAATTGAACTTGCTCTTAGGGATAAAACACTAACGATTGAAATTCGTGATGATGGTCTGCCGTTTAATCCGCTCCAACACTCAGAGCCGGATATAAGTCAGGATATTGAAGAGCGGCCAATCGGGGGCCTGGGCATTCACCTGGTTCGTAAAATGATGGACGACATAGAATATAGGCGTGAAGCAGATTGTAATGTATTAATAATGAAGAAGCACCTTACGAACTCATAAACTTGCAGTATACCATGGGGAGATGGTTTAACAGGTAAAATACTGTCGCCGCCTCTGGCACTGGTTTTTAATATTTTCAATTTTATAAAGGAGGTTCATAAATGAATATTAAAGAGGCAAAAAAAAATAACGCAATGGTTGTGGCCATTGAAGGGAGACTTGATTCAAGTACATCCGGGGTGCTGGAGAAAAAATTAATAACTCTGATAGAAGAAGGAGAGAAGAATTTGGTATTGGATTTTGCCGGGATGGACTATATAAGCAGTGCCGGACTCAGGGTATTGCTAATGGCAGCCAAGAAAACCAGCAAAATGGGAGGAAAAGTGGTTCTCTCTGCTTTAAGTGCCAATGTGAAGGAAGTATTCGATATAGCCGGATTTACCAGCATCTTTACCATAACTGCTTCCCAGGAAGACGCTCTGCAAAGTATCTAAACAACAAACGGTTGTCAAGGGGACGGGGCTGTTATCAATGTTTAACAGTGATAACAATCCGTCCCTTGGCAACTGCAACCATTGTTCTAGTCAGGCGTCGTTTGATTATGTGTGCAATAGGGACACATTTGCACATCGCCTGATTGTTTAGGCTCAAAATCATCACAACGGCCATGCACGGGGTTGTATTGCATTTTATTTAATTTGCAATATGGAACGAAGTCTAATGAATCTCCGCCGGTGTCCCCGCCTGTCACCTTTCCCAGTTCATTGTCTA
>JBDKUD010000326.1:0-14634 GCA_039679805.1 Syntrophomonas sp. | reverse complement strand
GGGGTCACATTGAGTTTAACAGTGATAAATGCAGCTTCTGTACTTTATGTGCTAAACGCTGTCCGGCTGATGCCATTAAGGTAGACCGGGCCGCTAAGACTTTAACATTTCAGCCCTTCAGGTGTATAGTCTGTGTGGCTTGTATAGAGGGATGCCCGAAAGATGCGATAGGATTAGTGGAAAAATGGCATACCCCTGAATTCAAAAAATCGTCTGAGGTTCATCAAGGAGTAGTTGAAGAGAAGAAAACGGAAGAGAATTAACTACTGTGCTACGTTCTTAAATTGCGATGCTAATAATTAAATAGCTTTCAAGATAACGAGATTATTGAAACATTTCCATTTATTACTCAGATTAGAACTGCATATATCGAAAAAGTGAGGGTATACCGATAAAACAATTATTATGCTGAAAAATATTCCCCTACTTTCCTCTTTAATAGCTAATAACTACAGAAATTAGTCTTCATACCGAAGCGTATCCTCTACCAGTTTAGTCAATGTAAGCTGGTAGGGGGTGTTGTAAAAGGAAAACTTTCATCAACTATACACGGATAGCAGTAATACTAAAAAGGTAAAAGCTACTATGAGTCTGAAAGCTGGACGAAAGTAGGTCCGGATAAATATTATAAGGAAGGAGAACTACCTAATGAGTTTTGCATTAGGTGAAGTTAAGAGGTTGTCTAATAATTCTGTAATTGACAAGATGTACTTTAAAACAATGCTTAAAAACCTTTTTTCTGATACCTGCACTGTGAAATACTGGGATGGAGAAGAAGTGATTTATGGAGAAGGAGAAAGCAAGTTTAAAATAATTTTGAATGAGCCTATACCTAAAACGGATATCCTTGCTGATCCTTCAATAGCTCTTGGAGAAGCCTACATGCACAAGAAACTGGAATTAGAGGGCGATATAAGAAAAATAATGGAATCCTTGTACCACAACTTAGACAGTTTCTTAAACCAAAATAATATCTATACTAAGGCAATTAAAAAAATTCTAATAACTAAATAATCCGAGACATGTGGCAAGGACTTTCCGATAGGTATATACATGGAATCATAGCAAAAGATAGGACAACTCATAACATAGATGCATGAATAAAATCGGCTAAAGAAATGGAGAGGACGATGCATTTAAAAACCTGATGTGGTTATTATTGTGACAGGTTTTGGAGAGAGGGAGAGTTAAACAATAATGGATATTATACAAAGCATCGAAAGACTGCGGGCAAAGCTAGTTGAAAAAGGTATGGAAAAAGGCTTTCAAGACCCACAAGTAATTGAACTAAGCCAAAAGCTTGATGATTTAATTAATAAATATTATCGACTTGGCCAAGAGCTTAATAAGCAGGTACCATGTTAAATCGAATTAGAGTTATAAAATCGATTATAAACAAGTCACTAAAAAACATCCTCCTAACTGGGGGATATTTTAATATAATAATCCCAGCTTATTATTGAGCAAAAAATTTAATTCTAGCTGTAACTGTTGTCTCGCTAACATAGTATTATTTCTGGTGGAACAGCCATATAAAACGGCATACCCGCCTCAATAACATGTTCATAATTTTTATGTTAAAAGAAGAAGTTGCCACGCCGAAAGTACTAATTATCTTAATGTCTTGGATGTTGATCTTTTAAGCGGATTCATTCATGAAACAAATATGAACAAAGAAAGGATGGGTGTAAGTGGGTCAAAGCATGCAACAGGTGTTCAGAAGTATACCTGTACCAATGTCAGGGTTAATGCTCGCATTAGCATCAGCAGGGAGTTTGTTTTATTCATACGGTGAACGTTATAGGCTTATTTTGGGAGTTATATCCTCTATCATTTTGTTGGCGCTCGTCATGAAAATCATTTTTGATTCTCAAGGCGTGCGCGAAGATTTAAAAAACCCTGCTATTGCAGGCATTGCGGCTAGTTTTCCCATGGCAATTGTGGTTTTTTCTACATACTTACAGCCCAAATTTTCTTTAATAGCCTATCTGATATGGTTAGCAGGCATATCTATTCATGCTATTTTTGCAATATATTATACCAAAAGAGTTATTCTCGACTTTCATATACATAAAATATTCCCTAGTTGTTTTGTTGTATATGTCGGTATTGCTGTCGGAAGCCTTACAGCACCTGTTTTTAACGCACTAGAATTCGGAAAAATATTATTTTGGTTTGCTTTTATATCGTATTTGATTCTATTGCCCGTAATATCATATAGAGTCATCGCAGTGAAAGAAATACCTGAGCCTTTGCTGCCAACCATAACAATCTTTGCTGCACCGGCAAGCCTATGCCTGGCCGGATATTTAAATTCTTTTTCTGATAAAAATATTGTGTTGTTCTGGTTGTTGGTTTCTTTATCTATCAGCATGCTTATCACAGTTCTTTTTTACATGCCCAAAATGCTTAAATCAAAGTTTTACCCAAGTTATTCAGCTTTTACCTTCCCGATTGTGGTAAGCGCCATAGCTATAAAGAATACGAATGTTTTTTTAACGCAGATACATATAAAAGTTCCCTTTATTAATTATCTGGTGCACATTGAGGAATTACTGGCTATTATTGTTTTACTTTATGTTTTGACAAGATATTTAGTCTTTATCTTCACCCATAGTATTAATATAAACCGCGTTTGACCTTACTCATACAAGAAAAAGCTAAAAGTTTCAATAAAATTCTAAGGGTTTTACTTTCGAAATTACAAACAATTATTTTTTAGATAAATTAATAGAAAATATAGTGGTTATATTCATTAACTCCCTCCTTTAAATTCCCAATGCCCCACAATTTACATGTCAAACAAAGTCACATTTTTGCTGTCACCTTCATATAGTATAAAGCGCTCAAAAATTATGGAGGTGGTAGTTTTGGCCATCCTGGGTTGGGTTCTAGCCGTTGCTGCCGTGGTTCATGGAACATTGTTCCTGTTTGCTTACCTTAATAATCAAGTTTTCCCGCAACCGTTGGGTGAGGATGAGGAAAGACAATGCTTGGATGAATTGAGAGAAGGCAATGAAGATGCCCGCAACAAACTTATCGAACATAATTTGCGATTGGTAGCTCATGTGGTCAAGAAGTACGAAAACAGAAACGAAGAGTTGGAGGACCTAATATCTATTGGCACTATAGGCCTTATCAAGGCTATTAAGACCTTCAACGATGGCCGGGGAGTAAGGCTTGCCACCTATGCTGCCAGGTGTATAGAGAATGAAGTTCTTATGCATTTACGTAATATGAAAAAGACAAAACAGGAAGTTTCCATGTATGACCCCATTGGGTTTGACAAGGAAGGCAACGAGATTTCGCTCATTGACATTCTTACCACTGATAATGAAATAATTGATCTGGTAGACGCCAAATTACAGGAGGAAAAGATTAGGGTAAAGATGGAAGCCCTAAGCTGGCGGGAACGAGAAGTAATTGAAATGAGGTATGGCTTATTTAACGGTTTCAAGGAGACACAGCGAGAAATAGCTCGAAAATTGGGAATATCCCGGTCTTATGTATCGCGAATAGAAAAACGAGCGGTTAAGAAGCTAATTAGAGAAATAAGCTTTGAAGCCTAAAATCCGAAGAAGGTCAATTACATGTGGGTACAGACAAAGAAAAACATAATGCTGGCAATGGAACAACTTACAAAAAAACACTTGACTTAGTGTTAACTCCAGGTATTAAGCTAGCCATATAAAAAAGTTAATATGGTTTATCGCTAAATCTTAATTATTACAATCATACCCCGATTTTAAACTATGATCCATTTATTAATTCCATGTGCAAACTCCAATTTATTTAATTAAAATTTTTTCACAAACATTCCGATTTGTGCGTGTACGTACTTCCCTTTATTAAATACAATAAAATAAAGTGCTTAAAAGCGAAAATCATATTTTATTCTAAGGTTTCCACTGAAGTTCTTATTTTTGAGAGTTATTATTATCTCCAGGCAGAGAAAGAGTTAATAGTTAAATAATATTTTTAAAATTTTTAGCCGCAGAAAATTTTAAAAAGGGGTAATAGCATGACTCAGAAAATTGATACCAAAACGATGCTGGGACAGTCAATTAAGGAACTGATGAAAAAAGAGCCGCTGGAAAAAATAACTGTATGCGATATAACCAAAAACTGCAGGTTACGGCGGGAAACATTTTATTATCATTTTATTGATAAATATGATTTAATTCGCTGGATTCATGAGAATGAAGTATATAACAAGCTGGTATCAGATTTTATCGGAGCGGGTAGCTGGGATTATATGGTAAAACGCTGTGCTGATTGGCTGGACTATTTTAAAGAAAATCTTGATTTTGTACAAAATGCGCTTAAAGATGATAATCCAAACGGTTTTCATCATATTTTAGTTGATTATACTTTTAGAATAATATCTACACATGCTAAATATTCTTTGAAAACAGATCATTTAACAAAAGAAATGCTTTTTTTTGTTAATTATTATGCTAATGGTAATGTTTGTTTATGCGAAGATTGGCTGCGCTTGGGTATGCCAGAGTCTGAAAAATTTTTAGGCGAAATTATGACCAAATCAATACCTGGCGATTTAAAAAAAGTATATTTAGCATGAAAAAATTAATTATATCTTGAATTCCTTTTATGATCATGACGGTTAATATTATATTGCTACCTAGATTAATGAATATTTTATGTTTGAGAATAACAACCGGCATCCGGGAAATCGTAGAATACGATATACCCGGATTTTTTTTATTATGGCTGATTTATTCTTTTATTTGAAAAATTTTACTTTTCCACAAATAGCCTTATCTGTGCGTGTACGCACTTTATTCTTTTAAATACAATAAAGTTAAGGCATGCCTAACAAATGAACCACTATTAACGGAAAGAGGGTTTTTATAATGAGTACTGGTAATATCACGCTAAATAGGGCACCAGCTTACCGCTTTGTCGTTCTTGCTATAGGCATTTTGGTTTATATGCAAACTTATATGAGTTTGCAGTTATCATCTACTTACGGAGCTTTTATTCAGATGCAGGGACATCTCAGTGTTACGCAGTTAGGTATTCTTTACTCTGCCTGCATCTTAGGAATAGCTATTACATCCATATTTACTGGATCCGTGTCCGCTAAGATTGGGGGCAAAAATACAATTATCCTGGGTTTGGCTATACAGGTCATAATTGCTCTATCATTTACAGTAGTTTCCAGTAATTATTCCAGCTTAATGGTGCTTCGCTTTTTGCAGGGAGTTTCCGGGGGGTTGTTGCAAGGGACAATTTTAGGTCTTGCTGCCGTTTGGTTTCCCGCTAGTGAAAGAGGTATGGCCCTTGGATTTTTACAGGGCTTTTTTGGAATAGCTTTGTCAATTATGACCTTCTTAGGACCTCTTACGACTAATGCGGGACTATCGTGGCAAGTCGGTGGAGCTGCTATACTTGGTGTATCAGGTGTTGCTATGGCAATAATCTTTTTCCTGTTTTTTAAGGAAGTGCAGGTTGCTTATCCTGGAGTGGGTATTATTGATGAACTGCTGCCGCAGGCGGAGACTGCCCAAGCAGCATCAGATGTATCCGACAATTCTGTGAAACCGAAAAACTTCGGCGAGGCATTTAGGTTACCAAGATTCTGGCTGATGATGGGCAGTACATTTTGCAATTGTTTTACTTCATTTGGATTAGCATTTGTTATTCCGCTTTTGTTGAGCGTTCAAATGAAATTATCTGCGGCCCAGACAACTGCACTGCTTGGAGCTACCTTCTTTTCGACTTTGATTGCTTCACCTCTGGGAGGATGGTTATCCGACAAATTATTTAAGAGTAAAAGGTCACCGGTTGTGATTATTGGCTATGCACTCACTTTGATTTGTTTACTTATTATTCCGAAAACTCCGATTGCAATTATTGGTGTAGTGCTGTTTATTTGTTTTGGCGCTCCCCCATTAATGAATGGACCATTCTGGTGTTTACCTGCTGAGGAATTTGATCCCTCTTTTATAATTAAGGTAACTGGATTTTTGACATTCGTGACTTTTATAGGTGGAGTTATAGGCGGCGCACTGTTGGGATATATGGCTGATGTTACACACTCTGTCTTTGCTCCCTTGTACTTCTTGGTAGGCATAGTCACAGTTGGTTTACTCTGTGGTATTGGTATTAAAAAATAACCTTCACTGATTACCTGGCAATTTGAGACGATCAAAGAATTCCGGTTTTAAAAAACCGGAATTCTGGGTTATATTATGTAAACCCCATCTGGATTTTAATTTGATAAGAACTTTATTAGACCGACAACCTTTCCAAGGTATTTGGCAGTTACAAAACGAATTTTAATAAAGGGGAATTATTATGGCAGAGGTATTAAGAATTAATACACGTACCAGGAATATTTATGAAACATCCTTGAAAAATAATTACCGTTTTTTTGGTAATCGGGGCCTGGTAGCCAGATTTATAACCGATGAAGTATATCCCTGCTGTGATCCTTTAGGTGTAGAAAATAAGCTTGTATTATGTACAGGTATTTTTGCGGGAACTTCAGTTCCTGCTTGTCATCGGCTTTCTGTCGGGGCAAAAAGTCCTCTTACAGGAGGTATTAAAGAGTCGAATGTAGGTGGGAATGCCGCTTATCAACTGGCGATGCACGGAATAAAGATGATTGTTTTAGAGGATAAGCCGACCGATGATGATTGGTACATTGTGAAGATAAATGAAAATAGTTCAGCTGAGCTTATCAAGGCAAATCAGTTTATCGGGTTAAATACCTATGCTTTAAGAGAAAAACTCTCCCGGAAATTCGGGAATAACATTGCTATCATTGTTATAGGCAAAGCCGGCGAACGTCAGTATAGTATCGCTTCGATTATGGTAAGTGATCAGGCTACTGGAAATCCATGCCGGGCTGCAGGACGCGGCGGCCTCGGAGCGGTAATGGGATCCAAACAAATTAAGGCAATAATCATTGAAAAAAAACAACATAAGCAAAAGTTTGCGTATTTCAATAAAGAAAGATTTGATATTGCCAATAAAAAGTTAATCAATGATTTAAAAGAAAGAGAATCGGTTAAATTCCTGCGAAAAGTCGGAACACTAGGAAATGTAGGTATTATGGGGTCTCTTGGCATTGCTCCTGTGAAAAACTTTTCCGGCGAAGCTTTCGAGAAACTAAATCAAATTGATGCTGATGCTTTAATAAGAAAGCAAAAGGAGAATGGAGGCACTAACGGATTGGTTTGTCAGCCCGGCTGTATTGTCAAATGTAATAATTATTATTGTGATAAGGACGGGAATTTTATAACCGGAGGTTTTGAATATGAAACCCTGGCCTTATTTGGGCCCAATTGCAATATCGCCAATTTGGATTTTATAGCCGGAATGGACCGCTTCTGCGACGAAATGGGTATGGACAGCATGGAAGTAGCCAGCACAATTGCTGTATGTATGGAAGCAGGGAAAATACCGTGGGGAAATGAGACCGCTGTAGAAAAATTGTTGAAGGAACTGGCTAAAGGGACTGAATTCGGTGATCTTATGGGGTGCGGTACCAATGCCGTCGGTGAATACCTGGGCGTAAACCGTATTCCTACTGTTAAGAAACAAGCCATTTCTGCCTATGACCCGCGCAATGTTAAAGGTTTGGGTGCCACTTATTCTACTTCTCCTATGGGTGCGGATCACACAGCAGGTTATACTTTTGTCAGCGGGATGAACCATATGGATAAAAAGGGACAAACAGATTTATCCGCAGATGTGCAGATTAAATCAGCTACTGTTGATAATATGGGCTGTTATTTTAATTTAATGCCGGGATTCGATTCTCCGGACATATTTCCGGACCTTATGGAAGGTGTTTACGGGGGCAAATGGGATATGGACAGAATTTTGGAGATAGGATCCAGAACCTTAAAAATGGAAATAGCCTTTAATAAGGCTGCCGGCCTGACAGAAAAAGATAATAAGCTGCCGGATTTTTTCTACAATGAAAAATCAGACGTAACCGGTGAAGTCTTTGATATAACGTCAGAAGAAATCGGTAGTGTTATTACAAGGATCATGGGGGAAGAAGGGAATAACTATAATGATAACTGTTAACAATTGCTCGATTGAATTTCACGAGGGCATTACTGTAATGCGATTGCTGGAACAATTGAAAAAAATCGATAAATTCAACCGCCTGATCAACGGAACTACAACAGTTATTATCAATAAAAAAATAATAACTGTATCGGACTATAACAGCAGGATTATTAATAATGAAGATATTATTTTTATATATCCGGCTTTAGCTGGAGGCTAATGCCGAATCCGGTTCTCAAAGAATCATCTGGAATCATAGAAGATATCCAAATAAAATGTGGTTAAAGTAATTAATTGAATAATATTTCTCCCTTTGGGTTCTAACGGCGAAAATCCGGGTAATCGTAGAAACGATATACCCGGATTTTTTATAGCCTATTGACAAAGTCCTGGCACAGACTCTTTAACCATTTAGAAAGTTTTTACTTTTTCACAAACGCCGCGATCTGTGCGTGTACGCATTCCCTTCTTTTAAATACAATAAAATTATGGCATGCCTAATCAGTAAAAATCCAATATGTGAAGGAGATGTTGAATGGGAAAATAATACCTGCCAGGTACTTAATGTAAAGCCTTTGCTGCAAAATGAGAAATGTTAAAAGGCTTTTAAATACAGCTTTAAATTATAGTTTTTTAGATAGGAGGATTATTATCAATGAGTAATATAGATACTATGCCTTCATCCAAGCGTATTGCTTTTAATTCTGATAACTGCACCGGCTGCGACTGTTGCGAACTGGCTTGTTCTGCTGCTCACTTCGGTGTTTACGGCAGCAAGCTGTCTGCTATCCGTATTAAAGGGGATTACCAATTTAGAAAATTTGAAGCTTTCGTTTGCCGTCAATGCGCTTCTGCTTCCTGTGTAGCTGCCTGCAAGTTCGACGCTATTAAGTTTGACGAATCTACCGGTGCCCGCTATATTGACAAGGATCTTTGCAAGAATTGCGGCCTATGTATTAAAGCATGCCCCTTCACAGATGAAACATTCCCACTCATCCGCAAGGTTTCCGCCGGGGATGAAGATGTCATTATTAAGTGCAACCTGTGCCACGGTATCAATGGCGGTCCTTCCTGCGTTGCTGTATGCCCCCGTACTGCACTGACTGTTGTTGGAGGAAAAAAAGGAGGAGCAAAAAATGACAGATAAACTTTACGGCTGGAGAGGCAAAGTTCTCTGGGTCGATTTGGCTGCTAAAACCAGCAAAGAACTGGATATTTCCGACTCGTGCGAAGATTATCTTGGCGCCCGCGGTTTCGCCTCCAGGTTGGCATGGAAATACTTAAAACCTGGAACCGGAGCTTTTGATGATGGAAACCTGCTGATGTTTTTTAACGGTCCCTGTACTGGAACACTGGTTCCCGGTACAGGTAAGGGCTATGTTTTCGGTGTAGGTCCTCAGACTTATCCGGAGCACTTTACCCGTTCCTCTATGGGCGGTCGTTGGCCCAGCGGTTTGAAGAGCTGTGGCTATGATGGTCTTATTCTCGAAAACAAATGCTCCGATAAGGTCATTCTGGAAGTCACTGAAAATGGAGTTGAGTTTCACGATGCTATTAGATATTGGGGTCATGACACCCAGGATACCCAGTACATGCTGAAAGAACAATTTGGTGAAGATATTGAGGACGCAGTTGTCATTGGCCCTGCCGGTGAAAACCATATTCGTTTTGCAACTATTATGAATTTATTTAACAATGTTTCCGGTCAAGGCGGCTTCGGCGCTGTCATGGGCGATAAAAAAGTTAAAGCTATTATGTTCAATGGATCTAAGCCCGTTGCAGTTCCCGACCATGATAAAATCATGGAAATCCGCCAACATGTCCTTGATATCGAGCCCTATGAAAAAGGACCTTTGACAGAACCTGAATCTATCGGTCTATTTATCAATACCCAATTCAATGTAAAAGAGCTCAAAGCCAAGGGCGATGCTGGAGAAATAAAGAAAAACGCTAACCCATGCCGAGGCTGCGGCCTTGGTTCTGAAGTCTGTACTGGCGGCAATCCATGTGCCTGGTCCTATAAACATGTTCCTCCCACCTATAATGCTGCAGCTTTAAACGGCGTTATCAAATGCGTTGAACCTATGGCATGGGGCTGGAACGCTGAAACCAAACAAGATGGTCAGTGGATTACAACCGGTACCGGCAGAAATTATCGCTGGCCGGCCAACTTTCGTGCCGGCACCGAAGTTGTCGATATGTGGAATCGCTATGGATTCAACGGTTGGGAAGGCTGTTCCTTTATGATGTGGTTCAGCGAATTGGAAAGCATCGGCATCGATGTGTCTGAAATTATCGGCATGGATTATAATGTCGATGATGATACCCTTTGGCAGCGTATAATAATTAAAATTATCAAACGTGAAGGTTTTGGTAACGATATGGCAGAAGGCATTGCCCGTTTTGCCGAAAAACTAGGTTCTCCCTATAAGGAATACAGCACTCACGCAATCAATGGTTATTGCGACCACGGTCTTGGTACCCACTGTTATATCAACTTGAAATACCCATATTGGATCGTCAATGCATTGTTGTTTGCTACTGATGTCCGCGATCCCTTGAGTGACGGCGGTCACAGATATTATGAGCTAACCGACGACAACCTTTTCGTTGCTGATAATGCTACCAATGCTTACGATATAATCGCCAAAGAGCTTTGGGGCAGTGAATTGGCTATCGGTCCTAAAGCAGAATTACGTAAAGTCAACGGCGGCACTATGGATGAGGATGAATTCGATGATCTGGCCTATAGCTGGAAAGAACACCCTGCCGCTCAAATCCAGCAGCGCAGTGTCATAGTTGGCAGCGGCATTTTCTGCGACGGCGTTTATCCCCGATACAGGAGCAACGGCTCTAAAAAGTACAAAAACGGCGATCCTATAGGTGACTTTGATATCGAAGCAAAGATTATGTCTGCCGTAACTGGTGTCGATTATACCACCAGGAGCCTGGAAAAACTTGCCGAACGCGTTATCAACATCGAGCGCTGCTACAATGTTCTCGAATTTAACCGCAATAAGGCATACGATATGACCATCTGCGATAACATCCAGCCCCGTGGGGACTGGACAACCGGTAAAAGAATCGATAAGGAACGCTTTTCTGCCCTTCTCGGCAGATATTATGCTCTGCGCGGTTGGGATGAAAACGGTATTCCTACCGAAGGAAAATTGCTGGAATTGGGCCTCGACGAGTGCAACGAGAAGATGAAGGCATACAGGTAAACTAGCACATTAGGCAATTTAGTATATCTTGTAAACTCAGTATAGCAATTTTTGCTATGCTGAGTTTTATTTTTAGCAAAAAATAATTTAAGTAAAAACTATTAAAAAAGTGCTTGACTTGGAGTCCAGTCCAAGTAATAAGCTATTACGCAGGTAGTCGTATGACAATTCTTAGAGCTAATTCTAAGCTATGAAAATACTTAAATAAAAGGAGTAACAATTATGGGTGAATTAAATAACAGCGTTATTTTCCCTATTGGTGAAAAATTTGCAAGCAACAATTTTAACGGAACGGTATGGCTCAATATGCTGACTCCCTTCAGCTCTCCGTGTCCCATCGGCAATGTGACCTTTGAGCCGGGTTGCCGTAACAACTGGCATAAACACGCAGGTGGTCAGATCCTGCTGGTCACAGGCGGCCGAGGCTATTATCAGGAGTGGGGTAAGCCCGCGCAGGAGCTGCATCACGGCGATGTTGTTCAGATTCCGGCGGATGTTAAGCACTGGCATGGTGCAGCAAAAGACAGCTGGTTTGTTCACCTTGCGATCGAGGTCAACCCGGAAAAAGGCCCGGCGGAATGGCTGGAACCCGTATCTGATGCAGATTATAACAAGCTGAAAAAAGACGGAGGCGACAGATAATGGATAAAAAATTCGGCTTTGGCTGCATGAGGCTGCCACTGCTGGATAAGGATGATCAGACATCCTTTGATACCGAAACTTTCAACAAAATGGTGGATACCTTTCTGGAACAAGGCTTTACTTACTTTGACACCGCTTATGTCTATCATGGATATCGGTCTGAAGATGCAGTCAGAGAGTCTCTTGTTAAGAGACATCGCAGGGACGAATTTGAACTGGCTACCAAACTGCCTATGAGAGATTTTAATTCTGCGGAAGATATGGAACGAATTTTCAATGAGCAGTTGGAAAAATGCGGCGTTGATTATTTTGACTATTACCTGCTGCATAATATGGGCATAAACGCCTATAAAAAGGCCTGTGAGTTCGACAGCTTCGGGTTTGGCCGGCGGAAAAAGCAGGAGGGCAAAATCAAAAACTTCGGCATCTCCTTTCATGATACGCCGGAACTGCTGGACGAAATTCTGACTGCCCATCCCGAGTTGGACTTTGTCCAACTGCAGATCAATTATATCGACTGGGAAAACCCGGGAATTCAATCCAGGAGATGCCACGAGGCGGCCAGAAAGCATAGCAAGCCAATCATTGTTATGGAACCCTGCAAGGGCGGCAACCTTGCTCTCGTCCCGGAAAAAGCAGAACAGCTGATGAAGGAATATAATTCGTCGGCGTCTGTGCCTTCCTGGGCTATCCGGTTTGCAGCCAGTCAGGAGGGCGTGATTATGGTGCTCAGCGGTATGAATACAATGGAACAGCTCCTCGACAATACGTTCTACATGATGGACTTCAAACCGCTGAACGATGAAGAATACAAGATCATCAGGCAGGTAGTCGATATCATCAATGAAAACACGGCCATTCCCTGCACGACCTGCAGATACTGTGAGAAAGATTGCCCCATGAATATTGCGATCCCGGATTACTTTGCACTTTATAACAGCTCGAAGCGTGCGGTGACCAGCAACATTTCCAGTCAGTTTGTTTATTATCTGAACCTTGCTGCCAACCACGGCAAGGCCGGTGACTGCATCGAGTGCAAGCAGTGTGAAAACGCCTGCCCGCAGCATCTGAAAATTACTGAGCATTTAAAGGATGTTTCGGCGGCATTTGATGTGATACCTGCATTCCCATCGAAGAAATGAGAGGTATGTTATGAGAATCAGTGCACAAAAGAACCATGAAGAATTATTTCCTAACCATAAATCAACATTAAAGATAACGGACCCGGAATTGATCGAGGTATTCGATAATTTCGCGTTTGACGAGGTGCTTAGCTATGGCAATCTGGACACCATAACCAGATTGATGGTTATTCTGGCGTCTCTGATTGCGATGCAGACCTTAAGTGAATATAAGGTTATGCTGGGCGGAGCGCTAAATGTTGGCGTGACCCCGGTGGAAGCGAAGGAGATCGTCTATCAGTCCGTTCCCTATGTGGGCATTGCCAGAGCTTTTGACTTTATCAATGCCACCAACGAGATTCTGGAGAGTCGGGGTGTTAAGCTGCCGCTGGAAGGGAAGTCAACTACTTCACTGGAAACGCGATTTGAAAAGGGGCTTGCGCTGCAAAAAGAGATATTTGGTGAGACGATTGCTAATATGTACAAGGAATCGCCGGAGAACCAGATCCATATCCAGAAATATCTGTCCGCCAATTGCTTCGGTGATTATTACACCCGCACGGGGCTGAACATTAAACTAAGAGAACTGCTGACCTTTTCCATGATCTTGTCTTTGGGCGGATGCGAACCTCAATTGAAAGGACACATCCAGGGCAACGTAAATGTGGGTAGCAATAAAGATACATTACTGAGCGTTGTGACACAGCTATTGCCGTATGTGGGATACCCGAGGACATTGAATGCACTCCGTTGCTTGAACGAAGTGATCCTGGAGTAAATAAACCATGGTGTTGCGCAATAGGAGTAAAGGGTTTATGTCAGGCTGAAGCTGTCTATTACTAAAGTCACACAGCTTTTTGAGATCGGATAGGAGGACAAGCATGCAATATCGTGAATTAGGGCGAACAGGAATCAAGGTCAGTGAGATTGGTATCGGCGGGGAAGGCTTTGAAAACAAAAGCTATTCTGATTGCAAAAATATGATCGAATGCGCCATGAAAAGCGGGAACAGATATGCAAAATCTATGTGCGAATATCTAGTAATCTGAAGGAAGATATTTATGAAAAGGATAAAAATGATGGCATTATATTTATTCACTTTTTTACTCCTATTATGTGTTGGTATTACATTGTTTATAAAATTAGATCCTGTTTTCGGCGGAAGCCCTATGAAAGAACAAAAAGAGACCTATAAACAGTATGAAAACTATGTTAACGATAAATTTGTTAATGAAACTCCGACCAAGTTGGGCATAAGTTCCTCGGGTTCTACATCAACGGATAAGGATACTAATGTAGGTGCTGGAGACCGCAAACCAGCTGGTGAAATCCCTGTTTCCGCAGTTGATTGGAATAAAATTAAAAGTGAAAATGATTCTTTAACTTGGTTGGGCCATTCTGCTTTTCTACTTAGTATCGATAATAAAAAGCTGCTGTTAGACCCTATGCTAAGCCCTATTGCTTCACCAGTTTCATTTGCAGGCATTAAAAAATATAAATATAGTGAAAATATTATGCTGCATATTATTGATGAAATGCCGCCTATTGATGCGGTCTTTATTTCGCATGACCATTACGATCACTTAGATTATCAATCC
>JBDKUD010000298.1:0-3966 GCA_039679805.1 Syntrophomonas sp. | reverse complement strand
GGGGTCACATTGAGTTTAACAGTGATAAATGCAGCTTCTGTACTTTATGTGCTAAACGCTGTCCGGCTGATGCCATTAAGGTAGACCGGGCCGCTAAGACTTTAACATTTCAGCCCTTCAGGTGTATCGTCTGTGTGGCTTGTATAGAGGGATGTCCGAAGGACGCTATTGAATTAGTGGAGAAATGGCATACCCCTGGGTACAGTAAACCAACTGAGGTTCATCGGGGCGTAGTCGAGGAGAAAAAGCCGGAAGATAATTAAATCTTTTTTTATCAAATAGCCCTTATGAAATGTGTTAATCCCCTCAAATTAAACCAGCAACACCTTTTCTCTTCTTTGCATAATTAAAACCTCCAAGTAGATCTCTTTATTCTACTTGGAGGTTAAACAAAATATGAAGCAGTCTCTTACCACTGCCGCAGTATTCATATATTCTTCACAAACTTAAATTATAATCATCTAAGACTAAAAAATTATAGAATATTATTGATGCCGAAAGTTGTGACAGAAGGATTAGATGAGTTAATGAATAGTTCAAAGGGCTCGCCCGTTAGGTTGACCGTCGGAAATTATATAGTAAAAAAATCAGAAAATAAAAAAAGGCTTTAAAAGCCCTGTTTTTCTGATGGTGCCAGAGGTGGGACTCGAACCCACACGCCTCACGGCACACGATTTTGAGTCGCGCTCGTCTGCCAATTCCGACACTCTGGCACAAATAAATATTGATGACGTAAGAATTATTATATATACCAACCAGATGATTGTCAATAGTTGCAGGGTCCCAACCTATCTAACAATCTAAATATTACTATTAACAACAAAATAAGGGGATGAGGTAATAAAAGGATTTTGCGACTTAATTGACGAAAGATATATAATTATATAGAATCCTGGTGGTTGTGAAATTAGGGGAGAAGCATTTGATGTTTTCTGACGCAGAACTGGTAAAGAAATGCCTGCAGGGTGATACACAGGCTTTTGAGGAATTAGTTACAAGATATCAAGATAAAATATATGCTTTGTCGTTTAGATATATGGGAAATGAAGATGATGCCTATGATATGGCGCAGGAATCGTTTATCAAGGCTTATCGGTCTATGCGTTCATTTAAGGGTGATGCCGGCTTTGGCACTTGGTTATATCGGATAACCACCAATGTGTGCCTGGACGAATTGCGGCACCGAAAACGGCGATTAGTGCCATTATCGCTTGATGAACCTTTGGCAATAAGGGATGGCGATGAAGTTGAAAAGGAAGTCGCGGACCCATCTCCGACAGCTGACATATTATATGAACAGAAAGAGTTTTCTCATTACATACAAAGTATTTTGAGCCAGATAAAAACCGAACATAGAGCAGCCATTATTCTAAGAGATATGATGGAGCTTACCTATGAAGAGATTGCTGAAGTACTGAATTGCTCGGTGGGAACAGTGAAATCAAGACTAAGCCGGGCTAGAAATGCACTTAGAAAAAAGTTATCCGAAAGGGAACTTTTACCTTAGACACCTCGTCAAAAGACTCAGGAGGAGCACCAATGAATTGTGATAAAATCAGAGAATTACTTTCTCCCTATCTTGATGAAATGACAAACGAAAAAGAGACTCACCTGGTTAAAGCACATCTGGAGGTATGCTCCAGTTGCCGTAGTGAGTTGGAACAAATCAAGATAGTATGTAATATGGTGCATAAACTTCCTGTTCCTAAAGTACCTGATAATTTTTACCATGACCTAGAATCACGTCTGTTCAATGATAATTTTAAATATTTCGGTCAAAAAACAATAAAGACTCCGAAAAAGCCGGGGTGGATTGCAGCCAGTGTAGCAGGTCTTGCACTGGCTGCTGGTATTTATGCCAGCAGTTTCTTGCCGGTTGGTGTTTTGGTGGCCAATCTGAAAGATCATTACAATCAGGAAGAAAAAAAACCTACAATAGCAATTGATGATATCCTTGAACGTTCTGGAGTATCCCTAAATAATAACAATGTTACAGTACAACCCCATAAGATTACTAATGTAGCTCAGGTTGAAAATAAAGTTTTACCCCTGGGGCTTAAGTTAAAAGTTTATGCTGGCAAAGCGGCGGTCAAAACCGGTACAACCGGTAATACTCCTTTAGTTGCGCAAGTTGAATCTTGCACTACCGAGGTGGTAACCAGCAAGATTCTTGTAAGCGATATAGGCAGTTCAGTTCAAAAGGTTATTCATATAGCTGCTGTCAATGAAGGACAATATGAGGTCTTGCCAGTGGAGAGCACGACTCCTCAAGCGCTTTCCGATTCCGGGACAAAAGCACTATCTATTAAGGTAGATGAAGACAAGTCAGTTAAGGTTCTAAATCAATTAAATAGCGTGGGAAAAACTGACTTCCCCGTAAGTAATAATCTAGAGCTTACTGAGCAATATAACGAAGCAGTTAATAATATAAACAATCTTCAACAACAAATTAATACCGTCACATCGCAGGGAAATATCTCGGAAACTGATGAGACCAAGCTAGATGAACTGCAAGAGCAGTTGAAGCAATGGAGCGATAAAAAAGCACAGTTGGAAAATCAGATTAAACGGGTGACCATAAATGTTTATCTGATGGAAGAGCCACAACCATAGGCTTAAGATTTATCAAAACCAAATAAAAGGATATAATAAAAAAAGGCAGGAATTCCTGCCTTTTTCAGTAAGGCGTAAGGGGTGAGGTGTGAGGAGTGGACCAAAGTAAAGAGCTCGGCGTCTGCGAGAAAAGTCGATATTGCAGCAAGATTACCCCTAAACCCAAGACCATCACCAAAGGTGATACCCCTCACTCCTTACCCCTTACTCCTCACTAATTAAAGGAGGTGTTGGCATGTTTGAAGACAAACTGATGTTAATAGACGGGAATAGCCTTTTGTACCGGGCCTTTTATGCGCTGCCTTTGCTGCATACCGGTGAAGGGGTGTATACCAATGCGGTTTACGGGTTCTTGACCATGTTTAACCGGGTGGTTGCTCAGGAGCAGCCTACTCATATAGTAGTGGCTTTTGACAAAGCCCGGGAGAGTTTTCGTAATGCCATGTTTACTGATTATAAAGCCAACCGAAGCGCTGCACCAGATGAACTGTCCGGGCAATTTGCCATTATCCGGGAGGTACTTACCGGCCTTAATGTTACTTATATTGAATTAGATGGCTACGAAGCTGACGATATTATAGGTACTTTCAGCAGGATGGCGGAAGAAAGAGATATGGAAAGTTTGATTTTAACCGGTGACGGAGACGCATTGCAACTGGTCTCGGATAAAGTTATAGTTTTAATGACTAAAAAGGGTATCACGGAAATGGAGCGCTATGACCCCGCCAAAGTGGAGGAAAAATGGGAAGTCACTCCTGACCGGATGATTGAAATAAAAGCTTTAATGGGTGATTCCTCGGATAATATACCGGGGGTGCCGGGAGTGGGAGCTAAAACAGCTATTAAGCTAATTAAGGAATTTGGCACGCTGGAAAACCTTTATGAAAATGTTTCATCAATAAGCGGAGCTAAGATTAAGGAGAAGCTGATTCAAAACCAGGGACTGGCGTTTTTGAGCCGGGAATTGGCAACGATTAATAGAAAGATAGAAATTGACTTTATACCGGATAACTATCTGGTGCAGGAACCTGATCGTGCTAAGCTGCTGCCATTGTATCAGCGTCTGGAGTTTAATGGCTTTGCCAGTGCTCTATTGTCTCCTGACAGCAGCCAAAATATAGATGTTAATCAGGAGGATATTGAAGTCCATTATCTGCAATCATTGGAAGATACCGAAAGTTTTCAGGACGGCATTACTGACCAGGATGTGGTGTCAGTCTTTATTGATTGTGACTATCATCATCCCATGTGGGGCAAAATTAAGGAAATTCTATTTGCCTGCCAGGGGCAGGTTTACGGATTGCAAGTTTCCGACAAATCAATGTTCAGACTGGAATGGATTCGTCCTCTTTT
>JBDKUD010000216.1:0-3540 GCA_039679805.1 Syntrophomonas sp. | reverse complement strand
TATAATTCTACCCAAAAGGAAGCGGGATAACGAAAACGAATATGTCATTCCCAGCGAAGTAACAGCCGGGGAACATTCCGTTCATATCGTATGTATTGATGATATTACTGAATACATGGCTGTTCTTAGCGATTCTCCCATAGCTGTGACTTCAGCTAACATGTCCGGATCTAAGCTGATTACCAATCCGTTGGATGTCATTTATAAATTTGAAAAGCAGGTAGATAAATTTCTTATCGGAGAAAAAAAGCAATACAAGTTTTCCACTACAATTGTAGATTTCTCAAAAGAGATTCCAAGAATTGCAAGAAATACTTCATACCGTATTGTCAAAGAATTGCAAAGTATTATACCAGGATTGGAGACTTGTTCACGAAAGAATTCGCATAATAACTATAATTAAGGAGCAGAGTGATGAATATTGTTAGCGGCAAATCATATGTACTTGGAGATCATATTAATACCGATCACATTCTAGTGGCCGAATATATGAAGTATAATCCAGCCATTCCTGCTGAGTATGAAACACTTGGTTCCCTTGCGATGTCTGGACTTTCAGGGGAATATAAACCTTTCATCGGTGAAAATGGAAAGACATTATATCCTATAATTATTGGGGGTGAAAACTTCGGTTGTGGTTCTTCCCGGGAACATGCTGTGGTGGCCTTAGAAGCGTCGGGCGTAAAACTAATTATTGCACAATCATTTGCCCGTATATTCTTTAGAAATTGTTTAAATACCGGTAAGGTGATGTTGCTAGAAACCGTAAATAAGTTATCCGATGTTTTCACAACAGATCAAGATATATCAGTAGATCTGGATGAATTTGTACTACTTGGGAATAATAATTATCAGAGATACATTCTTTCATCTTTGTCGCCCGAATTATTAGAAATTGTTGAAGCTGGTGGTATTTTCAATTATGGAAGAAAGAAGGGGAAACTGTAGAAATAGCCGATTTGATCATTGTTAATTCGTAAATAATTGGAGGATATCTTATGGGTATGACAATAACGGAAAAAATATTAGCAAAATCTTCCGGCAAAAACTACGTTAAGCCTGGAGATTTTGTCTGGGCTAATGTAGATACGCTGATGATTCATGACCCTTGCGCACCAGGAGTAATTGGCAATTTTCATAAGGAGTTAGGCAATACGGCTAAAATCTGGGCGAAAGAAAAGCTTGTAATAATCCCAGACCATTTTATTTATACTACTGATGAGAAGGCCAATAGAAACCTGGAAGTTATGAGGGAATTTGCTCAGAAGCAAAATGTGAAGTATTTTTACAATCCTGGTTCCGAATTTTACCAGGGTGTTTGCCACATTACACTGGCACAAGAAGGCCATGTCAGGCCTGGAAATGTTTTGATCGGTACCGATTCTCACACGGTAACTGGAGGAGCTTTTGCGGCCTTTGCAACAGGAGTCGGAAATACGGATGCCTCATACGTCATGGCAACAGGGCAGATATTGTTGAAAGTCCCACATACAATTAGGGTGGTATTTAAGGGTGAGATGCCACAACATCTATCCGGAAAGGACCTTATTCTAAGGTTGCTGCAGGACTTGACAGTTCAGGGTGCAACCTACATGGCTATTGAATTTGAGGGAAGCACTATTGATGGTTTATCGGTTGAAGAGCGTATGACTATATGCAATATGTCAATTGAGGCCGGTGCAAAGAATGGCATAATGAAAGTAAACCAGACTACCATGGATTACCTGAATGAACGTATGGCCGGGGATTACACCATTTTCGAGTCAGATAAAGATGCCAATTATGTGAGGACACTGACTTATGATACAAGCAAAATAGAACCAATGGTAGCAAAACCTCATAGCCCAGATAATTGCGTTATGGCAAACGAACTAAATGACCAAAAAGTCACTAGGGCGTATATAGGATCATGTACCGGAGGCAAAACCGAAGATTTAGTTGCTGCCGCAAGTATACTTAAGGGCCGCAAGGTAAAAGTAGAAACATATGTGGTGCCAAGCACCAAGAAAGTAATAAGTGAAATAATTAATACCAGCATAAATGGAATATCTGTATATAAGATATTGACTGATGCCGGAGTCAAAATGTCATTAGAACCATCGTGCGCCGCATGCTGTGGGGGGCCAACTGACACATTTGGAAGATTGAATTGTAAAGAAATATGCATATCGACTACAAACAGAAATTTTAGAGGTAGAATGGGCAATCAAGATTCCGAAATATATCTTGCCTCGGCGAAAACGGTCGCAGCCTCTGCATTGATTGGCAAAATTACTGACCCACGAAACATATAACGGACCATAATTATTACTCGAGTATCCTGATTAGTTTTTAGAGAAATAACCATTCTTGCATCTTTTTTCAGAACTCAAGTGGCTTAGCGGTTATTTATGGCTACCATATACGAGGCATAATTGAAAAGAAATCAACTGAAGCAAATCGTAACTATAACAATCCTTATCACTCTAGTTTTTTTATCAATTGATTCAACTATTGCAGAAGCTGATCTGAAAAAACAACAGCAGAACGATGAAGGAAGGATTAAGGCAATTGTACGCATACTTTATTTAAATTCGGCCAATAATGAAGAAAATGCAATACAACAAATGTCCTACATTACGTTCCCTAACAAACTCTATTTCCTGGAAATAGTCGAATTCCTAACATCTTCAGGAGGTGGCGTCGATTCCAATTATGATGCTATGAACTTTTGTTTTTTCGCTGGCAGACCTTTTTCTGACTTGTCAGAAGTTGGCAGCATATTTGGTTGGGCAGGAAGAATACAATCTGGTACTAATCAAAAACCTGTTTTTAGTGGCGGCCTCAATTGGGATATTAGTAATACAAAAGGTTTACAACAATTTGCAGGAGAGTTGAAAATACGAACCTTCCTGCAATCATTTCTTTTAAAGAATAATCCTTCGAAAAATGGTTTGATTGATTTTTACCATTATCTTGAATTAAGTGGGATATCACAATTATTTTATATTCGGGGAATAACCACATATGATGTATTTGAGAATGATAAGAATTTTATTTGTACTTTCTGGGATGTGATATTCCCACAAAACAAGAGATTCGATGTATTTTTTCGCTATTCTTATCAAAACATGAATTTGTTCAATAGAGGTAAAGGAAATCAATTATCATTTGGAATGAGGATAAATATTCTTCCGTAGCAAGAGCCAACACAGATGGACACAAGGACAATGGGAGCTCTATGATCGGCAATAATTTATGCGACACCAAAAACAAAGTTTGGTCCTTTTCATTCACAGGTTTCATTTTTATAGCACTTGTATTAAGTACGGCAGTTTCAATCATAATTCCAGCAATCCCAAACATTATGAGGGAAAAAGGGCTTACGTCAACGTTAATTAGTATGGCATTCGTTTCATTGCTTGTTGGGAGGTTTCTAGGAGCCTGTCGGAGAATTGCTGTTCAGAGTCTGTCCATTCATGGCGTTTTCGCGATCACCGGTCAGTGTTGAGAGCTGACCCCGGGTTTTTTACCGGACATGCGGTTGTGAATAGCCGAAGG
>JBDKUD010000353.1:0-7834 GCA_039679805.1 Syntrophomonas sp. | reverse complement strand
GAACAGATCAGCTAAGCCCCGGGTTGCTCTCCGGTGGGTCAAAGGTCGTCATCCGGGGTCTATATAGCATTGATAAACTGTCTTGGATTGGTCGAACTACTCTATTCCTGGTATTTATCATAGCTGGTTATTTTGTATGGAGAGTTGGACCATCAGTTCTTATATTCCCGTTAATAGGTATAGGATCAGCAGTTGCCTATAGTTGTCCACCTCTAAGGCTATCCTACCACCCTATAATCGGAGAATGGCTATGCGCTTTCCCGGCTGTATCTGCATGCGGAGTGGGAACTTTTTATGTACTTACCACAACCCTCCAACCAACAATAATAGTTGCCGGAGGGATTAATGCCCTGCTGGCTATGGGTTTATTAATGCACAATCATATAAGTGATGTAGGTAGTGACCTGCAAGCAAATCCGCAGAAATTGACTACTGTTGCCCTGGTAGGAAACACTCTGGGAATGAAAAAAACTCCGCTCGTCGCAACGGCTTATTTTCTCCTGGCACTGCTGCTGGGAATAGTAGGAGTATGCTTCTTTCATTCTATCTTCTGGATCACCGTTCCGGCAGCCCTAGGTTGCATAATAGCAACCCTTACCACGGCTCCGGAAAACATTAAGAGTATTACTAATCGAGAGTACTTTATTTACTGGCTAATTATTGGAGATGCCGTTATTAAAACCTTGTTGTTGTTTTACTGGAGATGATAACATTCATCCTTAAATCTCTTGTGGAACATAAAAGACATCTTGCTCCCTAAAGTTTTTTGGTATCCTTTTCCCCTTTAGCCTTGGAACTATCAGACTGCTCAATAACCAGGCCTTCTACATGCCTTTTACTCATGATTTTACGTTTTTTACGATTGTCCTTGGTTTCAAAAATTATGTCCATATCATAATTTTCGGGATATAAGTCTTCCCTATCAATAGAGAGAGTAAGGCGCTTATGGTTGATAATATATTTTTTGTCCATAACCATTACCACCAGGTCACCGCGTCCATTCTCTTCCTCACATACTATACCAGTGCGCTGCATGGTGCTAATATATACACAGTCTCCTATCTTAAGGTCTTTTTTGGTATAAATTTTACTGCGCTGGCGCCTTTCCTTTTCCCTGTGGCGTTCTTCCATTAATCGTTTGTCTGCTTCGTGCACCTGAAGGTCTTTTTGGGTTGCCATGTTTTCTGGAAATTTATTGTTATCGACAAGATAACTATGTTTTTCGCCATAGGTAATTTCATGGGCCCTTTCAATAATATCTCGGTCCATACCTAATCGCAGCGCAATCAGGAACGCATTGCTGTCTCCCCAATCGCCTATGTGCAGTTGGTATAGAGGGCTTAAGGTATTAATATCAAAAGCCATACATCCATTCTCAAAGCCCGGGGTCTTTAGGGCATATTCCTTAATCTCCCCAAAGTGGGTGGTAGCCACGATACTAGCCCCACTTTGAAAAATCTCTTCCAGGACGGCAATAGCAAAACCGCGTCCTTCGGCCGGATCAGTTCCCGCCCCCAGTTCATCCATAATAACCAGGGTTTTCGGGTCACAACATTGAACTATAGTCAGAATATTTTTTACATGTGATGAGAATGTACTCAGTGATTGCTCAATGCTCTGTCCATCACCAATATCGGCAAGTATATCTGAAAAAACGGCAAATTCGCTGCCTTCTCCTACCGGTACATGTAACCCGCATTGTACCATCATGGTCAGTAAGCCAATAGTCTTTAAAGCTACGGTTTTCCCTCCTGTATTAGGACCGGTAATCACCAAAGCTCGATAATCTTCACCAATATGAAAATCAAGCGGAACAGCAGTCTGGCCCAGAAGCGGATGTCGTCCTTGATTAATTATGATATGGCAACAGCTATTTAAACTTACTGCCTTCATATCCATACTTAGGCTATACTTGGCCTTGGCGAATACAAAATCATAATGCACCATAGCCTCCATATTAATAGAAATTTCATGGCTATGCTCTACTACTTTCTCGGTAAGATAGCCTAATATCCGGTAGACTTCATTACTTTCCTCAATTTTCAGAAGATTCATTTCTTCCTGCAGCTGGGCAATGGCAGCCGGTTCAATAAAAACTGTTGATCCGGTGGAGGACATATCCAGAACCTGACCAGGGAAATTCTTGGCAAACTGACGCCGTACCGGCACCACATAACGGCCGATCCTGGTACTGATCAAGGAATCCTGCAACATGCTTGTATAGGCCGGTGATCTAAGGATATCATTTAGTTTTTGCTTGATGCGATCCTCAATAATCATTATCCTCTTTCGTATACGAGACAGTTCATTGCTGGCCCGGTCATCAATTCGACCATTAACTATACATTGACGGATTTCCTCTTCCAAATCTTTAAGTTCATACATAGATCGGGCATATAACGCGACCCGGGGAGCAATATACTGCATACTATCCATATATTTTCTGACCCGCCTGACAGCCTCCAGTAAATTCTGACAGGAGGTCAGTTCCTGCGGAGTAAGAACCATTGCCTTTTCAGCTTTAGTAACGATAGCTTCCAAACCTTCCATCGAAATGAGTGGTACGCTGGGATTAACCTTCAGCATAGCAGTGGCCTCAGTGGTTTCATTCATCCAGCTATTTATAACATCCATATCTGTACCGGGTTCAAGCTGATCCAGTTTCCGACCGGCCTTATCAGTAAGTGTATATTTTTTAATTTCCTCGATTATCTTGTTAAACTCCAGAATAATCATAGTATTTAGGTTCAATTTGATTCGCTCCTTTTTTAAAAAAATAGGGCTGTGAAAGAACACGGAAGCGCTTTCACAGCCCTAAAAGCCAAACAAACTGTTGTGCCCTGTGAAAGGGCACAATAATACCGTGCTACCAGCACGGCACTAATTAGTAACAATTTAATTTATATGCCGCCAGTGTTCATAATCCTTAATCCGCGCACAAATAAGCAGCACCATATCTGGTACGCTCAATTGCGAATTAAAGTTCCATATCAAGTTATGGTTAGTTATGAACAACCTCGGACATACATTCATCCCTTACTTAAAGATATATTGATTATAACCTACCTGGATTGAAAACTCAAGAAACATAACTCATCTGCAGCTATCGGGCGCGGACAGCACTTTCCAGCAGCTGTAAACCTTGCTCCAGCAGTACGCGGGAACAGGCGATATTCATCCTCTGAAAGCCACGGCCGCTATTACCGAAAATATGTCCGGGCGAGAGCGCCAGATGAGCTTTTTCCTTTATAAATACGTCTAATTGTTCGTCACTCATTGCCAAGCCATGACAATCCAGCCAAACCAGGTAAGTACCTTCTGAGTCGGTTACCTTTATCTCTGGAATCCTTTGCTCAATGAAATCTTTGGCAAACCTATAATTGTCCCGAATATACACCAGCAGTTCTTCCAGCCAGTCCTCTCCCCAGGTATAAGCAGCTTCTAGTGCAGCAACTGCGAATACATTTGGTAAACCAAGTTCACCGGTATGCAGAACATTATTGTAAGCAGCACGAATGTTCTTATTTGGAATTATAATACTTGATGCCTGAATCCCGGCTATGTTAAAGGTCTTGCTGGGAGCATTGCAGATCACACAATTCTGTTCAAATTCAGGAGAAATGTTGGCAAACACAGTATGCTGATACTCTGGGAAAACCAGATCAGAGTGAATTTCATCAGCGATAACTATAATGCCATGTTCAAGGCATAATTGCCCCAATGCCATGAGTTCTTCACGGCTCCATACCCGTCCCACCGGATTATGCGGACTGCATAAGATAATCAATTTTGTACGCGCGTCTAACTGCTGCTTGAGGTTATCCAGGTCCATACGGTATTTCCGGCCATCAAAGTAAAGCGGGTTCTCCACTAATTCACGGCCGTTATTGCGAACCACAGTAAAAAACGGATGATAAACCGGTGTTTGGATAATAACCCGGTCCCCGGGCTGGGTCAAAGCTCTGACTAACATATCCAATGCCGGAACTACTCCCGGACTGGTTGTTATCCAATCTTTTTTTATCTCCCATCCAAACCGTTTACTCATCCAATTAGCCAGTGATTCATACCACCCATTATAGACTCCGCTATAGCCAAAGACTCCGTGGCAGACTCTTTCCTCCAAAGCCTTGATAATTTCCGGCGGTGACTTAAAATCCATATCTGCCACCCACATGGGCAGGAGGTCATCTTTTACTTCATCCCATTTAGCGCTGTTAGTATTCCGGCGGTAAATTATTTCATCAAAATCATACATGTTATATCCCCTTTTTTCTCTATCGACATTCTTTATATGGGGTTCTGCCCACATTAATTATCATATTAACAGAGTTCTTATGTCAGGTGAAATTTTCACTACATCTGACGTTAGAATTCGTTATCCAGGGGGACAAAAAAACCGCGGATTAAATCCACGGTTAATTTCTATACCCAAAATACCGTTGCCCCATTTTGATGCCTATCCTTCGATAGGTGGGTGTCCTTATGAATGTTTCTATCTTCCCTTCCAAGAGGGCCTGATATCTGCATCCCATCAGAACTCCCGTTTTAATTCTGTAGGTTCAAAATAAGGGCTTGACGAGTATTCCAGAATATATATAACTTTCTTCTCATGAGGTTAGTTTAGAGTTTTAATTTCTAATCCCTGAAACATTTATTATATTAACATGTATTTACTTGATAATCTATTGGTATATCTTTGTAATTGTCTTATTACCTCCAAATTTTAAATTTATATAGATTTAGCGAACTAGTTAATTAATTATTCCAAATATTCTGACATTAAGGAATTTCCGTCACTAATGTAATATTGTGGTTGACAATGGGATAATTTGGGCTATAAATTAATTATATATAAATAATAATAAAAATTTAGGTGAATTATGGTAGAAACCAGATTAAGTTCAGCCGAGCAGGATGATCCATTCTTTTTTGCTGTCTATGCAAGTTCAAGGCAGCAAGAAATGGCATCTTGGGGTTGGTGCGATAAGGACCAGCTTCAATTTCTTCGCATGCAGTTTCAATGTCAGCAGCAATCCTATAAGCAACAATATCCGCATTTGGAAAACAGGATAATTTTATCAGGCAATATCTTGGCAGGTCGGATTTTGATAGAAAAGACAACCAATGAAATTATTTTAGTAGATATTACCCTCCTGCCTGAATTTCAGAATCAGGGAATCGGAACACATTTACTTAAGAAAATTCAGAAGAAAGCAGATGCCGGTATACCAGTCCGATTGACAGTAATGGATGGCAACCCGGCTCGCCGGCTTTATGAAAGACTTGGGTTTAAAGTCACGGGCTGCTCGGAGCTGCATACTTTTATGGAATGGAAGCGATAAGGCCTGAAATTAATGCTATTTTAAGTAGCATTTATTTATATAAAGAGGAGGGATAACTTAGTGGACGTAGATGCTTATATTGGGGAAATCCGTATGTTCGGGGGAATTTTTGCCCCTGTGGGGTGGGCGTTTTGTGATGGTCGGCTGTTACCAATAGCCGGAAATGATTTACTTTTTTCTTTAATTGGTACTACCTATGGCGGTGACGGCGTAAGCAACTTCGCCCTGCCTGATTTACGGGGACGCATCCCTATAAGCCAGGGTCAGGGACCAGGATTAAGCGATCGCACTGTCGGTCAAATGGATGGTGCCGAAACAGTAACTCTTTTGTTGGAACAGATTCCGGCTCATACTCATACGGCAGCTATTTCAACTGCCCTGGGTATTTCTGAAAGTCCTGCCAATGCCTTTTGGGCTGCAAGCAATTTTAATCAATATTCCAGCAGTCCACCCAATGGAGCCATGAGTCCGGCAGCGTTAACAGTGACTGGAGGCAATCAGCCCCATGACAATATGATGCCTTTCCTTACTGTCAACTATATTATTGCTCTCGATGGCTATTATCCTACGCATGATTGATTAAAGCAAAAAAAATTTTTTTTAGAAGGAGGGAACAGCATGGCTGAACCGTTTTTAGGGGAAATAAGATTATTTTCTTTTCAATTTGAGCCTCAAGGGTGGGCAGTTTGTGATGGGAGATTATTGCCGATTCCCCAGTACCAGGCATTATATGCTCTTCTGGGTCCTACCTATGGAGGAGATGGGGTTACCACATTTGCCTTACCTGACTTGAGGGGAAGAGCTCCAGTTCATTTTGGTAATAATATTAATTTGGGTCAGAAACTTGGTGAAGAATCCCATACCCTCAGTGTATCAGAAATGCCCGTGCATACCCATCAGGTTACCGGAAGTACACAAGCTGCCAATACCGTTACGGCGGCCGGAAATGTCTGGGCGTGTTCAGATAAAAAGCCCTATGCCGCGACAACCAATAAAAACAACAGCGCTCAGGTTATGTCTGCCAGCGGGCAAAATCAGGCTCATTCCAATATGCAGCCTTGCACAGTGGTTAATTATTGCATCGCACTGACTGGCATTTGGCCGTCTCGAGATTAAAGGAGGGCAGATTATATGGAACCCTATATCGGAGAAATACGAATATTTGCAGGAAACTATGCTCCAATGGGATGGGCATTCTGTAATGGACAGGTGCTCCCTATAGCGCAGAATACGGCATTATTTTCCGTCCTGGGAACAACTTATGGAGGGGACGGAAAAACAACTTTTGCCTTGCCCAACCTTTGCGGAAAAGCAGCCATGCATCAAGGTGCCGGCCCGGGCTTGACACCGCGGAAAGCTGGCGATACCGGCGGTACAGCTACTGTCTCATTAAATAATAATCATCTGCCGGCTCACAATCATATGGCCAATTGTCAGACTACCCCCACCTCCAACACCCCGGACGGAACCATATGGTCCAACACTGTAGGAAGAGGAAGCCCGCCCATGTATAATAACATGCCCAATGCTCCCATGAATCCACAAGCTGTACAAGCAGCCGGAGGAAGCGATGCTCATAATAATATGCAGCCTTACCTAGGCCTGAACTTCATCATTGCCCTGCAAGGCTTGTATCCGCCCAAGGATTAAATCTTATAATGGCTGGCGGCAACGTAGCCATGTTTTACTGCGACACTATACAAGGAGGTGTCTATGAAAAAATCAACCTTATTTATTCTGTCACTGATGTTCATGTTTCTATCGCAATTATTATGGAATAATACTGAAGCATATGCTTACGATTTAAGCATAACTGCTTCAATGGATAAATTTGTGGACATTACAGGCGGATACGATTATTCTAATCCAGGCGATGGTAATCAAATTTATGTAGGATATGACTATGGCGATACTGTTACTGATTACGGAAGCGCCAGGGCAGCTATTCAATTTGAATTAGGCACTATTGATACCAGCAGAACCATTCAATCGGCCAATCTAAAAATTTATTTAACCACGGTTGAAAATTTAGGGAGTTTAGGTCCTCCTTTTGTTACATTATATTCATCAGATACAGATGGCTGGCTTGAAACTGATTCAAGTTTACCCACTCAAGGCACTGCAATCGTATCCAACGATTATGGCCTTACTGCCAACTCATGGAAGTCATTTTCTGTAACCGATTTCATAGCTGCACAGGCAGCAGGTGACGGCAAAGCTTCTTTTCTCTTAACCGGAGTTGAAACAGGAATCAGTGGCGATAGAAGTCAATTTTGTTTTGATGATAAAACTGTTGCTTCTTATTCTGCCTGTCTGGAAATTACCTATGTCCCAAATTCACCTCCAACAGTCACTACCCAAGCGGTAAGTGCAATTACCGCGTCCACCGCTACCGGCAATGGGACTATTACTAACCTGGGAGTACCTAATCCCACTGCCCATGGGGTGTGCTGGAATACTTCCGGTAATCCTACCACTGCAGATAGCAA
>JBDKUD010000404.1:0-17085 GCA_039679805.1 Syntrophomonas sp. | reverse complement strand
TTTAGCAAGGGAAGGACGATAATGTCCTTCACTTCTAAACACCCGGTAGCGTGTATTAGTAGAAGCCAGTCTAAGGAGGTTTATCAATAGTGAGTGGCCAACAAAAGGTAAGAATTAAATTAAAGGCATTTGATCACAAACTTCTGGACCAATCATCTCAGAAGATAGTTGAAACCGCCAGAAAAAATGGGGCCAGTGTTTCCGGTCCAATACCATTACCTACAGGAAAAAGTATATATACCATATTGAGATCTCCCCATGTTAATAAAGATTCCCGGGAACAGTTTGAAATGAGAACTCACAAACGCCTGATAGATATACTGGACCCAAATCCTAAAACTATAGATGCTCTGATGCACCTGGATCTACCTTCGGGAGTAGACATCGAGATTAAGTTATAGTTTATGGAGACGGTGCTGAAAGATCAGTGGGCAGGATGATCTTAAGGCGGTAAATTCCGAATTAATAAAAGTGATGTTGGAAATCCCACTTCCAACCTCTCGCGAAACAGGAGGTATTTCAGGTGGCAAATGTTAAAAAAGCCATAATGGGCATCAAAATAGGGATGACCCAAATATTTGACGAAGAAGGAAAAGCAATACCCGTAACCGCAGTTGAAGCGGGACCATGTACAGTTCTGCAGAAAAAGACAATTGCAACTGACGGGTATAGTGCCATTCAGGTAGGTTTTTACAACCTGAAAGAAAAGGCCGCTAACAAACCGGCAGAGGGACATTTTAAAAAGGCAAATGTAAAACCCCTGCGTTATATCAAAGAATTCCGCGTTGAAAATGTTGATGATTATGAGATTGGCCAGACTATAAACGCGGAGGTATTTACTTCCGGAGACGTAATTGATGTAGTTGGTACGTCAAAAGGAAAAGGCTTTGCCGGCGGAGTAAAAAGACATAACTTTCGGCGTGGCTCCATGGGGCATGGATCCAAATATCACCGTCGTCCAGGTTCACTGGGCGCCAAAGGCCCGGCTCGGGTTTTTAAAGGACGGAAAATGCCTGGCAGAATGGGTGGGGATCGTGTTACCGTGCAGGCTTTGAAGGTAGTAAAAGTCTATCCGGAGAGAAACCTTATCCTGATCAAAGGTGCAATACCAGGGCCCAAAAAAGGTCTTGTTACTCTAAAGAATTCAGTCAAGGCATAGTTGATGCGAAGGAGGTTAGAAAATGCCTAAAGTGACTTTGTACGATATGAGCGGGGCCCAGGTCGGAGAACTGGAACTAAAAGACAGCGTTTTTGGCATAGAGCCCAATGTAGCTGTTTTACATGCTTTTGTAAAAATGCAGCTCGCTAATAAACGGGTGGGGACTTCATCCACCAAAAAACGCGGCGAAGTAAGAGGCGGCGGTAAGAAACCCTGGAGACAAAAAGGAACCGGCCGTGCCCGTGCAGGAAGCTCACGTAACCCGTTGTGGAAAGGCGGAGGAATTGTATTTGGACCCAAGCCCAGAGACTATTCCTATACACTGCCAAGAAAAGTCAGAAGATTAGCTATGAAATCAGCCTTATCAAGTAAGGTTAAGGATAATCAGATTATTGTGGTTGATCAGCTGCAGTTTGAAGAACCGAAAACCAAACAAATGATTAAGACTTTAGAATTACTCAATGCAGGTAACCGCACTTTGGTTGTTACTGCAGGTGACAACGTAAATGTAATCAAGTCGACCCGTAATATACCTGGAGTTAAGCCTCTGCGGGTAGAGTCCATAAATGTATATGACATACTAAAGTATGAAACTCTGCTAATAACCAGAGACGCCGTGGCCAGGGTCGAGGAGGTGTTTGCCTAATGAGAGAATATACCGATATCATTATAAAACCGGTGGTAACTGAAAAATCTATGAACCTGCTGGCTGACAACACCTATACCTTTATAGTTGATAAAAAAGCCAACAAAACAGAAGTAAAAAATGCTATTGAGAAGTTGTTTGAGGTCAAGGTTGAAAAAGTTAACACCATGAATATAAAGGGCAAACCAAAACGTGTAGGGAAATTTGAAGGAAGAAGGCCCAACCGTAAAAAGGCGGTCGTAACTCTCAAGCCCGGACACAAGATACGCTTATTCGACGGCATGTAAACAGTATCGTGCTGAGCTTTAAGGAGGGAAAAATAGATGAGCATTAAGTCATTTAGACCCACAACACCCAGTCGCAGACATATGACAATTCTGAGCTTTGACGAGATTACTAAAAATGAGCCTGAGAAAAGTCTAACTGCGGCACTTAAGAGCAAGGCGGGCCGAAATGCCGTGGGTCGTATTACTGTAAGGCATCAAGGTGGCGGGCATAAACGCCGTTACCGCGTTATTGATTTTAGACGCACCAAGGATAACGTACCAGCTAAAGTAGTAGCTATAGAATATGACCCCAATCGTTCGGCCAATATTGCTCTATTGTTTTACGCCGATGGGGATAAAAGATATATTTTAGCTCCTAACGGGCTAAAAGTAGGTGATACGGTTATATCAGGCCCCGAGGCCGATATTAAAACCGGTAATTCACTAATGTTGAAGGATATTCCGGTTGGTTCACTGATTCATAATATTGAGCTCCGTCCTGGAAAAGGTGGTCAACTGGTCCGTTCAGCTGGCACAGTAGCTCAGTTGATGGCGAAAGAAGGGGCTTACGCCCATGTGAGACTTCCGTCTGGTGAAGTTCGTCTGGTACACATCAATTGCAGAGCGACTGTAGGACAGGTCGGAAATCTCGATTACGAGAATCAGACTATTGGTAAAGCCGGAAGAAAACGCTGGATGGGAATCAGACCGACCGTAAGAGGTTCGGTAATGAATCCTAATGACCATCCTCATGGTGGTGGTGAAGGCCGGGCCCCAATAGGGCGTAAATATCCGGTTTCTCCCTGGGGTAAGATTGCCATTGGCGGCAAAACCCGCAAGAAAAAACCATCTGACCGGATGATCGTCAGAAAACGTAAGTAGAGGAGGTCTTTTAAAATGGGTAGGTCAATAAAAAAGGGACCTTACTGTGAGGAAAAGCTACTTAGCAAAGTTGAAGATATGAACCAATCTGGGCAAAAAAGAGTCGTTAAGACTTGGTCCAGGAGATCTACCATAATGCCGCAAATGGTCGGACATACGCTGGCCGTACATGATGGCCGCAGACACATTCCGGTATATGTTAGCGAAGAAATGGTGGGACTCAAACTGGGTGAATTTGCTCCTACTAGAACTTACAGAGGCCATGCTGGCAGATCTGAGAAGACCAGCAGAGCGAAATAGGAAGGAGGATATGGTATGGAATCCAAAGCAGTAGCCCGTTATATAAGGGTATCTCCTTTTAAAGCTCGACAGATAGCCGATTTGGTTAGAGGCAAGGATACAAAAGAGGCCATAGGAATATTGCGTTATGCTAATAAAAAATCCGGACCCCTGGTTAGTAAAGTATTAAAATCTGCCATAGCCAATGCGGAGCACAATTATGACATGGATTCAGACAGCCTGTATGTTTCGGAAATATATATTGATGAGGGGCCTACTTTAAAAAGAATGCAGCCCAGAGCATACGGAAGAGCTGACGTAAGGCGTCATCGCACCAGTCATATCACTGTCGTGCTACGAGAAAGGGAGGTAAAATAGTGGGTCAAAAGGTTCATCCGAAGGGATTTAGGATCGGAGTTATCAGAAATTGGGATTCAAATTGGTATGCGGATAGAGACTATACCGATCTGCTTCATGAAGATTATAAAGTTCGCAAATTTATAAAAGACCGGTTTTATGCGGCAGGAGTATCCAGGGTAGAAATTCAAAGAACTGGTAATCGGATGCGGATTACAATTCACACTGCCAAACCGGGCATTGTTATAGGTCGCGGAGGTCAGGAAGTTGAAATTCTTAAGGCTGCGTTGATCAAAATGACAGGTAAAAATGTGAACATTAATATTCAGGAAATAAAAAAACCGGAGCTGGATGCGCAGATCGTAGCCGAGAACGTTGCCCAGCAACTGGAGAAAAGAATTTCCTTCCGCCGGGCTACCAAACAGACCGTAGGCAGAACCATGCGGGTAGGTGCACAGGGTATAAAAATTATGGTATCCGGGCGCCTGGGTGGAGCAGAAATTGCCAGAACTGAATGGCATTCAGAAGGAAAAGTTCCCCTGCATACCCTGAGAGCTGATATTGATTACGGTTTTGCTGAAGCCAACACTACTTATGGAAAAATTGGCATTAAGGTATGGATTAACCGCGGAGAAATAATACCTGAGGCAAAACAACGGCCCAAACAGAAACGAGTGGAGGAGGCAGAGGCATAATGCTTACCCCAAAAAGACTTAAATATAGAAAACAGCACCGGCCGAGCCTTAAAGGTAAAGCCAATAAAGGTAATTCAGTAACTTACGGAGATTATGGTTTACAGGCCTTGGAACCCTCCTGGATTACTAACCGGCAGATAGAAGCTGCCCGTATAGCAATCAACAGGTATATAAAAAGAGGCGGAAAACTGTGGATAAAAATCTTCCCCGATAGACCTATAACAGTTAAACCTGCTGAAACTCGTATGGGTAAAGGTAAAGGAACCCCCGAACACTGGGTTGCGGTGGTAAAACCAGGTAGAGTTATGTTTGAACTGTCAGGTGTTAATGAAGAAGTTGCCCGGGAAGCCATGCGGTTAGCAGCGCACAAACTTCCAATCCGGTGCAAGTTCGTAAAAAGAGAAGAAATAGGTGGTGAGGTTAGTGAAAGCTAAGTTAATAAGGGAACTAACCGACGAGGAACTAACCAAGAAGGTTATTGATTATAAGGAAGAACTGTTTAATTTAAGGTTTCAACTGGCAACCGGACAATTAGATAATCCCATGCGGATACGTGATGTCAGAAAAAATATTGCCAGATGTAAAACCATCTTAAGACAAAGAGAAATAGCTCGGGAAAAAGTATAAAAAGGAGGTCTAAGGGTGGCTGATAACCAGGAAAAAGCGAAGGTCAGGATAGGTACAGTTTCCAGTGACAAAATGACAAAAACCATTACCGTCAGTGTTGAAACTGTTAAACAGCATCCGCTATATAAAAAGACCATAAAAACCAGCAAAAAATATAAAGCGCATGATGAAAATAACGACGCCAAAACAGGTGATGTTGTAAAGATCATGGAAACCCGCCCCTTGAGCAAAGACAAAAGATGGAAATTGGTGGAGATTATACGGAAAGCCAAGACTTTGCAATAGGCCTGGTATTATGAAGGGAGGTTTAAACCGTGATTCAACAGGAAACAGTCTTGCATGTTGGTGATAACACCGGTGCTAAAAGAGTTTTATGTATAAAGGTTATGGGTGGATCTACGCGCAGATATGCTACCGTTGGTGATGTAATAGTAGCCTCAGTTAAAGAAGCTGCACCTGGTGGCGTAGTTAAAAAGGGAGACGTTGTAAAGGCAGTAGTAGTAAGAACTAAAAAAGAAATCAGAAGAGGTGATGGTTCTTATATTGCTTTTTCCGAGAATGCAGCAGTTATTATTGACGATAACAACAATCCTCGCGGTACCCGTATTTTTGGCCCTGTAGCCAGGGAACTCCGGGAGAAGAACTTTATGAAAATCGTATCTCTGGCTCCGGAAGTCCTTTAGGAGGTGTAAAGGAATGAATATCAAAAAGGGCGACACAGTGTTGGTTATTGCGGGTAAAGACAATGGCCGCAAGGGCAAAGTGTTGAGGGTTCTGCCTAAAGAAAACCGTGTTGTTGTTGAGGGTGTCAATCGGGTTAAGAAACATCAGAGACCTAGTCGGGCTATTCCTCAGGGAGGCATTCTAAAGATTGAAGCACCAATGAATGCATCCAATGTTATGCTGGTATGCAACAAATGCAGCACACCAACCCGGGTAGGTAAAAATATACTGAATGGCAATGAAAAAGTAAGAGTCTGCAAAAAGTGCGGAGAAGTATTGGACTAAAAATACTCCAGGAAGGGAGGCTAGTTATTTAATGGCCAGGTTATACGAGCTGTATCAACAAGAGATTGTACCGAAACTTATAGAAAAGTTTAAATATAAGAACATTATGCAGGTACCCAAAATTAATAAAGTGGTACTTAATATCGGCGTAGGGGAAGCCATACAAAACCCCAAGGCTATGGATGGTGCAGTAAATGATTTAGCAATTATTACCGGACAAAAGCCGATTATTACTAAAGGTAAAAAATCCATCGCTGGCTTTAAGCTTAGAGAAGGAATGCCAATTGGGTGTAAAGTGACCCTGCGTGGAGAAAGAATGTATGAATTCCTGGATAAACTGATAAACATAGTACTTCCACGTGTCCGCGACTTTAGAGGTGTATCCCCCCAGGCATTTGACGGACGGGGTAATTATTCTCTGGGAATTAAAGAACAAACCATATTCCCGGAAATAGAGTTTGATAAGATTGACAAGATCAGGGGTCTGGAGATCAATATCATCACTACCGCCGATACTGATGAGGAAGCTAGAGAACTGTTAGCCAGCATGAGAATGCCGTTTAGATAGGGGGTTAATTAATAATGGCAAAGAAATCTTTGATTGCTAAGCAAAAACGACCACAGAAATTCGAGGTTAGAGAATACAATAGATGCAAAATATGTGGCAGACCTAGAGCTTATATGCGCAAGTTTGGCATGTGCCGGGTATGTTTCAGGGAACTCGCACACCGGGGAGAACTTCCCGGAGTAACCAAAGCAAGCTGGTAGTTTGCTAAGAAAAGGAGGTATAGAACATGGTCACGACAGATCCCATAGCTGACTTTCTGACTCGCATAAGAAATGGCAACATGGTGATGCATGAAACCGTTGAAGTACCCAGCTCAAGAACGAAAGTTTCTATAGCTGAGATCATGAAGAACGAAGGGTACATCAAGGATTTTGAATATATCGAAGACGGTAAGCAGGGAATTATACGGGTATACCTCAAATACGGAGGAAATAAAACTAAGGTTATTACCGGTATTAAACGGATAAGTAAACCGGGACTGAGGGTATACGTGAAAAAGGATGAAATCCCCAAGGTTCTTGGTGGATTGGGGACGGCGGTTATTTCCACTTCCAGAGGATTAATGACCGATAAATCAGCCCGCAAAGAAGGTTTAGGCGGGGAAGTAGTATGCTATATTTGGTAGCTGAAGGAGGGAAGAACGTTGTCAAGAATAGGCAAAAAACCTATCAGTCTGCCCGCAGGTGTAGAGATAGATATACAAGGTAATCTGGTTACTACCAAGGGCCCCAAAGGGCTATTAACCTATGAGGTATCCGATGGGCTAACATTGGTACAGGAAGGAAATGAACTTCTTGTACAAAGGCCGGATGATAGTAAACAATACCGTGCTTTGCACGGGCTTAACCGGGCACTGATAGCCAACATGGTAGAAGGCGTTACTAAAGGATTTGAGAGAAAATTGGAATTAGTTGGTGTAGGGTACCGGGCGCAGATGCAGGGTAAGAAACTGGTTATCAATATTGGTTTTTCACATCCTGTTGAGGTTGAGGCCCCTGAGGGAATTGAATTTGAGGTGCCTGCAGCTACCAAAATTACAATAAAAGGTATTGATAAGCAACTGGTGGGGAATACCGCAGCTCATATTCGTGCCATAAGAAAGCCGGAGCCTTATAAGGGCAAAGGCATCAAATACGATAATGAGGTAGTAAGGCGTAAGGCCGGTAAAGCAGGTGGCAAGTAACCAGGAAAGGAGTGACTGGGTTGATTAAGACGACCAGTAAAAAGGAAGTGCGCCAGGGGAAACATAAAAGAGTGCGCAGAAAGATATCTGGAACAAGTGCAACTCCCAGGCTATGTGTTTACAAAAGCTTGAGTCATATATATGCTCAGATAATCGATGATCAAAGTGGAACAACCCTGGCCGCTGCATCTACCCTTGATAAGGACTTACAGGAATTACAGTCTAAAACCAATATAGAAGCAGCCAAACGGGTCGGCGGCAGTATTGCCGGCAAGGCGCTTGAGAAAGGCATTACCAGTGTAGTATTTGATCGCAACGGTTATAAATATCACGGCGGAATTGCAGCTCTGGCAGATGCAGCCAGAGAGGGCGGACTTAAATTCTAACGGTAAACCATAAAGTTAGGAGGGAAAAGATGTTTGAAAAAGAGCAGGCAGCCCCTGAGTTTATTGAAAAAGTAGTGAACGTTAACAGGGTTGCCAAAGTTGTAAAAGGCGGACGGAGATTCAGCTTCAGTGCTCTGGTAGTTGTTGGCGACGGCGAAGGCAAAGTAGGAGTCGGCAAAGGCAAGGCCACCGAAGTACCGGAAGCTATTCGTAAGGCTGTTGAAAGTGCTAAAAGAGACATGATAAATATTCCTTTGATTGATGAAAGGACTATACCCCATCAAATTACTGGAAGGTTTGGAGCTGGACGTGTACTCCTGAAACCGGCATCAGCAGGTACCGGAGTTATTGCCGGCGGACCGGTCAGAGCTGTACTGGAAGCTGCTGGTATAAAGGATATTCTGACCAAATCCCTGGGATCATCGAATAAAATCAATATGGTGCATGCCACCATGGAAGGTCTCAAGAGCTTGAAACGGATCGAGGAAGTTGCCAAACAACGGGGTAAAACTATAGAAGAGATTACAAGCTAGGAGGGATACGACTTGGCTAAACAGTTGAAGATAACCTGGACCAAAAGTTTTATAGGTTTCCCCCAAACCCAGAGAGCGACTGTTAAGAGCTTGGGTCTTAGAAAACTGTACCAGGCAGTAATTACAGAAGATTGTCCACAAATACGGGGACAGATTAATAAAGTCAAACATCTGGTTACAGTTGAAGAGCTAGATTAAGTTTAGGGAGGTTTTACAGTGAATTTAGAAGACCTGAAATCTCCAGTAGGTGCTACTAAAAGCAGAAAAAGGGTAGGCCGCGGACCTGGTTCCGGGCATGGAAAAACTTCCACCCGCGGACATAAAGGGCAAAAAGCTCGTTCCGGCGGAGGAGTCAGACTTGGCTTCGAGGGCGGCCAGATGCCTTTACAGAGACGTATACCCAAAAGAGGTTTTACTAATATATTTGGCAAAGAATACGCCATTATTAATGTTAAAGATCTGAACTGCTTTGAAAATGGCACCGAGGTTACACCGGAACTTCTAAAAGAAGCAGGATTGGTTAAGTCATATAAAGACGGAATCAAAATCCTGGGCGATGGTGACCTGGAGAAGAAATTAACCATAAAAGTTCATAAAATAAGCAAACAGGCGGAAGAAAAAGTGACTGCCCAGGGCGGTAAAGTTGAGGTGATCTAATGATTGATTCATTTCAACAAGCTTTTAAAGTGGGTGACCTTAGAAAGAAATTGCTTTTTACGCTGGTAATGTTTCTGGTCTTTAGATTAGGTGCTCACATACCCGTACCTGGAATTAATGCCGAGGCTCTGTCGCAATTGCTGCAAGGGCAGCTATTCGGTTTTTTCGATATTATCTCTGGTGGAGCTTTTAAGCGTTTCGCTATATTTGCCATGAGCATAACGCCGTACATCAATGCATCAATTATTATGCAGCTGCTTACGATAGTTGTGCCAAAATTAGAGCAACTCTCTAAAGAAGGCGAAGAAGGGCGTAAAATAATTGCTCAATATACCAGGTATGGAACAGTAGTTTTAGCTCTTATTCAGGCTATAGGAATGGCTGTTGCACTTGGTAAGAGCGGAGCTGTTATTAAGCCGGGAATCGGGTCTTACATTATTATTGCCATATCCTTAACTGCTGGGACGGCGATGTTAATGTGGATAGGCGAAATGATAACTGAAAAAGGAATTGGCAACGGAATATCGCTGATAATTTTCGCCGGAATAGTAGCCAGGATACCCAGCCAGATTCATGGTGTCGGCCAGGAACTGTCAGGTGGTATTGTTGGAGCATTTAATATTCTTTTATTCATTGTTCTGGCACTGGCTATAATTGCAGCGGTAGTTGCTGTAAATGAAGGTCAGAGAAGAATTTCCATCCAGTATGCCAAACGGGTAGTAGGTCGTAAACAGTATGGTGGCCAGAGTACTTTTCTACCCCTAAAGGTTAATGCCGGCGGAGTTATTCCCATTATATTTGCAATGTCGCTGATGATGTTTCCAGCTACTATAGGTTCATGGATGAGCCCGACATCCGGGTTTAACCAGTTCATTAGCACCTATTTTAGTTTTGACAGTATTCTTTATAATGTATTTTATGCGGCGTTGATTATTTTCTTTACCTATTTCTATGTGGCAATAATTTTTAATCCTCTTGATGTTGCCGATAATATTAAGAAGTATGGCGGATTTGTTCCTGGGATACGTCCGGGCCGGCCGACAGCAGAATATATTGACCGGGTATTATCAAGGCTTACTACTGCTGGTGGTATATTCCTGGCCCTGATAGCCATTCTGCCAAACTTTGTAATAGGCCTTACCGGGATAACCAGCCTGTGGTTCGGAGGAACCGCTTTGCTGATCGTTGTTGGTGTTGCCTTGGATACCATGAAACAGATTGAATCTCATTTGTTGCTTAGAAGTTATGAAGGTTTTGTTAAATAGGAGATGATTAGGGATGAATATTATTTTAATGGGCCCTCCGGGGGCTGGCAAAGGAACTCAGGCTGAATTAATCAAAGCAGCTTATCCTATTCCACATATTTCCACGGGTGATATGTTTCGGGAAGCAGTAAGCAATGGCACTGAAATGGGTATAGAAGCTAAAAAGTATATGGATGCCGGCAAGCTGGTTCCAGATGCAGTAACAATTGGAATTGTGGAAGAAAGATTAGCTAAATCGGATTGTCAGACTGGTTTTATGCTGGATGGGTTTCCCCGTACCATTATTCAGGCCGAGGCATTGGATAAAGCTTTGAGCAAAATGGGTAAAAATCTGGAGGCGGCCATTAATATTTCAGTTCCCAGTGAGATTCTGATTGACCGTATGTCAGGGCGGGTAAGCTGTCAGGAATGCAAGGCAGTCTATAATACCCGGTTTAATCCTCCGCTTAAAGCAGATGTTTGCGATAAATGCGGAGGTAATTTGATTCACCGTGATGACGATAAAGAAGAGACAGTAAGGAACCGGTTACAGGTTTATATGGACCAGACCACTCCGCTGCTGGATTACTATCAAAAACAGAGTAAACTTTTCGATATCAACGGTAATCGGGATACCAAAGAAGTATTTAATGATATAAAAGTCATACTGGAGCGTATTTAATGATCACAATAAAAACACCCGAGGAAATAGCGAAAATGAGAGTAGCCGGGAGGGTAGTTGCGGATGTTCTGTTGATTTTAAAAAATCACATTCAGCCGGGAGTTACTACCGGTGAGCTAAATGCTATGGCCGAGGAAGAGTGCAGAAACCGTGGTGCCAGACCGGTCTTTAAGAATTATCCGAATCCCATGAGAGGCCGCCCTTTTCCGGGAGCGATCTGTGCTTCGACCAACGAAGAGGTGGTGCACGGAATCCCAGGGACCAGAAAACTTATTGCAGGCGATATTTTGAGTATCGACTTTGGGGTTTTGGTAGATGGTTTTGCAGGTGATGCCGCTATTACAGTTCCAGTAGGTGAGATTAAACCCAGGGTTAAAGAACTGCTAGAGGTCACTGAACAGTCATTAATGGAAGGAATTAATCAGGCCCAGGTGGGAAACCGGCTGGGTATGATATCCAATGCTGTACAGAGTTGTGTTGAAAAGCACGGATTTTCCGTGGTCAGAGATTATGTCGGCCATGGAATTGGCAAAGAAATGCATGAAGATCCGGCGGTTCCCAATTACGGCAGACCTGATCGTGGTCCTATATTGAAGGAGGGTATGGCATTGGCCATTGAACCTATGGTTAACATGGGAACGTATCAAGTATACACCAAATTTGATGAATGGACGGTAGTAACCCGGGATGGAAGGCCATCAGCTCATTTTGAGCATACGGTTGTTATAACCGCCCAGGGACCAGAAATCCTTACCCTGGTGTAGTGGGGGGTGACCATCTTCTTGGATAATATATTGGGCAGGGTTGTCTATTCTAAATCCGGTCGGGATAAAGGTAAGCTTTTTGTAATTATTGAGGTAGTAAACGACAATTATGTAATGTTAGTTGATGGTGATATGCGGACGATAGAAAATCCTAAACTAAAAAACACGCGTCATATTCATTACACTAACCTTAAAGCAGATAAAGTAGTGGAATACTTAAACCGGGGAGAAATGCCTGATAACCATGTTATCAGGAAAAACCTCAAGCAATTGATTGAGGCCAGAGAAACGCATGGGAAGGAGGTCTGGTAAATGGCAAAAGAAGATGTGATCGAGGTCGAGGGAAGAGTTCTCGAACCATTACCGAATGCCATGTTTAGAGTTGAACTGGAAAATGGCCATAAGGTCCTTGCCCATATATCTGGAAAGATGCGCATGAATTTTATCAGAATACTACCTGGTGACCGGGTAATGGTGGAATTATCCCCATACGATTTACATCGTGGTAGAATAACCTATCGTTTCAAGTAGAATCAGTCCTCAGTGCAAAAAGGAGGTTATAGATTGTGAAGGTCAAACCATCAGTTAAACCTATGTGTGAGAAATGTAAGATAATCAAGCGAAAAGGAAGAGTTATGGTTATCTGTGAAAATCCCAAACATAAACAGGTTCAAGGTTAAGCGCGAAGCGCTATGCGCCCCGCGCAGTTATGAATTATGAATTAATAATTATGAATTAATGAAAGGATTGAAGTTTCTTCAATCCTACCGAAATTCACAATGTAAAATTCACAATTCAAAATTATTTAAAGAGTGAGGTGAACGAATTGGCCAGAATCGCAGGTGTAGATTTACCCCGTGATAAGAGAGTGGAAGTATCCCTTACCTATATATTCGGAATAGGCAGATCATCATCCAGGAAAATAGTGGAGCAAGCAGGTATAAATGTCCAAACAAGAGTAAAAGATTTAACAGAGGAAGAAGTTGTAAGGCTCAGGGAGATCATAGATAAGAATTACGAGGTGGAAGGTGACCTCCGCAGAGAAGTAAATATGAACATCAAGAGATTGATGGATCTTGGAAGTTACAGAGGAATAAGACATCGTCGTGGTTTGCCGGTTAGAGGTCAGAATACCAAAACCAATGCTCGAACCCGCAAGGGGCCTAAGCGTACTGCAGGCGGTAAGAAAAAATAGGGTTTAGAAGGAGGTTAAAGTAGTGGCACGCAGGACAACGACGAGGGTCAAAAAACGTGAGAAAAAGAATATTCAACAGGGTATAGCCCATATTAAATCAACCTTTAATAATACAATCATTTCTATAACAGATAAACATGGTAATGCCATATCCTGGGCCAGCGCTGGAACATCTGGTTTTAAGGGTTCCAGAAAGAGCACACCTTTTGCCGCTCAGCAAGCTGCGGAAACTGCAGCCCGGGCAGCCATGGAACATGGCCTAAAGGAAGTAGAATGCTACGTCAAGGGACCGGGAGCAGGCCGGGAAGCCGCCATCAGATCACTACAGGCAGCTGGATTGGAAGTAAGCGTTATTAAAGACGTTACTCCCATTCCCCATAACGGATGCAGACCACCTAAGAGAAGAAGAGTTTAACAAGGAGGTAGTGGGATAAGTGGGAAGATATATTGATTCAGTCTGTCGCCAGTGCCGCCGTGAAGGGGAAAAGTTATTCCTCAAAGGGGATAGATGTTATTCAGAAAAGTGTGCTGTAGGAAGAAGACCAACTGTGCCTGGTCAACACGGACAGGGACGTAGACAGAAGCCTTCTGAATATGGATTACAGTTGCGGGAAAAACAAAAGACCAAACGTATCTATGGTTTAATGGAAAAGCAATTCCATAATTATTTCAAAAAGGCTGACCGCCAGCAGGGCATTACCGGTAATAACTTGCTCGTGCTGTTGGAGAGAAGATTCGATAATATTGTATACCGGATGGGTTTTGCTGCTTCCCGAAAAGAAGCACGGCAGCTCATTACTCATGGGCATTTTACTGTTAATGGTAAAAAGGCAAATATTCCATCCATGCTCTTCAAAGCTGGAGATATTATTCAAGTTAAGGAGTCCAGTAAAGACACCAATAAATTCCAGGAAATTAAAGATGCGGCTACTTATAAAACTCCTCCCGAATGGTTAAGTGTGGATGTCGAAAATCTGCTGGGTAAAGTTGAAGCCTTGCCGACCAGGGAACAAATTGATACAGCTGTTACCGAACAGCTTATAGTTGAGCTTTATTCCAGATAATATATCTCATTAGCCAACCTCTAATGAAGAAGGAGGGGATAAATCCATGCTAGAAATGGAAAAACCGCGGATTGAATGTGTAGAGAAAAACGCAGAAACTCATTACGGAAGATTTGTAATTGAACCACTGGAAAGGGGTTATGGAATGACCCTAGGTAATTCCCTGCGCCGGGTTCTGTTATCTTCCCTGCCAGGAGCGGCAGTTACTTCCATAAAAATAGATGGGGTATTACATGAGTTTTCTACTATCCCCGGGGTATTGGAAGATACCACTGAGATGATTCTAAACATTAAACAGATGGTTTTGAAGTACGATGGCAATGAACGGAAAATTATCAGACTGGAACAGTTCGGGAAGAAGGATGTCACTGCCGGGGATATCGAACGCGACGCCGAAGTGGAGATTCTAAATCCTGACCTACATATTGCCAGTCTGGATGAAGAAGCCAAGCTCATAATCGAAATGACGGTAGAACGTGGTCGGGGCTATGTGAGTGCAGACCAACAGCCTAACAAAAACGATGATATCGTTGGGTTATTACCGATTGATTCCATATTTACTCCGGTAAAAAAAGTTAATTTTACAATAGATAACGCCCGGGTAGGTAAAAGGACCGATTATGACAGCCTTACGTTGGATGTTTGGACTAATGGCAGTATAAGCCCGGAAGAGTCTGTGAGCTTATCGGCCCAAATCCTAATTGAATATCTCAAGCTGTTTACCGAGATTGATGATACTTATGCCGAGGTTGAAATCCTGGTAGAAAAAGAGGAAGAGAAAAAAGACAAGGTTCTGGAAATGTCTATTGAGGAATTAGAACTTTCCGTTCGGGCTTCCAATGGACTTAAGAGAGCTAACATAAACACCGTGGGTGATTTGATTGAGAAAACCCGGGAGGAAATGAGCAAAATCAGAAATCTGGGGCAGAAATCACTCGAGGAGATAGAAAAGAAGCTAAAAGAATTAGAGTTATCATTTAAGAAACCTGAGGATTAGAAAGGAGGTAGACCATTGAGTTACCGGAGATTAGGGTTTAGAAGTGATCATAGAAGAGCACTGCTCAGAAACTCAGTGACCTCTTTATTGGAACATGAAAAAATTTCGACTACTGAGGCCAAAGGCAAAGAAATAAAGAAAATGGCTGAGAAGATGATAACCCTGGGTAAAAGAGGCGATCTGCACGCTTTGCGCCAGGTGAATGCTTATGTAATGAGCGATGCTGTAGCTCAAAAGCTGGTTACCGATTTGGCTGACCGCTTCCGGGAGCGCCAGGGTGGTTACACTCGGCTGATAAAGACCGGATTCCGTAAAGGTGATGGTTCACCTATGGTTATCATTGAATTAGTCGACTAATGATATGATTCGGCTGGATAAAGTTGTTTATAAGTATCCTGGCAGCCGTAATGCAGCCATTGATGATATTTGCCTGGACCTAAAAAAGGGCGATTTTACAATAATAATGGGCAGAAATGCCAGCGGTAAATCCACTCTGGCCCGTTTATTGAACGGACTTTATATCCCTGACTCGGGCCGGGTGGAAGTTGATGAACTGGATACCTGCAACCGCAGCGATATTAATTCGATTCGGAAAAAGGTAGGATTATTATTTTCCGAGCCGGATAGCCAGTTAGTGTCAAATCTGGTTGAAGAAGATGTAGCCTTTGGTCCGGAGAACATTGGAATGCCGGCGGTACAAATAATACAAAGAGTTGATACGGCTCTTAAAATGGTATCAATGGAGGATTATAAAAAATATCCTCCTCATCTTTTATCCGGGGGACAAAAACAAAGAGTCTGCATTGCAGGACTACTGGCCCTTCAGCCGGAGTATATGGTTCTCGATGAGCCAACTTCCATGCTGGATCCAAGGAGCCGTAGAGAAGTAATGGGGACTCTTTTGCATTTACACCGGGAAGAGGGTATCTCCCTGATTCTAATTACGCATTTTCTGGAAGAAGCATTATTGGCTGACCGCATTATTATACTGGATCAGGGGCAGGTGCAGTGGGATGGTAAACCGCAGGAATTTATGGGCGATAAGAAGCGCAGGCGGGAATTAGGGATCAACCCTGCTGAAATCACAGATTTGATTGAGCAATTGAATCATGATGCCGGACTGACTATTCCCGAAAATACTTTAGACATTGAACAGTTGGTGGACATGTTATGCCAATTAAAGTAGAAAATATTTATTATACCTACCAGACAGGAATACCTTTTGAGCAAACAGCCTTAAAGAATGTATCCATGTTTGTGGAGAATGGTGATATTTTTGGCATTATGGGAGCTGCCGGTTCAGGAAAGTCTACTCTGTTACAAATGCTTAATGGACTGCTCTTGCCTGAGCGGGGTAAGGTCATGATAGATGACCAGGACACCAGCCAGCTTAAAGGCCGACAAATGGTTGAACTCCGGCAAAAGGTGGGGCTGGTGGTACAGCTTCCCGAACAGCAGATATTCCAGCTAACGGTTGGCAGTGATATTGCATTTGGGCCGCAAAACCTGGACCTGGATCGGGATAGTGTTGAAAAAAGGGTAGAATGGGCCATGAATATGGTAAATCTTCCGTACAGTGAATTCCGGAAGAGATCTCCGCAGCAGTTGAGTAGTGGCGAAAAGCGACGCGTAGCTATTGCCGGTGTGCTGGCCATGCAACCCAAATATCTCATTTTGGATGAACCCACTGCCGGTCTGGATGCCGGGGGGCGAAAAGAGCTGCTGGGTAATTTGAGGCGTTTGAACCGGGAAAGCCAGACTACTATTGTAATAGTCTCCCATCATCTAATTGAGCTGTTAGCAGTTTGTAACCATCTCCTGGTACTGGTAAAGGGAGAGGTTTTTAAACAGGGAGACATCTGGACAGTGCTTGATAACAGAGAGGAACTGGTC
>JBDKUD010000154.1:0-3140 GCA_039679805.1 Syntrophomonas sp. | reverse complement strand
CCAAGGGCGGCCGGGGAGGAAAGGGCAATGCCCGTTTTGCCACTCCTATTCACAAAGCTCCTTCGTTTGCAGAGAATGGTGAACCGGGAGAAGAGAGATGGATTAAGTTGGAACTTAAACTGCTGGCGGATGTGGGGCTGGTTGGTTTCCCCAATGCCGGCAAGTCTACTCTAATATCCAGAATATCAGCGGCCCGTCCCAAGATCGCCGATTATCCTTTTACCACTTTGATTCCCAACCTGGGCGTGGTAATGACCAGAAACAAGGATTCTTTTGTGGTGGCAGATATACCGGGTTTAATTGAAGGGGCTCATGGGGGAGCAGGTCTGGGTCATGATTTCCTTCGCCATATTGAGAGAACCAGGGTTTTGCTGTTTATCCTGGATGCTGCCCAGACTGAAGGTCGTGATGTACTGGAGGATTATCAGACCCTGCGGCAGGAATTGGAACTATATAATCCGGAATTGGTTGACCGCCCCTATTTGATTATAGCTAATAAAACCGACCTACCTGATGCTGAAGAAAATGTTGCCAGACTTAAGGAACATTTTGGTGATCAGGTTTATAGTATATCAGCAGTAACCGGTCAGGGAGTGGAAAATTTAATAGAGAAGACTTATGAATTACTGGCGGTTATTCCCCGGGAGGAACATATCGGCGAAGAACGGGTAATCAGACGTTTTGAAGAAGAGAAACCATTTAATATAGATATTATCGATGGGGTTTACGAGGTTTCCGGTAAACGCATCGAGAAGCTGGTAGCCATGACCAATTTTGATCATGAAGACGGGTTGCAGCGCTTCCAGAGAACTATAGTAAAGATGGGGCTGGAGGAGGCCTTAAAGGAAAAAGGCATTAAACCCGGAAATACGGTAAGAATAAAAGACCTGGAGTTTGATTATAGCGAATAGGTTGGTTGGAGTGTTTGATTTATGAGTTTTCGCAGGTGCCTTAATGATTGTAAACGTATTGTTGTAAAAGTGGGTACCAGTACCTTAACCCATAGCAACGGTCAGTTGAACTTGCGGCGTATCGAAAGATTGGTGCGGGGACTGGCCGATTTACATAACCAGGATAAAGAGGTTTTGCTGGTAACCTCCGGAGCTATTGGTATAGGTGCCAATCGGATGGGATATAAGAAAATTCCCCGGACTATGCCGGAAAAGCAGGGCCTGGCTGCCATTGGCCAGGGTACTTTATTACACATTTATGAGAAAATATTTGCGGAATATGGTAAAACCGTAGCGCAAGTTTTATTAACCCGGGAAGACCTGGATGAACGCATTCGTTATCTTAATGCCACCAATGCTCTGCAGGCGATTTTAAACATGAAAGTAATCCCCATAATAAATGAAAATGACACGGTAGCTGTTGAAGAAATAAAATTTGGTGACAATGATACCCTGTCAGCTGTGGTGGCAGGGTTGATTGATGCTGATTTTCTATTAATATTATCTGATGTTGACGGTTTGTATGATTGTGATCCACGAACTAATAATAAGGCTTGCCTGCAAAGTGAAGTCTATGAAATCACCGATTTCATGGAGGAAAATTCGACCAGGCGCGGTTCCAGCTTTTCCAGCGGGGGTATGCTGACCAAATTGAAGGCAGCACACATATGTATGGCATCAGGTGTACCAATGATTATTGCCAACAGTGATGAAGAAGATGTGATTCGCCGGGTCATAGATGGAGAGGAGCTGGGCACCCTTTTTATTCCCCGGGAGGAGAAAATGCATGCCCGTATGAAATGGATTGCATTTGGTACCGTCCCCCAGGGTAATATCATAATTGATTCCGGTGCAAAATCAGCGCTGGTTAATAAGGGCAAAAGCTTGCTGCCTTCGGGAGTCGTAAAGGTGGAAGGGGATTTTGACCGGGGTACGGTGGTGGCGGTAGTAACGCCGGAGGGAAAACATGTAGCCCGGGGAATGGTTAACTTTAGCAGTGAGGAAATAGGGCTCATTGCGGGCAAAAAGTCACAGGATATCGAGAAAATACTCGGTGCCAAGGATTATGACGAAGTTATTCACCGCAACAATTTGTGGGTAGAGAACTAAGGGTAAGGAGAGGTTGAAATGGCTAATTTGGAGGAAAAAATTCAGGGTAATCTGCAGGATATACTAACTAAGCAAGGGCAGGCAGCTAGGGAAGCAGCCCGGTTTTTAGCTATTGCTCCCACAGATTTGAAGAATAAGGCTCTCCTGCACATGGCGAATAAATTAGAAGAGAAAAAGGCAGAGATAATTGAGTCTAATCTGAAGGATATGGAACAGGGTGTTGCCGGAGGCTTAAGTGAAGCGCTTCTGGATCGTCTGGCACTTAATGAAAATAGGATTAAAGCTATGGCTGATGGTTTACGGCAGATTGTTGCCCTTCCTGATCCTATTGGAGAGGTTATTTCCATGTCCAAGAGACCTAATGGCTTGGATGTTGGTCAGATAAGAACTCCGATCGGGGTAATTGGTCTTATTTATGAATCACGGCCTAATGTTACCGCTGATGCCGCAGGGCTGTGTTTAAAAGCTGGTAATGCCATTATTCTAAGAGGTGGGGAAGAAGCACTTAACTCCAACCGCAAAATCGCTGCCGTTATTGCCGATGCTGCAGAGGAATGTGGAATTCCTCGTGGGGCTATTCAATTGGTGGATAGTTTTGATAAGGAAGCAGCTATAATGATGATGAAAATGCACGATTACCTGGACGTTTTGATACCCCGAGGAGGAAAAGGACTTAAGAAAGCGGTTCAGGAAAATGCCACTGTGCCCATTATAATGACGGGTATGGGCAATTGTCATGTCTACGTGGATGAATTTGCCGATTTTGGCAAGGCCATCAGGATTGTACACAATGCCAAGGTACAGAGACCATCTGTTTGCAATGCTATTGAAACCTTGCTGGTGCATAAAAACATCTCTGAAAAGTTCCTCCCTCTGGTTGTTGAAGATTTGCAGGAAGCTAAAGTGGAGGTTAAAGGCTGCACCAAGTGCCGGGAGATAGTAAGTGGAATTTATCAAGCCACTGAAGAGGATTGGGATACGGAGTATCTTGACTTAACTATTGCAGTAAAGGTAGTTGACAGCCTGGACGAGGCCATTGACCATATTAACAGGCATGGTACCGGCCACAGTGAGGCTATA
>JBDKUD010000024.1:0-27196 GCA_039679805.1 Syntrophomonas sp. | reverse complement strand
AACCAATGTAAAGTATTAAGGCCATTAATCCAAAGTCTGCTACGGTAACAATTTCATTCCAAGGAATGCCGAATATTCCGGCAGGCTGATAGTCAAACGGACCAACCACCAAAAGTGCAACGGAAACAGCCGCCAGAATTATCCCCGTCAGGAATACCACTACGTTTCTAGCTACATAATTTCTTAACACCAGGCATAACAGGGCGGCTAATACCGGGAGCCAGATGCTTACTGCCAACAGATTTTCACCCGTAATCATTAAATCACCCCAGTCACATTATTCTTTGCTGCTTGCATTATCAATGCTTATTCGCTCAATTCTTTGATGGCATCGGCCGGACAGTTGTCCTTGCAATTAGCGCAATCAGTACATAAATCAGGATTGATAGTATATACATCATTGCTTTCACTTATGGCCTGAGTCGGACATTCCTCAATACAACTTCCACAGCCGATACACTCGTCAGTAATTACATGCGCCATTTTTATTTCCTCCTTTAACTTTCGGGTTACAGCCCTTTCTTAATTTGCCGTGTATGATTAAGAAAAGACGCCCCCGTTAAATGTGATAATATGGGACTGAAATCACCAGGGGCGTCTCTATTGGCGTCTTTTATCCAAATGTACGTGAAATCTATCTTTAGATTTAAATGATTACTTAAGCATCTTCGAATTCAGTTCTTTCAATTACTTGCCGTTGAACATCTGGTCCCAGATCAATAAATCTGGCTGTAAATCCTGCCACTCTGACCATAAGATCACCGTAATTCTCAGGATGCTTTTGTGCGTCTATAAGCATTTCACGATCTACAATATTGTACTGAACTTGATAGCCGCCCATATTAAAATAGGCATCATTCAGAGCAATGAATTTTTTAGCGCCATTAACCCCTTCTATAGCAGCCGGATTGAACTTCATATTAAATAATGTGGATTGCAAATTTAAGGCATGAATTTTAGCGGCAGACTTCATAAGACCGGTGGGGCCGTTTTCATCTGTACCTGGGAACGCTGAAAGCGCACCGTCGGCTACGTATTCCTGAGCCCTTCTGCCATCGGGAGTAGCCTCGCAAGCCTTTCCGTGCAGCACTTGAGTAGTAACTGACAGGGTACTGGGCTGCCACTTTTCCCCTACCCAGTTGGTGACCTGCTTGGCTGCACTGGCCCATTCATCGTAAAGGGCTACGAGAATGTCATCCACATAGTCGTCATCGTTGCCATATTTGGGTGCATCCAAAAGCGCCTTTCTAATTGAGTCATATCCTTCAAAGTCGGCCTTGATAGCCGCCATCAGCTCATGCAGGTTAAATTTCTTCTCTTCGAAGACGTTCTTCTTGATAGCTGCCAGACTGTTGGCGACATTTACCATACCGCAGGAAATGACATATGGTGAATCATTATAACGGCAGCCGCCCTCATAAGCATGAGTACCCCTCTCCAGGCAGTCGTCCAGTAAAGCTGACATCACCGGGTGGACCAATCCAAGATTATTATGCACCAGCATAATAGTGTTCCAGTATTCCTCCTCACGCTTGATGATTGCGTGCATGACCCGGCTGTATTCTTTAAAAATTTGCTCATAGGTCGCGTTTTCAAAATCTATAGCGGCTTCATAGAGCTGATCACCAGTTATAGGATTTAAGCCATTGTTCATCACCAATTCAAATATTTTTAGATTATTGGTGTGGGGAATAGCATACATAGGCATTCTTTTGCCGCACATCTGCATATCTACACAACCGCAGGGAGCCCAATCCCGGGCATCCTCTATACTTGCTCCGGAATCCTGCATAAATCTTTCTATGGACAAATCATTATTGAACAATGCCGGATAACCTGATCCAGCTTTAATGCAATCGGTTACAGCCATTTTAAATTCTTCCGTCATAGTATCCTTCCAGCGTACCGATATGGTAGGCTGCCAGGTTCTTACATTGATTCCGGCTTGGAGAACTAATCTGGAAATCTCATTATCAACCGGTTGACCATAACGGTCCACACCTCCCAGGGTAACATTCTGGTAGATGCTTCCCCCCAGGTATGACTCGGTAAAGGTTGCATGTGCCCGGGTAAGCTCGGTGCACTTTATACGCATAAGCTCAAGATATTCAAGCACTTCTGTATCGGTAATATCACCGCTCTCAATCTCATTACGATAAGGGCGGTACATATATTGATCGAAACGTCCCGGCGACATCCCTCTTCCATTCAGCTCCAGGAACAGGCACAGATGCGTGAACCAGAAAGATTGAATTGCTTCCCGGAAGGTATCAGCAGGTTTAGCCGGTACTTTGCGGCAAATAGCAGCAATTTTTAACAGCTCCTGTTTGCGCCCGGGGTCATTGCATACAGCAGCTTGCTTTTCCGCTTCCCGGGCATGATTTTCCGCAAATTGAATTAATCCTTCCAGAGCCAGAATTGTGCCCTTGTAGAAGTTGTATTTGTCAAAGTTTTCTTTAGTGTTCAGATCTTCCAATTTATCCATTTGGGATTGAGCAATTTTTATAAGGCCTTCCACTCCCAAATCAATTATCTTTTGATAATCAACGATCACACGGCCTTCAGGAACATCAAACATAAAGCGTAAAAAGACCAGTTGCTGCATTAGCTTTTCTACCTGATCGTAGTCGCTCATGGCTTCTTTTAAATAATTTTCCGATTGTGAACGCCAGTCTTTTCCTTCCCAGAAACTAGCTATCTCCAGGATCTTTTTACTGTCTTCGGGATAAATCCGATAGATACCCAGGCGCTCTCCTTCTTTTTTCTGAAGACTTCCCTCCATATAACGTTCTTCCTCGCGTTTTATGTTCTTAAAGCCTTCCAGCATCCAGGTTTCATATTCCGGATATACCTGAGTTCCCAAGAAATACCGAGACTGGCTGCCTACGATAAGCTCATTGTCCCATATTTTCGGAGTCAGGTTGGAGAGTACATATTTTAATGCTCCGCCCGCCCTAAGATAAAGGGGTTCATTCCAGTGCTTTTTTATATACTCGGTAAACAAATCACATCTTTCGGAATCAATATATGCTTCCTTGGTAATCAGTTCATTATAGCGCTGGGCAACACGAGGCGTGGATGGATTGCCATTTATTTCACGTTTATTTATTTTAGCCATAATATAATGCCTCCTTAAAAAAATGGATTAGCGGCGTAAACGTCGCTAATCCGATTTAAAGACTATTTACACCAAACGGCATGCTCCCCGCTTCCCGTCCAAATTACTTCTTCAGTATCACGTCTTACCATGTTGATTACCTGCGTTTTAGCCGGACAATGTCCCATGCACCAGCCGCAGCCCATACATACTTTATCATCGTAAACCGGGCCGTCATCTGTCATGCTGATAGCACCATAAGCGCAAACCTTTTCGCAAATACCGCACTTGGTACAATTATCCAATTCAAACTTCGGAACGATGGGGGAAATTTCGGCCATCCATTTTTCTCTCGGATAGTCACGTACATAAGAGAAATCATTAACTACGCATCCTCTGAAATCATCAATTGATTTATATCCCTTTCTATCCATGAATTTATCCAAACCTTCAATAGCATCTTTCAGGACGCCTACGCCACGAGTGTAGACCGAGGAGCAAAGACCGGTGATGCTGGATCCTGCCATTAAATAGCGTACGCAATCATCCCAGGTGAAAATACCGCCCACCCCGATTACGGGGAATCCTTTTAAGGTAGCGGTAGTTTCCAGAAGTTTGGCCAGTGAGAAAAGTTGCCACGACCTTCCCATCAGACCACCCACAGCGTAGGGGCCACCATAGAATGTGCCGGTTTCATGATCAATCCAAGTTCCATAAAGGGCGTTATTGGCAGTAATTGCCGACGCTCCTGCATTTTTTACCGCTACTGCTAAGGCGGCCTGTTCTACACACTGAGGTGTGCATTTGAATATGATGGGAACTTTAACAGCATCCACGCAGGCCTTAGTAACTTCAGCAGCTTTAATCGGATCCATAGCCAGGGGCGCTCCCACATCCAGCTGGGATTCTACAGCGCCAAAAGTTGCATGAGGACCACCCGTGTCCAGTTCTATCATATCGCAGCCCATGTTTTCCATATCCCGGCACAGGTTCGCCCAGTTTGTTGCTTCAGTACCGATACCGCATACGCTGGCAATAAAGAGAACATCATTCTGGCGGCAAAGTTTTAAAGTCTTTGGTCCTTCGGTTTCCAGCCACTGATCATAGGGCATATTGTGGAACATCTGGCTGCAGACCCAGGAATCCTTGAGCTCAGGGCCGAATTTTTTCAGTGAATAGAAAAATGGTCTGGGCCAGCGGTGGGGGCCGTCAATCTTATGACATGTTTTTGCAGTTAGGAATCCGATTCCTTGTTCAATTACCCTTTTCGCCAGATGTTCATGTCCGCCAAAGTCGCAGGATGAAACACCGATGGGGTTTTTTACCTCTTTTCCAAGAAATGTAGTACGTAAGTCAGCCATTATAATACCTCCAATTTTATTATTTTTTGATTGTTACATCATTCGACCTATAGTAGTGTGCAGTCCATACTGCTTGAAAATAGTGATCGCAGACTGAATAGTCTCTTTCTCAAGTTGGCGAAAGCGTCCGTAGGGGGGGTGTTTGCCTAGATAATGGTATTTTCCCTTTCCAAGCTCATGGAACGGATTAACATCGATCCATTCGATTCCGTGTTCTACGGCAAAACGTGCGGTCTCATGGATATTTTCGGGCGAATCATTAACATCGGCAATCAAGGGAAAGGAAATCCGAGTCTCTACTGTTTGTGCAATCACTGCCGCATTTTTTAAGATTAGTTTATTGGATCTTCCGGTCCACTTAAAATGAGCTGCCGGATCCATATGCTTGATATCAAGCAGCACCAGATCTGTATCTGCCAGAATACTCCTCAGTAGTTCTGTATCACCAAAGCCGGAGGTATCCAACACTGTAGAAATACCATGGGCCTTGCACTGCCTAAAAAGTTCCTTGACAAATTCGCCCTGTAATAACGGCTCACCGCCGCTTATGGTTAAACCACCCTCTGCTCCGAAAAATGGACGATCACGCTCCAGCAAACCCATCAGTTTCTCCACCGTATAAGTTTCGCCAGATTTCTTGAATGCTTTATGAAGGCAGGTATCTATACATTTCGTACATAGGTCGCATTTATGCCGGTCAACACGGGTATATCTGGTATAGTTCTCACTAATAGCGCCGTGGGGACAGACAGGTACACATTTCCCGCAACCCTTGCACTTTGAGGGGATGTAATACAACTGCGGATAAGGTTTCATGGTCTCCGGGTTAGAGCACCATTTACAGCGTAATGGGCACCCCTTTAAAAAAACAGTGGTTCGAATCCCAGGGCCATCCCGAGTGGAAAAGTTGGTAATCTCTGAAACAAGTCCAGTCATTTAATCATCTCCTAATCAACACCTTGGCCTTCAATGTAGTCAGTATAGAATGCGACCTTAAAAGCCACAATAAAACGGCACTCATTTTTCAATTTCATTACACAAGCAGCAATATTCATTGTATAAATTGACAAATAGTCAGCAGTTAGATATATCCATATCTTGACTTTAATCCCTATTTCACTCTCTATTTGACACCATTCGACACGTAAACTATTATAGAAAATGAAAGTATTGTTTCGGATTGGCACTTCGGATGTGAGAGGAGTCGTACTCTGTGAAAGTTTCGATCGCTAATATTTTGGAGTTGCCTGTTTTCAAAAATACTCAGGTTGTGGCGGGATCAAAAGGGCTGATAAATCAAGTCGACAGAGTAACCTACTTAGACAGCCTTGACAATATGGACAACGGCAACCCTCCAATGAAAAATGAACTAATCGTCATCCCTGCAATGTTATTAAAACTTCTTGAAACGACATTATCTGAATTCATCGTGAATTGCTACAAAAATAAAGCCTCCGGTATTTGTATCAAAACGGGAAAGGTTCCGCTGGAATGGTCATCGGTATTGCCAAAAAATATTGACAAGGTGAAATTTCCCATTATTATTTTGCCATCAAACGCTGACCTTCCCCAGATAGTCAATGCTGTTAGTTATGAGATCCTTAGAAGCGATGGTTATGACATGCGGCTGCCCTTTGAAGAAAACTTCTTTCAGGAGCTAATCTTCACAAAAAAAGATCCCGTAACAATGCGCAAACGCGCAAACATGCTGGGTATTAAGGTAGACGAAAGGCTAGGATTACTTCTCATTCAACCGGACAATGCGGGTATTGTAAAAAGAATCTGCACATTTTGTAAGGAACGTTGGGAACAGCGCTGCTATACGTTGACTAAAAACGATCGAATTCTGATAGTTGTACGTATTAACATTACCGGTGACACCAAGGAATACTTGCTGGAACTTGGCAATGACCTAATTAGCAAGCTATCCAGCGCATATCCACGCGTTAAGTGTCAGATCGGTATTGGTCGATGTTATGATGACATTAATTATCTGAGTGTCAGCTTTTATGAGGCACGCATCGCTTTGACAGTCGGCATGATTAACCACTCGGCAAATACCGTAACTCATTTTAATGATCTAGGGATTTATCGTATCCTGTTTGATTTAAAAAATAAAAGTGAGCTTTATTATTTCTTTCAAGAGACCCTTGGCAAAATCATGGATTACGATCGGGATAATCGTACGGAATACGTGCAAACTATTAGGGTTTACATTGAACAGAATTGTTCAATCAACCGTACAGCAAGTCAGTTGTTCGTTCACTATAATAGTATTAGATACCGATTAAAAAAGATTAAAAAACTATTTGGGATGGATTTAGATCACGAGGAAGATAGAATCAATCTCTGTATTGCTATTAAAATTGCGGACTTTTTTAATGCTGAGAGTAAGCTTTGAACCCTAAATGCAATTTCACGATGGGGTGCTCTCTTTTTTCCTGAAATACAGAACTCCAAACCCGCCTTTTAGCCAATCTTAAATCTTAATTGGCTCATGGTTAGCCAAGGTTTATAAGCCCAACCCAGATATATTTAAAATCATTAATTTATGTTTCCTTATTCACTACTATCCTCTCATATAACTCCGGATAATCAATGTATAGTTGCTAAGGTTCAGATCACTTGAGCAGCTTTTATTTGGCTTATCTTTATCGCTCTCCATTGGAAATTTTGACAACATATTTTGTAGAAATATGAGGTTTTTACAAATTGCTACATGAATACCCCCATTAAATTGACTTAATATTGGAGGCGATTATAAAATCTGATTACAGAGTGCACTCTTTGTCATATATTCAAAAATTTTTGTAGAATGGTGCAAAAAAATGGACGGAGGGACTTTAATGACATTTGGTATACTAGCCTGGAAAGCTTCTTTACTCTTGCTTACCATTGCAGTAGGCTTTATATGCAGGAAAAAAGACATTATTAATGAGCCTACTGCCCAAGGAATGACAAACTTTCTGATGAAAGTATCGATCCCATGTCTCTTAATTACCTCAGTAGGCACATCTGCAATTGATGGCGGTGGCGGTAACTTGCTCTATTGCGGCGCTATTTTTGTAGGCTATTATATAGTTTTGCTTCCAATTATGCGCATTTATTGCAAGACCACCAAGCTTTCAAAAGCTAAAGCAGCGGTCACCACCCTTATGGTAGCATTCCCTAATATCGCATTTTTTGGGTTTCCAATGATGAATGCGGTGCTCGGGCCTTCATCTGTTGCTTACGGAGCGGTGATGAGTGCAATCTTTACTTGTATTTTCTTTACCTATGGACTGTCACTTTTCCAACAAAGTTTTGATCGTAAGACTCTTATCAACCCGATTAACATTGCAACATTAATCATGATCATATTATTTGCCACCAATGTTCATCTCCCTGAAAAACTGTTTACCGTGTTGACGCAATTTGGTTCCTTAACCACGCCCCTAGCACTGCTTGTTATCGGTGGCAACATCGCCAACTCTGACCTCAAGAAAGTTCTAACAACCAAGAGTCTTTATGGTATCACATTCACTCGTCTGATCCTGATTCCCGTATTGTTTATGGCTTGCATTTGGCCGCTTCAAATGCCCGATACTTTACGTATGGCATTGCTGATAGGCATTTCCTGTCCGGAGGGAGCACTAACTGCTCTAATTGCGCACCAAACTAATTCCGAGCCAGAATTTGCTGCACAATCACTAGTACAATGTGTAGCTTTTTCAGTGGTCACTATGCCCTTGCTTATCGTAGGTTTTCAATACGTTAGGGCATTAGCTTTTTAAGCTTAAATAATTTTAGCAAGGAGGATAAAATAATGAGCCTATCAAGAGACCTTACATTGGAGAACCTTGACCTCAGTTATCGTACCAGTATCGCTTATCAGTATGGTCGTTATGCAATGTCATTGAATTATGACATGTTCCCGGAAGAAGTTTTACATGCGGCCAAACGCAGCCTTTTAGATACAATTGGTTGTGCCATCGGTGCTTATGAGGCGGAAGGATTTCCAATCGTGCAAAAACTCGCCAAAGATCTGGGGGGCAACGAAGAGGCTACAGTCTTTGGTACTGGCCTGCGCACCACCGCAACAAATGTTACACTGGCGAATGTTTTTCTTGTTCATTACCTTGGATATAATGACTTGGGCGGCGGGGGACACAATAGCGATACAATCCCTGCTATTCTTGCAGTTGCAGAACGGGAAAAGGCAAATGGGCGTGATTTTCTAACCTCAATGATAATGTCCTATGAGCTGGGTGCACGTTTTAGCGAATCCCCCGGTGGCTTCGAGTGTTACGAAGCCTTAGGCTTTCCTTTCGATATTCGCGGCGGGGTAACACTCCCCCCTTGCATAGGCAAGTTGATGGGGCTAAATGAGATGCAAATAGCAAATGCTATTGGTATTTGCGCCTCTCATAGTCTACCCCTTGGGGTACTCGATACAAACCACGAGGAACATTTCCATGCTAAAAATCTGCGTATGGGCTTTGTCGCCCGTGATGCAATAGAATCCTGTATTTTGGCTAAACATGGTTTTACCGGTCCAATCCGCGTCATTGAGGGTGATCATGGTTTCCGTGAGGTTGTAATGAAGGGGCAGATGTATCTGGATAAAGCGGTAGATTGGAGCGGGTGGCGAATCTTAAATGTAAAATTTAAGAATCTGTGCCTTAACAGCACCACCATGGGACAAGTTCAGGCAACCTTGAAAATCGTAATTGACAACAATTTATATCCTGAGGATATTGCCTCGGTCAAAATTGGAACTGGTTATCGCGATTACATGCATACTGCTTCTTTACCCAAGAAGTTCCCGAGAAATGCTGAGACCGTCGATCATGGTGCCTTCTATGCCAATGCAGTAGCGATTCGTGACCATCGCTATACTACCAATGCGATGAACCCCAATAATTACGATGATCCCGTAATACTAGATCTGATTGATAAAATTAGCATTAAACCCCATCCAGATTTGGGAGAATGGAGTTCAGGCGGCATTACGGAGATAACTACGAAGGACGGTCGTACCTTTGTGGAAAAAGTGGCTCACCCTTATGGTCTAGGAGCGGAGGATTTATCAGATGCCGAGCTGGAAAAGAAGTTCTACGATATGGCTAGCAAGTATTTCTCTGACAACGATATTCAACATATGTTTGATATTATCTGGAATGTTGAAAAATTGAGCGATATCAGCACTTTGGCCAAGATGACCATTCTACCTCAAAAGTAAACACACTACTTAGTAATTATTTTATCTAGGGCGAAGCATTCAGTCTTGTTTGCTTCGCCTTCTTTTCTATTTCAACTATAGCAGTATTATGAGTGAAAAACATAGATAAGAAATGAATAGAATAGTTTAAGTGATTACTTAAAAAGATCTCACCATTCTTTCATATTAATATAGGTCACCTATTGCAATAGTCAGTCAAACGGAGCAATACTTTTGGAGGTGGATGGATTGGTCATATTCACTCAAATACAAAAGTGGACGTATTACCTGAGCTCCTGGTACAAGATAAACAGCTAAAGCATTTATTGTTTGGAGGTTCAATGCTCTTTGTTTGCTGTCGCTTATATTCAGATACTTCTACGTACAACAGCACAAATTTCATTGTTAACAGAAAAATACATTCGAAAAACCCAAAACGAAATCGTTTTATGTGCCAAAAAGAAAGCTTATTCAGTAATACTAATTTAGAAATCCTGAATAAGCCCTGCAAGAATTGAATCATATTATATATATAAAGGGGAGAGTGAATTATCTCTAGGGAATCTTTCTCTTACCTAAATTGGGAAATCGACTTATAAAATAACTTATTTTTGTTAGAACTTTATGGATTTTAAATTAATCCAATTAATCTTATTCTTATCATCACTCGGTGTTATTTGTACATAAAAAATCTTACTTCCAGGCCAAACCAATGATATCGTGAATATCCTCAAAGCCGTTGTCAATAAGATATTGCTCAATCCCATCGACTATCTTCATAGTTGCAGAAGGATCAAGGAAATTTCCTGTACCAACAGCGACGCCGGTGGCTCCTGCCAGGAGATATTCAACGGCGTCCTTCCAGGTAGCAATTCCACCTACGCCAATAATTGGAAGGTCCACCGCCTGAGCGGTCAAATAGACCATACGAAGGGCTATAGGTTTAAGTGCGGGACCACAAAGTCCGCCAAAAACATTGCCAAGCGCAGGCTTCTTGCTATTGATGTCGATCGCCATTGCAGGGTAGCCATTAATAAGCGTCAGTGCGTCGGCTCCGTTATCCTTGGCAACCTGAGCCATAAGAGTAATATCCGTAACACTGGGCGTTAGCTTTGCAATAACTGTCTTAGTTGTGTTTTTCCTAACTGACGCAATGGTTGCCCCCGCTACAATTGGATCAGTTCCAAATGTCATACCGCCTTTTTTGACGTTGGGGCAGGAAATATTAATCTCGATGGCATCTACTGCCTCCGAGACTTCCAACCGCCGAGCGACCTCTCCATATTCCTCCACAGTGTTGCCGCCTATATTAACAATGATAGGAGAATCGTAGCCCGCTATTTTAGGGATAATGTCAGATAGGACAGCATCTACACCAGGATTTTCCAATCCAACTGAGGCGACGATCCCTGACGGACTCTCAATGATACGAGGGGGTAAATTTCCGGGACGAGCCTCAAGGGTGGTACCCTTGATGGTTATGGCACCCAAGCGATTTAAATCAACGTAGTCCGTCATCTGCAGGCCGGAACCGAAGGTTCCGGATGCTGTAGTTACCGGGTTTTTCATAGTCATATTACCAATTTTGACTGTTGTATTGATCTTACTCATAATCCAACACTCCAATCTCAAAGACAGGACCGTCCTGACAGGTTTTTTTGTAGCCGCCCTCTTTCGCCTTATTCGGACAGCAAAGGCAAACTCCTAAACCGCAACCCATATGTGATTCAGTAGAAACTTGCCCTTTTATGCCATTCTCCAATGCCTTACGCTCAATAGCACGCAGCATCGGTTTAGGACCGCAAGCATACAAATAATCACACTCGTGTTCTTTAATAGCTTTGTCAAGCAACTCTGTCACGAAACCATGATATCCATAACTTCCGTCGTCAGTGGAGATCTCAACTGTAACTCCAATCTCCTGGTAGGGCTTTATATCGGACAAATATTTTTGGCTTTTTGTACCGATCAGGAGACGAACTGATTTCCCCTTTGCCACTAAAGCCTGGGCCAAAGGATATAGTGGAGCAATGCCGATGCCTCCGCCCAGGAGGACCGCCTTATCTCCCGCAAATTCGGTAGCAAAACCGTTGCCGAGGGGTCCAAGTACATCAATTGATGCCATTGGTTCCATTTGGGTCAAGAGTTCAGTCCCACGCCCTACAACCATATAGAGCATTGATATTGTTCCTTTTTCGGGGTCAATTCCATGCAAACTTATAGGTCTTCGTAAAAGTGGATCTAACTGTTCGGACAAACGGACATTGACAAACTGACCGGGCTTAGATGCAGCTGCTATCCCGGGCGCATGTAATTCCATCAACCAGATATTCTGTGCTGCCGGTTTGTTGTAGAGGATTTTTGCCACCTCAATCATATAATCACGCCCCTTAAAAAAATTTTGTGGTATATAAAATCCTTCTAGGATTTTTAAGTTAGTACTAAAACATCTATCGGATGCAGGTTAAACCGGATAGACTATTTGACGACAGTTCAGCGTTTATACAAGACCTTACGGCCCAGATCATAAAAATACGACCTGCCCGAATAAAAACATTTCTATGGTTTTTTAGTCGAATGATGGCGCAAAGCTAGCTCTGTAAATTGAATTTTATATACAGTCTTTACTTACGTCAATTTTAGGCAGCCTATCAGCTCACAATTTATAAAAACCACATACTTCTGTAAAATTCATTGTCAAAATTTATAATAGCTGCGGCATACATGAGAGACATAAGGTGTTTTAATTTGGCTTATACCAGTCAGACGTGTGTGAAAGTGCAGGTTTTGGAATTCGACGAGTTGAGAGCTTAATAATAAAAGTCCTAATTTACACAAAGAAACTTCCTTAACTAGGGCATTTACTAGTCAAAGGAAGCTTTTAAAAATTCATTATTCACTTGGCACTTGAATCCAAATTATGGTTAGATCTCAAAATCTACTTTAGGATCTCGCCTACTGTTTGCCCCTGCAGCAAAGCATTTTTAATATTGTTAACTTCAAAAGCATCCCCGATTAAAAATGTATTATTGTGCACCTTCTGGGCCTCGAAATATAAATCATTACATGGTACAAAACCTATAGCCAGAACCACATAATCAGCAGGTAGGATTTCAATAACTCCGTCCTTTCCTGAAATCAGTACTTGGCCGTTTTTTATTTCCATTACCTTGCTGGAGGTTCTCTTTTTCAGATTTCCCTGTTCCAGACGATTCATTAAGTCACGGCGGTTTTTCTTCTCCATTCCGGCTGCCAGTATATCGTTTTCTTCAATGATAGTAACATGATTATCCCCTGCCAGAAGAAAATCGGCCACTTCGCAGCCATTACTTCCTCCCCCGATAATAATTACATTCTTGCTTAAAATGTTTATCCTTTTTTCCAGTACATCGTGAATTTGCAAACAGTAATCCTGGTTCCATCCTTTTATGACTGATTGGGCAGGGGTTGAACCGCAGGCAAAAATCAGGTAATCAGGATAGTCATCTTTTAAATTATCTAGGTTGTAAGCAGTATTTAATAAAATCTTCACACCACTGTGCTGCAATTGTCTAATTAGATAATCTCTAAGCATCCCTACCCGGAATTTATGTGGAGGAATAGTGGCTAGGTTTAGAAGGCCGCCAAGTTTCTCGGATTTTTCATATAGGGTAACATTCAACCCCTGATTTTCTAGTGATAAAGCAGCTTGCATTCCCGCCGGTCCGCCCCCTACAATCACTGCTGTAGTGCCAGAGGATAAGCTCTTACGGTCCTGATGGAAATGTCTTTCCCTGCCAGTTTCGGGGTTTACTGTACAATCAACCATCATCCCCCGAAAGTTATTATCGATACAGTTATTGCATCTAATGCAGGGTCGAATATCCTTAATCCGTACCTCCCGGGCTTTATTAGGCCAATTACTATCGGCCAGAAGGCTGCGGCCCAGAAAAACAAAGTCAGCCTGCTTGCTAGCCACCAGCTGGTTGCTGAAAGCCGGGTTGTTTAACATTCCACCGCTGATAACCGGGATTTTAACCCAATTCTTAACTTCTCCCGCCAGGTATACCCGCCAACCCTCTTTATAAGAAACTGGTTCTATACTTTTCAGACCTGATTCGTACGTACCGGAGGAACAATGAATTGCATCCGTACCAGCCTTCTCCAGATGTTGACAGATCTCAATACTTTCGCCCGGGGTAAGTCCGCCCGGTACAAAATCATCGATATTAAGCCGTACTGACAATGCCAATTTCGGCCAGCCACCCTTAATTTTGCGAACAATATTTAACAACAGCCGCATCCGGTTTTCCAAACTGCCGCCATATTCGTCATCCCTTCTATTGCTGTGCGGGGAAAGAAACTGGTTTATTAAATAGCCATGGGCAGCATGCAGCTCTACACCGTCAAATCCAGCCATATAGGCATATTGTGCTGCAGTAATGAACTTGTTTTCTATCTCCTTAATCTCATCAATGCTTAATTCGTGGGGATTTTCCTTTATCATGGAACAAGCCAGGGGAGATGGTGCCACCGGTTGAACCCCGGTAAACATACTGGAAGTTTGCCGCCCGGCATGAAAAAGCTGGATAAAAACCCGACAGCCATATGCCTTTATACTACGGGATAAGCGTTCCAAACCCGCCAGGTAGCGGGGATGGTCAATATTTAACTGTCGGAAACTTTCCCTGCCTGCCGGGGCATCAACACAGGCAGCTTCAGCAATAATCAGACCTGCTCCGCCGCGTGCCCGGGCTTCATAATAGTCCAGCAGAGTTTCACTTACCTGACCGTCCGGAGTACCGTAAGCAACCAACATGGGAGCCATTACAATACGGTTTTTAATCAGCAATTTGCCTATGTAACCTGGTGAAAAAAGCTCCGGGAAATTTTTCATAAAAGTAACCACCCCTACTAAAATATTACAATAATTATATCATAATTGGGGTCAGACACTAACTTGTGAAAACACTAACTTACGCAGGCAGCAAAAAGCCGGTGCTGTTAAATACACCGGCTTACTAAATGAAAGTCCTATGATTAACCCCCCGGGCGGTGAGGTATATCCAGTGCCGCGACGTTGGCGGAGGCGGTGAGAAACACCCGGTGAAGTCCGAGCGGGGGATGGGGTCGAGCGACACGGACGTCGCGAGAGCGTACCCCCTCCGGGGACAACTGATGCTCCCTGTGGTCGCCATTAAGGACGGCTGAACACGGATGTGAATCTACGCGGTGCCCCATCCCCGTGAGGCAAGCCGCTGGTGTTTCCACTGCCGGAGACTGAAGCAAACTGGATATGCCTCACCGCCCGGGGCTTTCGCAATACACCTATATAATCTTATTTTTCTTTAGTTCCTCTATGTCGGCGGCAGAATAACCGGCAGCTTGTAAAATCTCAGCATTGTTTTCGCCTAGTTTCGGGAAGGTTAATTTCACCTCACCGGGAGTAGCGGAAAGTTTCATAGGTATTCCTGTCGCAACTATTTCCTTACCAAGTCCCCCGACATTTTGCAATTTGTATATCATATCCCGGGCTGCCACCTGAGGATACTGGCACATTTCATCCAGCGTAAGAACTGGTGTAAAACAAATATCACTATCGGAAAAGAATTCTACCCATTCGTCTCTGGTCTTTTCCATCATCAATTTACTTATATCAGCCTTTATTGCATCTTGTTGGGATTTATCCCACTGCATTTTAATATACTCTTCCCGGCCTATCTTTTTGCAGAAATCAGCCCAAAATTTATCCTCAAGTGCCCCCAGGCTCACATGTTTATTATCCTTTGTTTTATAAATGTTATAGAAGGCATATCCTCCGGTCAAAACTTCATCGCCTCTTACCGGAAGCGATCCCCATCCTGACGACTCTGCCAGAGTATAAGCCAAAAGGCTGACTGAACCATCCATCATAGCTATATCACAAAGCTGCCCCTGACCAGTTTTTTCCCGGCTGGCTAAAGCCATAAGAATAGCAATTACAGCATAGAGCGAACCCCCGGCAACATCTGCTATCTGAACTGCACACATTGCGGGCATACCCTGAAATGTGCCATTTAGTTCAGTTACCCCGGCCAGGCTAAGATAGTTCAGATCATGGCCGGCCGCGTCACGTAATGGTCCGTTCAAGCCATACCCGGTTATAGAACAATAGATAATTCTATCGTTTATGGCCTTCAGACATTCGTAGCCAAGCCCCATTTTATCCATTACCCCGGGGCGAAACTGGTCAACTACCACATCACTATTCGCGACCAGTTTTCGAAAAATCTCTTTTCCTTCCTCTTTCTTAAGATCCACAGTTATACTCTTTTTATTACGGTTGACAGCATAGAACCGGGCACTCAGATCCCCGATCATCGGAACTATATTCCGGCCCAGGTCTCCCCCCCTGGGATCCTCGACCTTTATTACCTCTGCGCCAAAATCCGCCAGTATCTGAGTACAGTACGGTCCCGGAAGATAGCGGGACAAATCTAATACTCTTATCCCTTCCAATGGTAAAGTCATAGTGAATCCTCCCCCCTTAAACTTATTTCTTTAATTATAATACTATTGTTATTGCTTGGTAATTATGGTAGGAAAATTCCCTCCCGGTCTACAACGTTATATAATAGTTCCAGGTCATTATAAGTCGGTGGTTTGGTTTCACCGCTGACCTTACTTATATTTAAATTAAACATGCAGTTGTCCTTGACCTGTTCCGGGGTAAATCCGGGATGAACTGTATCCAGATAAATAACTCCGTCGTCGTCAAAATGGAAAACTCCCATATTGGAGATAACTGCCCAGGGGCCTCCCCGGAAGGCTTTATTGTACACCTCTTTCTTATGGACGAATTCACCGCCGGGCCATTTGGGAATCCTCCAGCCGGGTGAAGTGATGTAGCTGCATCGTTCTACCCAGCGCCGCTTCTCCTGGATCATGATGAATACCGTTCTTTTGGCCAGAGCGTTAATATCCGCGTTGCCGCCGCTGCCGGTTAGACGTTTGCCGACAGGGGAATAACCGCCCATGGCGGTGGTATTGACGCTCCCGTACTGGTCAATTTCAGCGCCGCCCAGGAAAGCCATATCCACTCCGCCTCTTTGCAACTGGCCGAAAACATCCCATAAACCGTTGGCTATCGAAGCCTGGTAGTGACAGCGGGCGTCACCTACTGAGGTGGGCAGGTCAATGGGGCGGCCATCTACACTGCCGGCTTCGTATATGCATACCGCGTTGGGAGCAATTGTTCTTTGTGCCAGCATAATCGCCAGCATGGGCAGCCCGGTGCCCGCAAAAACTATCTCCCCGTCAGTTACCTCCCTGGCAGCCGACACAGCCAGAAGGTCGATTGGTTTGAATTCGCCGACTTTTGCATAATCATTACCAGCCATTATCTCGACCCCCTTTTGACTTTTTGGGAATAACCCAGTGCAGCACTGGCCCGCAGGATTTCCAGGCGTGATACTCCCAATTTATTAAGATACTCCTCGTGGTCCTTTACACCAAATATCCATTCTTGCGCCCAGGCATCAAAACCTTCCTGGCTACGAGTCTTTTCGTAGAAATCTTTGATGAATGCCCCATCAGCTTCATAGGTACCGTAACATCCGGTAGGATGTCCTGCCCAGGGAAGCTCAACCACATAATCCACCAGATGGGGGGGAATCAGGTTATGCTCCGGCTCGCGTCGGATAAACTCTTCGGGAACGATCTGCTCGGTTATTACTATCAATTTATCGGCTGCTTTCATGGCTTCTTCATCCGCATACTTCTGGCCCAGTACTCTTACGGTCCCTTCCGAACCGACCAGTTGGACGTGGGCAATGCACCAATCGGGTTGAGCGGCAGGAACCAGCGCTACTTCTGCACCGGTGAAATTTTCGGTATACATCTCATATTTCTTGGCTGGTATTTTGGGATTAGAACCATCCCGCAGGCCAGCTTTACCAAGCATGTCATATTCCGGATTCAATATATCTGAACCCAAGGCAGCAAAGGTGGGCATAAAGGGTATACCTTGCGCACCAGCCACTAAACGATAGAGCATCTGAACATGGCTGTAATCCTCACAGATCAATTCCCCGGCTTCCACTTTACGCGCCAGATTGCCGGCTATCTTACCAAACAATTCATGGCCGCTCCAGCAGGACTCCCAGATCTTGACACAGCCAGCTCCGATGAGCATATCGTCGTGGGTTCCACCGTTAACCTCCATTAGGTGGAGGTTCTTTTTGCCCTGGCGGATTAGTTCCATAATTGCCGCCATAGGACGGCGCCAAATGGTAAATCCGCTGAAGGTCAGTGAATCGCCGTCATTTATGAGGCTTATGGCTTCCGCCAGGCTAACTTTTTGGGGTCGAGCCATCATTCATACCTCCTCATATAAATCACTGATAATTGACTTTACCCCTGGATACCAGTGTATCCAGGGGCTCAAAATCAACAGATTAAAACTTACCTATGGTCTCCCGGCCAATAATCATTCTCTGAATCTGGTTGGAGCCTTCGTAAATCTGGGTGAGTTTAACATCTCTCATCATTCTCTCTACCGGAAATTCATTGCAGTATCCATAACCCCCCATAAGCTGAACACAGTTGGTACACACCTCCATACCGGTATCTGTAGCGAATTTCTTGGCCATTGAAGCTTCTTTATTGTGGGGCAGGCCATTATCTTTTAGCCATGCCGCCCGATATATTAATAACTGTGCAGCATCTACCGCTGCTGCCATATCTGCGACCATAAACTGGACTCCCTGATTAGCAGCCAGTGGTCTGCCGAATTGCTGTCTTTCCTTTATATATTGAAGGGTAAAATCGAGTGCCCCCTCGCCAATACCCAGACCTTGAGCAGCAATAGTAATACGCCCTCCGGCAAGGAGTCCCATGGCAACCTTAAAGCCGTCATTAATTTCTCCCAGTACATTTTCTTTGGGAACTTTGACATTATCGAAATAGAGTTCCACCGTAGCTGAACCGTTCATTCCCATCTTGGCAACCGGTTTGCTTATCGTAAATCCGGGAGTGTCCTTTTCAATTTGCAGACAGGTTATACCTTTTCCAGACCCCTGGGTAGGATCCGTTTTAACGAAAGTACAATAGGTGGTAGCATAACCGCCATTAGTTATAAATATCTTGCTGCCATTGACCAGATAGTGGTCTCCCATATCTTCAGCCTTGCACTTAAGAGAAGCGGCATCAGAACCGGCATTAGGCTCTGTCAAAGCATAGGCGCCAATTATTTCACCACTTGCTAAAGCCTTGAGGTATTTTTCTTTAACCCGCTGACCGCCATAAAGATAAGTACTCATGCAGGCTAACCCGGTGTGAACACTCATAATAACTGCCGTTGAGGCACAGCATTTAGCTATTTCTTCGACAAAAATGGCAAAATCAAGATAGCTGGCTCCGGCTCCTCCCCATTCTTCGGGAATTGGCAAACCAGTAAGGCCCAAAGCAGCCATCTTTTTAAAAGTAGCCATAGGGAACTCATGAGTCCTGTCAGTGTCAGCCGCAATAGGTTCTATCTCATTTTTGCAGAACTTTCTAAACATATCTCTCATCATTAAGGATTCTTCACTTAAACCAAAATCCATAGTGATCACTCCTTATTAATTTCTTTACTTATGAACCAAGACAACCTATTTTTTGGTGTAATCATAAACACCCCGGCCGGTTTTTCTGCCCAGCCAACCTGCCTGGACATACTGCTTCAGTAATGGAGAGGGGCGATATTTGGGATCTCCATATCCCTGATACATTACATTGAGAATAGAAAGGACAGTATCCAGACCTATAAGGTCAGCCAAAGCACAGGGTCCCATAGGATGGTTCATACCCAGTTTCATGATATTGTCAATATTCTCTGCCGGCGCCACTCCTTCGTACAATTCCCACAAAGCCTCGTTTATCATGACCTGGAGAACACGATTGGAAACAAAGCCAGGGACATCCTTGCACCAAACCGGAATTTTGCCCATTTTAATAGAAGCCGCTTCGATAATCTGGTAAACCTCATCAGTAGTGGCCAGGCCGCGAATAATTTCTACTAATTTCATAACCGGGACCGGATTCATAAAATGCATACCAATGACCTTCTCCGGTCTTTTGGTACAAGCAGCAATCTGAGTTATCGGTAATGAAGAAGTATTACTGGCTAAAATGGCATGGGGGGGAGCAATCTTATCTAATTCACCAAATACTTGCTTTTTAACCTCGAAATTTTCTACAATTGCTTCTATCACCAGATCACAATCAAAAGCATCGGTTAGACTTATTGAAGGCTTAATCCGCCCAATTATTGCATCTTTTTCTTCCCCCGTCTTTTTCCCTTTGGCTACATCTCGGGCCAAATTTTGTTCAATTACCGCTAATCCTTTATTTACAAGGTCCATATTAATATCATATTGAATGGTATCGTACCCGGCCTGGGCTGAGACCTGGGTTATACCCCCGCCCATTTGCCCGGCGCCGATAACCATGATTTTCTTAATTTCCATAAGTTCATCCCTCCGATTCATTAAGCATCCTAATACCTAACTAGGGTTCTACTTTAATTAACATCGCATCGCCCTGGGCGTGGCCGGAACAAATTCCACATACTCCGAAGCCTCCGCCGCGCCGTCTCAGTTCGTAAGCCATAGTCATTACGATTCTAGCTCCCGTGGCACCAATGGGATGACCATAAGCAATGGCACTGCCATTTACGTTAACCTTGGCCAACATCTCCTCTTTGGTCATTCCCAGAATACTGCGTGCACTTACCAGTGCTACAGCGGCAAATGCCTCATTTATCTCAATCAGCTCTACATCTTTATAAGTCATACCATTTTGTTCGAGTACCTTCTTAATTGATAGCCCCGGAACGGTAGCAATATCTTTGGTTTGCTGGGATACCTCAGCATAGTCCACAACAGTGAACAACGGTTTCATCCCTAGCTCGTCAGCTTTGGCACGACTCATTAACAAGCACACATCGCCGCCATCGTTTACTCCCGGAGCATTTCCGGCCGTTACACTGCCAGGCAGACCAGTAACTGTACTCTTATGGTTGAAAACCGGAGGCAGCTTGGTCAGCCCTTCCATGGTAGTCTTAGGCCTGGGCCCTTCATCTTTGGTCATTATCTCTTTGCCTTTATTAATTTCCACCGGGAATATTTCATCATCCAGCCTGCCGGCCTCCATGGCTGCAACTGCCCTCATTTGAGAAGCATACCCCCACTCATCATTGTCTTCCCGGGTAAATCCGAATTCATCACTGACTTCGGACCCATGTATCGCCATATGGCGGTTATAGAATGCATCCCACAGGCCGTCGTAAACCATCAAATCTACACAATCGGCATTTAAAAGGCCCATACGTTTTCCATATCTTAAATCCGGCAGTGCATAAGGACAATGGCTCATGCTTTCCTGACCGCCGGCTATTACAATTTCAGCTTTCCCTAGTAAAATGGCTTGAATTGCCAGGTCTATGGTTTTAATGCCTGAGGAGCAAACCTTATTTACCGAAATAGATGGAACCGATTCCGGCAATCCTGCCAGAATGGTGGCTTGACGAGCCGGTATCTGACCATTTCCTGCCGGTACCACCTGCCCCATATAGGCATAATCCACATCCTCGGGTTTTACTTTGCCGTTAGTACGGCGCAGCACTTCTTTTATCGCCAGTGCTCCCAACTGAGGAGCATCGTATTCTTTCAGCTTTCCTCCCACTACTCCGTAGGGAGTTCGGCATGCTTCGACACATACCACTTCCCGAAAATTCTTATATACATTGCCAACGTCTCTACCCATCCCCTGATAATCTGCTTGTCTTTCGCCGAATCCGGTCACCGGGACAGTCTTGGGATAATCAGCCCTTTTCATATCAAGCTTTTGGACAAAATCGGACATACAAATTCTCCTCCCTTATAATGGTCTTTTTTCTCTCTAAAAGATCCATTCACTCTCTAAAACATCCGCCACATCAAATTTTCTCGCCTCACCCCCTTTCCAAAATAAAGAGCCCCGGCAGACGTCAATCTGACGGGGCTCCAAGGGCTCTCAATACAGACAAGAAATTAATATATTAAGTTGGAGACTAATTGGAGATACTGTTACTTATCCAACTAGTTAACAACCTTGTCTATCACCGAGCAGGTTCTGGTAATACCGAACCTTGGCTTTTCCTGTGTTAAAGTATTTATTGCACCGCAACGCGGGCATTTTATTTCCAGTACTTCACATTCCCGGTATTTTCCCAGAAGCTTCTGGCATTTTTCGCACCGGAAATCTTTCAAATTCGCTTCACTCCTTCCTTTTTCAACTAAAATTCGCTGTCGAAAAATAAAACCCCGCTAATCCTGTTTCTAGCGAAGCTCAACAAACTCATAACTGACTAGGATATAAAAAGGTCAGCCAGTAAAAAACTTGTAAGCTAACTTACGGCTAAACCCCTTAATAATACATATGCAAAAACTATTAGACTATTACCCCCGATTTTTTTAACAATTGAGTTCAGTCACTAAATAATTGGTACACTAACTTATTGAACCAGCCAGGCAAGCCATATTGAAAAATTTTTATAAATAGAGTAAAATTATGGCACTAATAATTTAAACGAGTCAGATTTTTTAAAATATTGACAATACTAATATATGATATATTAGGAGAAATGTTTATGCGCAAAGAAACAATCTTCTTCCTTATTCTTACATTAACAGCTGCTATTATCACCGGTTGCACACTGGGAACGCTGAGTAATATCCAATACCTTGCCAAAAATGGCAAAGTCCCAGTTTTAGCAGCCCAAAAGGAGCAAGCCGCAACTAAATCTCAGGTAGCGGACAACACGTCATCTAGTAAAAGTGCTAATACCCAGCAAAAATCAGCCGAATCAACTACAGGCTCATCCTCCAGTTCAGCCAATACTGAAAACATGATTATGTCCCCGGAAGAAACCAGTCAAATTCGAGCCATGCTGGTTAGCTTAGGTATGACAGAAAAAAGTGATTATAATCAGTTTGTAATGCAATATCAGCAGGCACACGGGATTAGACCTACCGGCAATATGGATTCCATGACATTAAACAGTATTATTGAAGAAGTTAGAATGCAAAGGGTCCGACAAACAGTGGCCCGATGAAATGCAGGATGCGTTACGCGGGTTAATAGACAAAAACACTAAAGGGCAGCACCTGTTAAAGTGCTACCCTTTATCTTTTTATGAATAATCCTTTACCTTCAAATACTACGTACAATACATTATATAAATCTTCTCTACATCTGATAGCCGGGTTCAATCGGCTAATCTGGGAGGTTTTTTAGCTTACGGCTTAGTATTTGAAGAAACCTTCACCAGTCTTACGTCCTAATTTGCCAGCGCGGACCATTTTTACCAGCAGCGGGCAGGGACGATACTTATCATCGCCAAATTCTTTATGCAGAGTTTGCATAATAGCCAGGCAAATGTCCAGACCAATCATGTCGGCTAATGCCAAAGGTCCCATCGGATGGCCGGCACCAAATTTCATGGAAGTGTCAACGTCTTCAGCGCTGGCTACGCCTTCCATAACTGCATACATACCTTCGTTGCACATGGGGATTAAGAGACGGTTTACAACGAAACCAGGAGCTTCACTGATTTCAACCGGGCTCTTGCCCATTTTGGCGCTGAGGTCTTTAGTAAAGTCATAGGTTTCCTGGGAGGTAGAAGCACCTCTGATAATCTCAACCAATTTCATGGCCGGCACGGGATTAAAGAAATGCATACCGATAACTTTGTCAGCTCTGCCAGTAGCAGCACCGATTTCGGTAAGACTGAGAGCTGAAGTATTACTGGCTAAAATACATTCGGGCTTGCAAATAGCATCCAGTTCTTTAAAGATAGCTTTTTTAATATCCATTATTTCAACTGCAGCTTCAATTACCAGGTCACAGTCTTTGGCTTCTGCCAGGTCAACTGTTCCACTGATTTTGGCCATTATAGCATCTTTTTTCTCAGCTTCCATTTTGCCTTTGGAAACCATTTTTTCCAGACCTTTGTTGATGCCGTTAATACCTTTGTCAACAAATTCTTGTTTGATGTCGCGTACAACTACATCAAAACCAGCCTGGGCAGCAGTTTGAACAATGCCTGCACCCATAGTACCTGCACCAAGTACCATTATTTTCATTCCTAAATACCTCCTTTTAATCTCTAATAATCTCAATGTGGGTTTTCTGATTTAATACGAACAGTCCTCTTTTATGCATTTCTACATAGGTTCTGGGAATTCCTTCTTTTTGTTAAGATACATTTTACTTTTATTTAGGTTAAAAAGAAGCCCTATATTACGGGTTTGGCTGTTTATGAAGGGCAGGAAGAAATGTAGCTAGGTGAGGTCTTTTTCACTGTTTCTTCTAGAAGTTCACGGCCAGGGCGGTGAGGTCTATCCAGTGCGGCGACGTTGGCGCAGGCGGTGAGAAACACCCGGCGAAGTCCGAGTGGAGGATGGGGCACCGATTAGACGCTGGCGACTCTGTCGCACGCAGACTTATATGACTTTCACAGACCTATATAATAATTCAACACGCAACCTTAAAAGAGACCGACAGGGAGCATCAGTGATACCCATAGGGTGGGCTCGCTTTGCTCTTACACAGATTTGGGAAGATTAACAATGTTCTTTAAATGATGGAAAGTTTACTCCCACTTAACCTGTAACCCCAATGTCATTAAGTATACACCAGTTTTAATTATACATAATCTGTGTCCTTCATAATTAAATCTGTGTCCATCTGTGTTGAATTTTCCCCTTAAAAGTCTGCGCAGGCCATATTAGTCTGCGTTTATTATCTTCTACAACTTTTTCTAAATAACTTTGGCAAAGCCCTTATAGACTCGACCTCTTGGTGTGTAGACGGTTACCAACATATCATCTTTCAAAATGGAGGTAGCATCTTTTGCTCCTACCACCACAGGAATTCCGGCATTTAGTCCTATAATGGCAGCATCGGAGGTTAAGCCTCCTTCTTCCGCAATCATAGCACCAATTTTATCCAAATAAGGTGCAAAGCTGTTATTGGCACCGGTTGTAACAACTATATCACCGGGCTGAATTTTGGTCAGATCTCCCTCATGCTTAATTACCCGGATCTTGCCGCGTACCGTTTCTGAGCCGATACCAGCACCTTCCACCAGAATATCTCCTACGACATGAACCTTTAGCAGATTGGTTCCGCCGGTAAATCCGGATGGTTCGCCAGCAGTAAGAACTACCAGGTCGCCATTCTTAATATATCCTGCTGTTAAAGCACTCTTTATCGATTCCTCCAGCAATGCATCAGTACCTGAGGTATCTCCTATCAATAAAGGATAGACCCCCCATACCAGTGACAGTTTATTAAGCAGCCTGGTTTCTGGAGTCGCAGCTACGATATTGGCCTGAGGGCGATATTTTGAGACCGTCCGGGCCGTAAACCCGGACCGGGTTGAGGTAATAATGGCCGATGCCCCCAGGTTCATAGCTGTAGTACAGGTAGCATAACCAATGGCATCAGTTACTGATAGAGTAGCTTGGGTTCGTCTTTGTCTCAGCATATTGGAATAGGGCAGAGATTGTTCGGCACGTCTGGCTATTTTGGCCATGGTGGCTACTGCTTCCACCGGATATTTACCGGCTGCCGATTCCCCGGATAACATAATAGCATCAGCACCATCAAAAATGGCATTGGCTACATCAGATACTTCAGCCCGGGTAGGACGGGGATTAACGATCATTGAATCCAACATCTGGGTAGCAATAATCACCACTTTACCTGCCTGGTTACACTTGGTGACCGTCTCTTTTTGCACCAGAGGCACTTCTTCTCCGGGTATTTCCACTCCCAGGTCACCCCGGGCTACCATAACTCCATCAGCAACTTTAATTATGGCGTCCAGGTTATTTATCCCTTCCTGGCTTTCAATCTTGGCAATAATATCAATATTGGCAAATCTTTGTTCCACAATTCTTCTTATGTCCAGAACATCCTGAGCATTGCGGACAAATGACGCCGCAATAAAATCTACATCATTGTCTATTCCAAAATTAATATCAGCTATATCTTTTTCACTTAGAAATGGCATATTAATCCGCACTCCGGGTACATTTATCCCCTTTTGTTCGCCAAGTTCTCCCCCATTCATTATATGGCAGACAATATCGGTAGCAGTGGTTCTCTCCACCTGCAGACTAATCAGGCCATCGGATAATAAAATAAAATCTCCTTCGGCAACTTCGCGGGCTAATGCCGGATAGCTAACTTGAACTTCTTTATTATTACCCTCTACCTCCCTGGTAGTTAGGGTAAATTTTTCACCTGCCGTTAATTTTACCTTCTTATCTTTCAGTCTTCCGGTCCTTATCTCCGGTCCCTTGGTATCCAGCATTATAGCAATGGGGACTTCCAGAGTCCGGGCGGCATCCCTTAATGTGTCAATTCTGCACTTATGTTCTTCATATACTCCATGAGAAAAATTCAAACGGGCTACGTTCATACCCGCTTCAATCATTTGTATTAAAGTATCCTTATTTTCACTAGCCGGTCCAACTGTACAAATAATTTTCGTCTTACGCATACAAATACACCTCGATATATTATTACAATACCCGGGTTAACACGCGGTATAAATCTATATTACATCGCTAATACCCGGGCAATTTCAAACATATTCAGTTCCGGGGTCCGGGTTCCATTTATTACTTCCTGTATAGGTATATAATGGACCTTTTCTCCCTTACCTGCCACCATAACATTCCCCTTGCCTTCATCAATCACATCAACAGCCAGGTTGCCCATGCAGGAGGCCAGTATTCTGTCTGCGGCAGTAGGTGTTCCGCCCCGCTGAATATGACCCAGTATAGTAATTCTGGTATCCTGACCAGTTTTCTCCTGCAGGTAATCCTTTAACTTCATGGAATCATGTACACCTTCGGCCACAATAATAATACTATGCAGCTTGCCTCTTCTGGTCCCGCTGTTTATCTTTTCTACTACCTGGTCCAGGTCAGTTTCAATCTCCGGGATCAAAATAGACTCAGCTCCTCCGGCTACACCGGCTGCCAGGGCTAATTCGCCGCAATCCCTTCCCATTACTTCTATAATAAATACCCGTCCATGGCTGGTGGCGGTGTCACGTATCCGGTTTACGGCTTCCAGAACCGTATTTACTGCCGTATCAAAACCAATAGAATCAGTATATACAATATCGTTATCGATAGTAGCCGGTATACCAACCACATTAATTCCCAGTTTGGAAAACTCATGGCCACCCTTAAGACTGCCGTTACCGCCAATCACTATCAAGTTTTCAATGCCTAAATTACTCAAAACCTCTTTAGCCTTCTGCCTGCCTTCAATAGTACGGAAAGCCTCCGAACGGGAAGTCTGAAGTATTGTTCCTCCCCGGTGAATAATATCAGCCACCGAACCCCGGGACATACTGGTAAGATGTCCGGCTATCAGCCCCTCATATCCCTGATGAACCCCATAGACCTCCATATCTTTGTATAGTGCCGACCTTACCACAGCTCGAATAGCGGCATTCATTCCTGATGCATCGCCACC
>JBDKUD010000008.1:0-9856 GCA_039679805.1 Syntrophomonas sp. | reverse complement strand
TAACAGCTAAGGCTTCGTGTGGTCTTTTTTGAGACCCAACATGAAGCATTAGTTGCACTACATCCTTACCTGGTGTGCATTTGAGAGAAAACAACTTACTATGGTGATTCAATATTTTGAGTCTCTTTCAAAAGAGATGTTGAAGGATCATTTTCATGATACCGATGGCCTGATTAATACCTCGATCATCATTTTACAAGGCCTTGGGCAGTAACCTGATCAGGATTTCCTGACATTTATGCAATACTCTTACATGTCCTTACCAGAACTATTTAAATGATTTTTTACGATTTTTCAAATGATTCAATTGATGCAGCAATAATCAGTGGCGGTGGACGGGGACCAAAAAACATCTCAATTGTCGACATATGACCCTTCCCACACTGCGGACATATATCAGGATCATAATTAAGGTGTTCCTTGCAAACCTCTTTCCAGTGCTTCTTTTCTCTGACCTTTGGGATACTTATTCCAAATTCCTGTTGAAGTTCTCTAAACTCCCTGCGACGAGCTGTGGAGAGCAATCCATAATGCCGAATACGTACAAATCTTTTAGGAAGTATGTGCATACAAAAACGCCTCAGGAACTCTGCCCCCTCAAGTGGCATGACTTTTTCTTTATTGTCCCGGTAGTCACGCCAGCTAAAACGAACGCCCGTTTCATCCACGTTTAATAGTCGATGATTGCCTATTGCAACTTTATGAGTGTACCTGCCCAAGTAATCAATTACCTGATCCGCTCCGGCAAATGGCTCCTTGGAGTAGACAACCCAAGGGGTTTTATACAGGTCATTAATAAACTTCTTCGATTGTGGCAGCTTCTTCTTCAGGGCGTCTATAAACTTACCCCGGAAGACCCTGGAAAGATTCTCTACCCTGAACAAAAAAACCTTGCCATTCTCAGAGGTACTTATCTGTTTCCACTGACCCCTGTAATTGATCCCTCCTCCGGGAACAACACAATGGATATGCGGGTGCAGGCTAAGGTTCTGTCCCCATGTATGCAATATCGCCACCATGCCCGTTTCTGCATGCAACTGTGTGTAAGAGAACTGAGCTATTGTTTCCCATGTACTGGCAAACAGCAGATTATAGAGATCTGCCGGATGCTCAAGAAACAGACCATTGAGCGTGTCAGGTACAGTAAACACAACATGAAAGTATGGAACCGGAAGCAGATCCTGCTTGCGGTCCTCTACCCATGCTTCCCGCTGAGTGTTCTGACACTTGGGGCAATGACGGTTACGGCAAGAGTTGTAACTGATGCGGATATGGCCGCACTCATCACATTTGTCAACATGTCCGCCCAATGACGATGTACGACAACGCTTTAATGCACCCAAAGTTCTCTTTACGTAGCTATTTGGTGAATGCTTGTGTTCAAACTCCTCTCCAAACCGATCAATTATCTCAGCCAGTTCATACCTTGGCTTCAACCCTTTTTATACAACCTGTCGATAGGGCTGAACAGGTTGATCCGGTTAGATTGTGCTACATGAAGATAAATCATGGTGGTTTCAATGCGACTATGACCCAACAGCTCCTTGATAGATACTATATCCATGCCAAACTCCAGAAGATGTGTAGCATAACTATGCCTGAGGGTGTGTACGCTGATATCCTTGGTAAAACCGCATTTCTTTACCGCTTCACGAACCGCATATTGAATACCAACTGTGCTAAGCGGAGTACCACGCCTGCTGCCGTTAAAAAGATAACCTACCGGATGGTAGGCATTACAATAACGCTGTAACCCTTCTAGAACAAGTGGCGACAATGGAACGTACCTGTCCTTATTATACTTGCTCTGACGAATGTGGATCATCATGCGATCAGAGTCGATATCAGATAAACGTAAACGACTCGCCTCTCCTACACGAAGTCCTGCTGAATATATCAACGCAAGCAGAACCCGGTGCTTTAGTTGTGCAGGGGCCATAAAGAGGGCTTTGCACTCTTTATAATTAAGAACAACGGGTAGCTTTTTTTTGGTCTTAATACTCGGCAATTCAACAACCCTCTCTTTTAAACCCGCAAGTCGGTAGAAATGACGCAGTCCATAAACCGTAAACTTAAAGTTACTCAGACATGGTGAATCTTTTTCTCTTGCCAGATCGGCCAGATATTTATTCATTTCCTTTTCACTTATGTCCTGTGGCAGCCTGTCAAAATGAAGACATACTTCAGCTACTTTTCTGGAATAATTCCTCAAAGCACTCGAGGAATGATCCATTGTAACAATCTTGTCCTCAAATGACTGGTAAAGTTCTTTGAACCCTTTTACCTGTAAAATGGCCTCTTCAACCATCGTTAACGACTTTTTTCTTAGTTTTGTTTGTGTTTCCATAATTTTAAATTGTTTGTGTAAATAAAATTAATGTAGGAAACACAAAACTATCCCATCCCATTTCCGGGGTGGGATTTAGTGCAACTTGTATCATTTACCTTGACTTTTTCTCGCTCAAACAAAGCTAAAAGTGGTTTTTGCTCAACATCTTGACTGTTTCATAATGGCACTAATCCTCACATCCATCTAACAGGATTTGGTACTGTCAAGACAACTTATCATGATCCAAGACTTTTCTTCCACCTACCAGGATTGGCAAAAACCATTTTTCATCTGTTCACAAAAGCATAAAAATGCAATTGTCTATTATATCTTTTTTGTATTTTTCAATTTGATATTTTCTAATAATCTATTCCAATAATAAACGATATGAACTTATTAATTATGACTTGGAAAAAATATAAAGCTTTTGCCTTTATTATTTCTTTTGTCAGCATATTACTTTTTGCCTTTTCAACTCTGACAAAAAGCAAGCAGAAAAATGATAATTCTTTCGAAAATATAAGTGCTGACACTATTGGGGTCTTAAAAGGGGTATTCGATATTCCAGAATTAACCATTTCACCATCACCTATCACCTATCAGTCTTTTTCATTTGATAAAAGCGAAAAAATAATAGATTATGATGTTTCACCTGCTGGAATAAATGTAGCTGCGCTTGCAGAAAATTTTAGCAGTAAGAATTCTATTAAATTCTGGCAAATTGGTGAAAATAAAATCGCTGATAGCTGCCTATTACCTGAAGGACTAAAACCATTAGCTATAGCATGGCATCCTAATGCAAAATCTCTGTTCGTAATGGGATATGTGAATTCTAAATACCAAATATATAGATTAGATAGAAATAATAAATCCTGGGTTATATCTAGCATATTTTCTACTACAAACCAATTAAGACGATTAGTTGTTTGCCCTCGGCCTTTCATTATTAAGTCAGATTACAAAAACAGAAAAGACTACTATTCATATCGTATATTTTTTGGAATGGATAATGGTGATAAATCATACAGAATAGTATCTGTTACTGAAACTGGGAAACGCTTTTATCAGGTTATAGGTCCATCGAAAACATTCAGTAAATTTGTTGACGAAGATGTTGAACCAAGTAATATTAAAGCTGATTGGGCATTGCCTGTTGCTTTCCATCCAGCTGGACATCAAATGATTTGGCAAGATAAGAGTGATAATTTTTTCGTAGCAGAATATGATTCTAAATATTGGGGCAATTCTAATCCCATGAATATTGGGATTAAGAATGGAACTATTACACCAACTCCTAATGGATTAGGTCTTATTCATTGGCAAAAAGGAAAATCTGGTATAGGGATTTATCTCCTTTCTACTAAAACAGAGGAAATCCAAATACCTGAATATAGTTTTATTTCTACACCATCATCAGTACCTGATGGGAAAGGAATCATAGGGTTAACAAAAGCAAATGAACAGTATTCTCTAAATTATGTGCCAATAGTAATACCATTAGCAGATGTTTTAAATGCATGGATGTTCGCATATACAAAAAACGAAATAGATCTTTTTAAAAACCAGTATGGATTATTCCGCCCTAACAGCGATGATCAAATCTATAAATTATATGAAACTGAGAATTATTATTGTACTAGTTATAGTAGGAATGTTCCTACCAGGCCTTATTTAGTAACAACAGATATTTTTTGGGAACTATTTGGGGCTGCATATCAGGGGCTTTTTATTGTTAAAGAGCGTGAAGATGCGATTCCAAACTTTTGGAAATTTATTACTGAAGCTGATTCATGTTTTAAAAAATCAAACAAAAATTCTGTTTGGATTCCGGTTTTTACTACACTTAAAGATCTCTATACTGATAATCTCCGTAATTCTGAAGTAATTAGAATTCAAAATGAAAAAGATTCCTATTCTGAGGTCTCAGATACACTATATGAATTTTCTGATTTAAAGCCAAGAGGACATTATACATCTAATGCAGAAATGGCGAAATATTTCAAAGCGTTTCGCTATTTCACTTCTATCTTCAAAACAAAACAAAAGGCTATTCAAGAGCTAAATTTGCTTCCTAGTGAGATAAAAAGTTATGCTGAAAAGTGGATAGAAAGTTATTCGGGATTCATTTCTCCCTCCAGATCTCCTTTAGTTTGGGATAATCGAAAAAACCATATCCCAAATTATTGCCGATATCCTCAAAAACAATTCACAATTTTCCCATTATCTTGGGGTTTTGATAATGAAGTATTATATTCAACAGTATATCATGATAATGTTCCATCAGCACTACAGGTAACTGGTGCCGATGGAGAAAGACTTCTTCCATCTGGATTAGATTTGGCCGCTGCTTTAGGTAATGGGTTTGCCGAAAAATTACTTGATTCAGACTATAAAAAATATCCTCCATTAAGAAAAGTAATAGAAAATCTGAAGGATAATTTTAAAAAGAATTCTAATGAATCCTATACAAAAGATAACATATATAACAAATGGATAAATGCAATTTCAGTTCAATGGATAGACACACTCAATTCCACAAATGGATCAACGGATAAAGAAATATGGCAAACAAAGAGACTGCAAACAGGATTGGCAACTTGGGCTACTCTAAGGCATGCAACTATATTAGTTAATGAAAGAACAGCGGCTGAATGCGGAGAAGGAGGATTTGAAGAAATCTTAATGAGAGCTCCCAGAGGTTATGTAGAGCCTGACCCTAATACATTCTCTGCAATAGCAGATTTATTTGAAACAGCAATCAAGTATGTACCAAAAAGTATGGCTGGAAAGACAGATATGGAAGAATCTGCTGATTCTGAGAAACGTTCTTTATATGTTGGCATAACTGAAAGACTAAGAGATGCTGCCAAAGAAGCTCGTGCCTTTCAATTAATGGCTGAAAAAGAAATAAAAGGAGAAGCTCTTACTAAGGAAGAAAATGAAAATATTCTTTATGTCGCTGGTATTGGGGAACACTTGTTTTTAGTATTTAATAGCCTTTCAAACAAAGATTATGCACTTTCAAACCCCGATCCAATAGCAAAAATTACTGATGTTGCTGGAGGTGGTATATTCCCATATCTTATGGCTGCAGTAGGAAATACAATGGAATGGGACTATGTTGTACCATTTTTTGGAAGACATCAAATTGTTAAAGGTTCAATATACTCATATTACGAATTCTCTTCAACTCAACTCCTAAACGATAAGGAATGGCAAAAGAAAGCAAATTCACAAGAAATGCTACCATGGATAAAACAATTTGCTACAAATCAAACAGCTACCGGCGTGGCAAAAACCTGTTATTCATACTAATTATTTCAATACTAAATCAAAGTTGTAATAAAACAAACTCAGATGTACACGTTTTATTCGTAGGTGATATATTGCTTTCCCGTAATGTTAGCCAAGAACTCCAAATTAAAAATTCTTCACCATGGTCTGAATTGAAACCTACTTTTCAATCTGCCGAACTTGTTATTGGTAATTTAGAGGGAGCTGTTGGAAAAATTGAAGATCAATTCATATCTGATTCTGATTCACCTGTCTTTAATATCGATTCTTCTTATATATCTCTCCTTAGCAAAGCTGGTTTTAAAATTATTACTCTTGAAAACAACCATAGTTTTGATCTGGGGGCAAGTGGAAAAGAAAATACGATTCAAGCGCTTCTCCATAATGACATTGCTCCGATATTTTTTGATAACTCCCCTCAGTTTTTTACCGTTAAAAATGTAGTCATTGCATTAATTGTAATCAATTTAGTACCTGGCAGAGACTTTAACAAAAGTGAAATTCCATCTATCGAATTAAAGCAGAAACTAAGGCTGGCAAAAAGCTTGGCCAATATTGTTGTAGTATCAGTTCATTGGGGAAGTGAACTCCTTGATTGGCCAAATAATAAGCAAAGAGAAAACGCAGAATGGTTAGTATCAAATGGTGCTGATCTAATAATAGGTAGCCATCCTCATGTCATTCAACAGCCAGAATTAATCAAAGGGAAACCTGTCTTTTTCTCACTTGGAAATCATTTATTCGATCAAAAATATCCAAGTACAAAAGAAGGACTAATAGTTGATCTCTTTATACATAAGAATAAGTTTAATTGTAGTGGAATAATTACCCATACTAAGGTAGATTCTTACTATCCTAAAATAATTGAAACCAAAAATTTTAAGTTTAAACCTTTCCAATTTCGAGACAGTCCTTTTAAGATTAATGACTACATTCTTAAGCCTGTTTCCGTTTCAGAAAATCATCAAAACAGGACTGTTTTAAGAGCCTACCGAAATGGTAAAATAGTATGGGAGACTCATCCTATGTCAATCATTTCTATTACTTCAAGTAAACTCGACGATAAAAATGAATTTTTAATAATTCTTGAAAGACATTATTCAAATATGGATGGAGAAACCAACATACGACCTTATGTTTACCAGGTAGATGATAAGGGGTTAATTGCAAAGTGGCGTGGATCTGCATTAGCATGGCCATTATTAGATGCCACTATTTCTCCTTATGATAATTCAATTCTGTGCGCTTTGCATCGTGGTGATTCATTTATTAATCCCGATTCGACAAATACCAGTACACGAGTTGCAGCATATAAATGGAATGGATTTGGATTTACAGGTTTATCAGATTCAGTTACATGTAAAAGCTGTGAGAAGCTATTTAGTAAATAAAATCTTAAAGGAAAGAAATTGCACTATGAAGTTATTTATCAGATTGTGAAAATGTCTTTACTGTTACCATCCCTTCGCTGTCAGGCACATTACGCAAACAAAACGAATCGTTTAATAAATTAGTTACACCTTTTGCGTAATGAGCCTTCCAGCCCGTCCCTGCTACTCGGTGAGACAGGCGACTAAAAAATAAAATGTTGTTTCACCTAGACAAACACAAAATTTTCGACTCATAGTTATTGGATTTATTTGGATATTATGATAAATTGTCAATAAAAACAAATAATTTTCCCTCATCTAGACAAACTCTTACAACAAGACAAATTATTAGTGTTTATCTGGATTTTTAAACAATGTTTTGCCTTGACAAATTTTGCGATCGAGACAATTTTAAAATAGCCCAACAGCTAACACGGATGGTATGGTTAAGTGCCTTCGGCAGGCCAGACAGTTTCGCAATCGGCCCCAAAACAGTATGCTCGCAACTTCAGCTCCATTTATCAAATTTCTGCTACCAAGACAAATTATGTGTACCGAGACAACGCCAATAGGCCTGCCGGCCGACGCTCACGTGTCAAGGTTTTTGCAGAATAACTTATAAAGTACACCGTGACATTAAACTTCTGCGCCATCTACCGGGACTGGCAAAAACCTCGCCACTCCTTAACAGACGGCACCTAACCATACCACCGGGCCGTTAGCGTTCATTGGCGAAAAGCCTGCCACATAGACAATTACTTAATAAACTTGAAACTCATTTCTTGTAAAAAGATATGATCTTTATTAATCTTTCAGTTACAGATTAACCAGTATCCAACGAATCACTAACTCTTTAGTACAGAATAAATACTTGTAGATTAAATATTATATCTTTACTAACCTTTGACTTATACTCATGAACAAACTATTTAATGTTTTAGGAATAATCCTTACGATCATTTTAGTCCCTTCTTGCGAAAAGAAACCAATACCACCTTCCTTATCAACAACTACTGTGACTGAGATTTCTACAACAACTGCAGTTTCGGGAGGCAGTATAACAGCCGATGGAGGTTCACCAGTTATCTCAAGAGGTGTTTGCTGGAATACTTCAGATGATCCGACAATTGAAAATAATAAAACAATGGAAAATGGTGATTTATTATCTTTTACCAGTAATATCACCCAACTTTCTCCAAATACCTCTTATTACGTTAGAGCATATGCAACCAACAGTGCTGGTACTGGTTATGGCAAATCAGTACCATTTAAAACTCATGGAGATAAACCTGCTTCAAATGTTCTAAATACTTCAAATATTACGATTAACTCAGCAACCTTAAACGGTTCAATAAATCCAAATTTCTTGTCAACAACAGTTACATTTGAATATGGAGTTTCAACAAGCTATGGCAGTACTGCTACAGCCCAGGAAAGTCCTGTATCTGGTGATACAGATGGAAATGTCACTGTCAAAGCAGACCTGTCGGGATTAACTCCTGGAACAACATATCATTTCAGGATTAAAGCAGAAAATTCTCTTGGAATAACATATAGTAGTGATTTGCCATTCACAACACTTGGACAGGCTCCTATCGCTATTACAGAGGCTGTTACAAATCTACTAGTAAGAACAGCTACTCTAAACGGTTCTGTGAACCCAAACTATTTATCAACAATAGTTACTTTTGAATGGGGGACATCAACAAGTTATGGAAATACAATTACTCCTACACAAAGTCCGGTTAACGGAAGCACTTCAGTAAGTGTTAGTGCTGGCTTAACTGGATTGGCACCAGGGACAACTTACCATTTCAGAATTGTGGCAACAAATGAGTTAGGAACAACAAATGGTAATGATTTGACATTCACGACACTTGGTAAGATTCCTACAGCTGTAACACAAACTACTACTAATTTGAAAGTAAACACAGTAACACTAAACGGTTCAGTAAATCCAAACTATTTATCATCGACAGTTTCCTTTGAATGGGGAACAACAACAGAATATGGAAACACATTAACTGCATTACAAAGTCCTTTAACCGGAAGCACCCTCGTTAATATAAGTGCTGATTTGTCAGAATTAACTCCAGAAACAACTTATCATTTCAGAATTAGTGCAACAAACGAATTAGGAACAACAAATGGCGAAGATTTGACATTTAAAACATTTGCAGCAATTGATGCTGATGGGAATGGATATTATTCTGTTAATATAGGCACTCAGACATGGCTAACAGAAAATATCAGGACTACTAAATTCAGTAATGGTGATTTAATTGGAACAACAGATCCTGCAACAAAAGATATTTCAAATGAAAGCACACCAAACTACCAATGGGCTCCTAATGGTATTGAATCAAATGTACCCATTTACGGAAGATTATATTCATGGTATGCAGTAATTGATGGTCGACATATTTGCCCAACTGGTTGGCATGTACCTTCTGATGCAGAATGGACGACATTAGCGGATTACCTTATAAACAACGGCTATGGGATCGGAGGCAGTGGAAATGGCATAGCAAAATCCATGGCGGCTATAACAGGTTGGACCACAGTTTCGGAAGAAGGCTCTATTGGTAATGACCCGAGTAACAACAGTAGTGGTTTTACAGCTCTTCCGGCCGGTTATCGTTTTAGTAGTAATACATTCACAAATATTGGTTACGTGTGCACATGGTGGAGTTCTACAGAAGATCAAACAAGCACTGCCTGGTATAGGGAACTTTACTACTCTGTTAGTAGTATAAACACAGTTATTACTAACAAGAATGTTTCAGCCTTTTCTGTAAGATGCATAAAATAATAATTACAACGAAACGCTAACACGGATGGTATGGTTAAGTGCCTTCGGCAG
>JBDKUD010000011.1:0-4275 GCA_039679805.1 Syntrophomonas sp. | reverse complement strand
TCCTCAGCCGCCACATGATTTAAGAGATATTCCTCTAATGCCAGGTTGTACCAGGGGTCAAAACTGTTTGAATAGACTAATTTTGTTTTCATTAGTGTCACTCCTGTTTCAATTAATGCAATAAATGTTAACTCTATTATTATAACGTCAAACTTATTATAAGCAAAAAGTAATAAAGATTATGGCTGTAGATGAAGAAGTTAGAAGGGATGCGAGAACTATTTTAGTTCTGATATTGAGGCATAATGACGGGCAATTGTAAATTTACTGCCAGCGTATTTTTATCAATAAATTGAAAATTTATTTGGTTATTCTTATATTGTACACATCTGCTTGTATCTTCTATGCTGACAGGTCGATTAAAAACCCGTTCAATACCACCACTATGAGCACGAATGTTTAAATTTAAATAACTGGCTTTTTCAGTCAATTCACTGCTGATAATAATGTTAGCATTTTCTTCTATCCAATTATTTAATAAGTTAACCAGGGTGTTAATTAAACTATTGACGAGGTCTTCAGCAACATTTATGACTATATTATCAAAAACATCTCTGACTAGCATTAACTTATAACAATCAATTTGGTTATGAATACCGGTCAGCAATTTTTTATAAATTATTTCTAGATTACTAAATTGAGACGTTTTAGAAAGTGAACTGCAGTTATTAACAATACGTTGAATTTGTTCCAATTCTTTTGCGATTATTTCAATATATTCCTTATGAATTTCACTTTGTTCAATAAGCTGGCAAAAACCTCGCGCACTTGTTAAGGGATTACGAATTTCCACCAGGGATCCGATGGCTAATTGGCCTGCTACAGCTAACTTCTCAGCTTTTAAGATAGTTTGCTCTAATTGTGAATTAACGGTCTCGTCCTGTATTATAACCAACACCTGGGGAGAAGAATAGTATAATAGTTCAGTTTTAATTCTCCAGACAAATAAATTATCTGAATTACTGTATTTAATAATCTTCTCAACAGAACTGTCAGTATCTAATGTTTTTGCTACAAGATCTTTTATTACCTCGAGTAGAAAATTATTTGTTCTTTCAGTGTAGATTTTGCCATTGTGGTTAATCGAAATTAACTGATTAGATTCATTAAATACAATAATTCCTAAAGGTAACTTATCTAAAACAAGGCTGTTATGCATAAGAATCCCCTTTCAGCAGCTAAGCCAGGCATTCCTCTAAAGTTGAATATGACACTTTTAGCCGGTAAATAGATTTATCATCTTGTCCGCTTTTTTCAACGATGCCTACTATGACTAATTCGTCCATAGCCTCAGCTATCAGCCTGTAATCCATAAACAAACGCATAGAAAATCCTTTTAGGGTATCACGGGTATGGGGATTAGCTAGAAAAAACGATAATATCTCAATTTTAGTTACCGCATTGCTTAAATTTTGGTTACTATAGCATTCGGGAATCATTAATATCTCCTTTTTCTTAACTAAGAATTTTAAGACTTTATTTTTGGTTTTTTGGCAATAGTATAAATTCGCAATAATCATCGCCAAAGGCTTCGCACGTTAACTCTTCACATACTATTTCCTCTCCCCAAGCTTTGGTAAAATAGGAAGCTAATCTACCCTTGGCAGAAGCACAGGATGTTCGAGGCGACACAGACAGTTTATTGTTCTTAAATATCTCGGCCATATAGGAGCCATAACCCCGTATAACAGCCCTTTTATTGTGAGAATCAAACTCAATTATTTCATAACGAATATTTCCCAATCTGGCTATTGTATTGAGTAAATGCTCTATTACTTCACGCTCGTTCTCATAATAGTCGGCTATTTTATCGTATTCCACCAAACTGGAATAATAAGTAGATTCATATAAAACATGATCTAAAAGATGTGGTGCATAATCATAAATGGTTTTCATTAAAACCCCATAAGCATTGGTTGACAAAACTATAGCGCGTTCTCCGGCAATGGAAATATTGTCTCCATCCTTGGTAAGAATTTCACTTCTTATTTCCCCGGGATAGATAGTTCCCTGGCACCAATTATTATCTGAAAAATTTTGTGTTTTTAGCTGGTACTGGTGGCCGGTACAATGGGTGGCTACCCATCTGAAACTTAACATACGAGGACATACCAACGAAATATTTTCCTTTTTAGCAGTATTGCAATAATCATAATATGAACAATTTTGTTTATTAACTCTAATTTGAACAGAATCTCCCCCATTGTTTAACTGATAATCGTCTTTGTTTAAGAAACCTTCTATTTCCATAAGTTCAATCCAGGCTTGACATAAATCAACTGCTTTATCGGATACTGGATTAAAGTTATTTCTATATTGATGGAACATTCTTTCAACATAAGATTCACAAACCATTTCCAAATAGCTTATTCCGCCCATAGGTACGTTATCTGCTAATTGACCAACCCCCAAAAAAACATAGTTTAATAATTTAAACAAGAAATTATCTTGATGATCCATTTTTCTCCTCCTAACCGGCTAAGTTCTGCATTATTATTAAACCGATATTTGAATCTATAGTATAAAAAAGCTGTGAAGAATCAAATTTACCGCTTTTCATCTTTCCCATATGCAGGGCTCGTATTGGTCTTTCCGGCGATCCGGTATAGTACATGCTAATAATAACGTCATACAGATGAGCTGATAGTTTAAACATAGATTCTTCCAATACTTCATCAACCATAAGATCCATAGCTATAATTCCTGCCCTTTTAAGAAGCTTAAGACGATAACGATGAAATTCCATTATTTCCTGATTATCCCGTCCCAAAAACAACGTAGATAAACTATCTACTACAATCCGCGTAGGATAGCCGTTATTCATACTTTCTATCACTTGTTTTTCCAAAGCCAAATACTTTTCCAGCCCATCTTCACAAGAAAAATAGTTCTTTCCAGTTGGTTCCAAGCTATAAGCATCTACAAAAACCAGTCGCCCTTTTTCTTCATAGGGCAGCGGGTGCACGCCATATTGTTTTAGATACTCTCTCATCTCCCGGGGAGACTCATCACAACAAATATATATACAATTATCTCGGCAAGCCAAAGTCTCCTTAACAAATTGGCAAGCTAGTACGGATTTACCTACGCCACTATTACCTTTTATCATTATCTGCGAACCATAAGCGAGTCCCTCTCCTATTAAATTATCTATTCCATGTATTCCAAAAAAGCCCATTTTGCTATTTGTCATAAATTATATTCCTCCAAATCTTTGAAATACAGACATTCCGTCACTGCTTATTTCCGCCAAATGTGTACCTGAAATATATCTTTGTCCCTTCATTTTATTCACTTCCAGAGACCGGTATCGTTTACCCTTTCTTACTGTTGAGGATAAATAAATTTCCCCTTGAACCAACGGCTGAATTACACTTTTGAGGGGGTAATTTACATCTTCATTAAGTATAAGAATGGTTGTGCAACCCATCATATTTAAATAATTTATTAAGTTTCTTAATATTGTTTTCAAAGTTAAAAAATTATCACTAAATTCTACAAAAGTATTAACAAAATCAATTACTACTCGTTGTACGGAATTGGCTGTTACCTTTGCAATTACATCATCAATAACTTCTTCTATACTGGTACTTGAGAATATTCGATCCATTATACACATATTGGGGTTATCAGATATAATTTCTGGATTTATATTAAATGAGTTAATATATTGAGTAATGAAATCTGCACTTTCCTCAGTGGCTAACAACAGGCATTTCTCGCCATGCTTAATTCCTTCTAACAAGTAATGAATTCCCATAACAGTTTTACCTGTACCTGAGGCTCCTTCCACCATAACTGTCGTACTTTTTAAGAAACCTCCGCCCAGAATATTATCGAAGCCGTCTATTCCACTTTTTAGCCTTTCTGATAAACTAAAAGCATTTTTATTAGGTAATTTTTGCATATTGATAATTCCGGTAATCTCTAAGCCCTCATCTCCAAATTTGAAAGGATATTTTCCAGATATGAAGTCCTGTCCACGGGATTTAAGCACCTCAATATAGCGCCTTCTGGAACGAAAAGACTCCTCGAAATATAGGCGTATTACGGAATCCACCAGAAATTCCTCAAAAGAGGCTTTAAAAGATTTATAATCATCAACCTCTTTTATCAGCACCGAAGTTAACCCCATTCTTTTAAATCCACTGCATAAACTATAAATTGACTTGCGTAGATCAGCGGCATTATTTAGTTCCATATTAAACTGGGTTACACTATCAAGTAACAATCTCCTGGCACCTATTTCCTTCACTATGCTATCCAGGAACCCCA
>JBDKUD010000072.1:0-7877 GCA_039679805.1 Syntrophomonas sp. | reverse complement strand
CAAGTGTAATCGTATTCAGGGTACTGCCGGTATAAAACATCACGATAAAGGTAGCGATAATTGAAAGAGGTATTGATATCCCAATAATGAGCGTACTGCGAATGTTGCGCAGGAACAAAAGAATAATCAAAACCGCCAGGATGGCACCTTCGACCAGCGTCTTGGCAGTACTGTCAATGGATTTATTGATATAGTCCGACTGATCCATGACGATCTGCACATCCACGTTACCTTTAAGTTCAGATTTAATTTTCTCCATTTCTTCTTTTACATCCGTACAGGTTTCAACCGTATTGGCATCAGTCTCTTTCTGGCAGTGGATGCCCACAGTTGCCAAGCCGTTAGTACGAGTAATTTGTTCCGTCTCTTTATAATCTTCACTAATATCGGCAATGTCTTTGAGCGGGATTTTATTACCAGTCGCAGTGGTAAGTGCTACATTTCCGATATCATCCAGGCTCTCAAATTCCTGCAGACTGCGGGCAAAATATTTCCGTTCCCCATAAGTGATGCTCCCCGTGGACATATTGTAATTCTCCGCTGATAGAAAACTGGCTACCTGGCTAAGAGTTAAACCGTAATTCTCCGCTTTGATTGGATCTACGGCTACTTTCACTTCCCGCTCCCGCCCTCCGGTAATGGTTACCGAAGCTACACCTGATATCCGTGAGAGACGCGGTTCGATTTTATCTTCGGCGATGGTTTGCAGTTGTGCCAGCGAGAGATCTTTTCCAGTGATACTAAGTGAGATAACCGGCATACTATTGAGATCCATTTTCAGCACCTGCGGTTTATCCGCACCATCCGGGAGATAGGATTCTACCATGGAGATTTTATCGCGCATATTGGCCATGGCAGCATCCATATTGGTGCCATAATTGAAAGCGATAAGAACCATGGATGAATTGGCACTGGAGGTGGACATTATGGTATCGATATTAGCAACTGTACCCACTGCATTTTCAATTGATTTAGTCACTTGATCTTCAACTTCTTCCGGACCTGCCCCTGTATAGCTGGTAATAACAGCTGCATAAGGCAGATCCATTTCCGGCATCAAATCAGTGGGCAGCCTGGACAGATTCATCAGACCAATAATGATAATGGCGGCCATCAGTATGATAATACTGGCCGGCCGGTTTATCGCAAATTGTGCAAATTTCCTCATTTTTTAGTTCCCCCATCAGCAAATTTCAGCAAGCTGGTTTCATCAATGAGTGTATTGCCTTTGGTGATAACCTTCTGTCCTATTTTCAGACCATCTGTTATTTCTGTAAATTTTCCATCATTTAATCCCAATTGTACCTTCACTGCCTTACAGCTATCCTTGCCCTTTACAACATAGACGACATTCTCCCCATTTTGGGGCAGGACTGCCGACATGGGGATACCGATGACATCCTCGGTGTGCTTGGTAGGCAACTGCACTTCTGCAAACATACCTGATTTCACCTGTGATTTAGCGTTGTTGGGAAGGGATACCGTTACTGAATAACTCTTGGAGGTTGTATCAGCCACGCTGGCTACGCTCTTAACTGTACCCGTTAGGGGATCTTCTCCAATCGCTTCAATAATAACCTTAACGGCTGTGCCAGCCTTAACAGAAGACACATCAGATTCACTGACCATTACTTCAATTTCCAAATCAGCAGTATTACTTATTACTGCCACCGGATTTTGCATACTGGTCGTATCTCCAACCGAAACATCGACTCGTCCAACGATGCCATTCATGGGACTGGTAATTTCACAATCTGCTAAATTCTGTTGAGCCAAGTTAAGTGCAGCCTGGGCCTGAGCTACGCCCGCCTCTGCAGCACCGGTATTGAGGGCATCATAGGCAGCTTTAGCAGTTTCCAGTGCCTGATCAGAAACAGCGCCGGCATTATGCAGTTCTTTGGTACGATTATAATTGCTCAAGGCTGTCTGGCGCTGAACTTCATTGGCAGCCTCTGCGGCTCGGGCAGAAGCTACCCCTGCCTGGGCCTGCCCCACAGCTGCATCCAGCTTGCTGCGGTCCAGACTGGCAATAACCTGCCCCTGATGAACCGTCTGCCCTTCGGTCACATGAACTGCTGTAACCCGAAGTGCCTGCTTGGGCATTACTGCTTCTTCATTACTACCTTTCACTCTTCCGGTATAGCTTGAATATTTTATAATATTCATTTCCTTTACGACTGCTGTGTTGACGTTTATGACATCTTGCCCCGCTTCTGACTTGGCCTTTTTGCCGCAGCCGCTTACAACCATGAGTAACGACATGATAATTAGTGCCACCATGACATTCCGATACCTAGTTTTCACCCAAAATCCTCCTCTTATTTTCCGACCCGCTGGTCAATTTATTGTTTTAATTATACGTACTAAGAATTTTAATAGTCAAGCAAATTATGGAAAACAGGGGGACGGGATTTTGACACATTTTTTGTGTGTCAATAACCTCGTCCCCTTGTCAACCCTTGCAAAAATAAGTGAACTTTTTTGGTACGTGGTACGCTAGGGTTCACTTATTTAACCTTAGCGCCGGCGTGGATAGCTACGCCCACAATTAACAGTTAACCCAGATTCATCCGGCATGGTCCGCATTTTGTTGAAGGTTAAGGCCAGAATTATAGCTACCGCCGCCATGATGGACAAGACCAAAACATTAGGTAGTATCTGCATTATTCCCAGACCTTTGATAGTTGTCAGCCGGAAGCCTTCCGCCATCCAGGTAAAAGGCAGCAGCCGGGCTATACCATTTAAGATGGCAGGCATATGACTTGACGGCCAGGTATAACCGGAAATAAGGAAGAAAGGAACTGATAAGAGCATGAGATACCTGGTCACCTGCAGCGAATTAGGGGCTTGAACGGATATGAAAAACCCGGCTAGGGTGATAATTAGGTCATAAATTAGACCCAGCAGAATAATAAGAAATAAACTTCCTTCGATTTTGGCATGTATAAACACACTCGAGAACCAAATGAGCAGAAGGTAGTTAAAAAAGTTGGTGATAAAATAAGGCAAACACTTACCGGCAATAATCTTTACCCTGGAGATGGGGGCACACAGGTAGTTTATCCAACAACCCCGTTCTTTTTCCCTGGTTACGGTTAAACTGATGCTTAAGAAGCCTATCTGGTGGATGACCATCATCATCAAGCCCATGTACAGGAAATTAACGTAACTGAAAGTCGGATTATACCATACCGAAGTATTGCAGGATACAGCATCCATAACATTGGTTATTTCCTGTTGGCTTAACCCCAGACCTGCCAAGTTACGGGCCGTGTAGTTGACATTAAACTGATTGGTTATCTCCAGGGCATACTTTCTAATATTATACCCGTACACCAGGTTCGAACTATCGTAAACAGTCAGGACTTCAGCATGCCGATGTTCAGCAACCTTTTGGGCGAAATCGGCCGGGATAACTACTCCGGCTCTGACCGTACCGCGATTCATGCCTTGCTGCAACTGGGAATAAGAACTAATGTTTTCCACTACTTTAAACTGCGGACTGTTGGCAAAAGCTTGAGCCACCTCGCGGCTAAGCTCAGTATTATCCTGGTCGACAATAGCTATAGGAATATCGTTCAGAATACCAGCACAATAGACCACCCCAAAAAGAACCGCATAAACTAAAGGTACAATAAAAACTATTAAGAACAAGATAGGGTCTTTAAAAATATGCAGAACTTCATAATGAGCAATATTTAATATCTGTTTCAAATTTATCACCTCTCGATCCATGCCGTAGCTATAGCTGCCGCCCCATAGCACACAAGTGCTATCAACCGCAGGTTTAAACAATAAGAGCTTAGAAAATACGGACCCGGGGTTTTAAACGACAGGTAGTTTAATCCCTGGAAAAACCAGGTCTGAGGTAGTATCCACACCAGGTGCTGCAAGAAATGGGGCATAGACTCGATAGGCCAGGTGAAACCAGACAACACAAAAGAGGGTAAAGCCACCATCATGCCAAAACGAGTGGAGTCTACCGCATTTAATGCCAAGCTGGACATAAGCGTACCGACACCGTGCAAGGCCACTGTAAAAGCCAGGGTAAACAAGAGCAACGCCCCGAAACTACAGTTAATTGGCAGTCTCAATATGTAAAAACAAATAAAATACAGGGGCAGGACCATTGCCATGAAAACGGTGATATGAATTATTGATTTGCTTACAAACAATCTCCTTTTAGGAATACCCGCGGCCCTAATCTGCAGCCAACTCTTAACTCCAGTTTCCCCAATTACATTCATACAGGAAGCCATGGTGCAGCATTGCTGCCATATGTTTAGAATCAACCCCAGCACCAGAAAATAGGCATAATTAAAAGTTGGATTAAACCAGCCTTCATCTTTAAACTCCATGGCCTGGTAGGCATTTTGGGCTTCCAAAGGAGATACTCCCCGGGCTATTAATGATTTGATTCCGGCCTGCGCGCTTATGGTTCGGGTAACGGTTAAAACCGCGCTGCTGGCATTGGTGGCATAAATCATATTACTGCCATCAATTACCGTAAGCACCCGGGTCTGACGATTTAGGAGCACATTCTTGCCAAAATTTTCGGGTATTACTACTCCTACCACCACCTTCCCCTTTTCTAGCAATCCTTCGGCCTCTTTATAACTGGCGGGGTAGGCTGCCACCTGCAGGTTCTCGGCCTGCTGCAAATTTTCTATAAGTTCCCGGCTGGTATGGGAATGGTCCAGGTCCACGATAGCGGTGGGGATATTTTTTAAAGTCCCGGCACTATAAATGCCGCTGAATAATAAGAGGCCTATAAAAGGCCCTATCAGTAAAATATTACGCAGCCCTTTGTCCCGCCACATATAAAATATTTCCCGGTTCATAATAGCCAGACGCTGTCTAAACATCATTATCACCGCTTGTTTGCGAAATGGCTTGCACCAGACTGTCCCAGTGCTGGCGGGCGGCAGGGGGTGTAAAAATATTTATCTGTTCCTTATCCAACCAGGCTACCCGGGTCATTAGGTCGCACAGCTCAATAATACTGAACCCCAATATTACCGTGCCTCCATCAGCCATAAACTGCCTAATTTCCCGAACAATTATGTGAGAAGAATAAATATCAAAATTACTTATCAACTCATCGGCAATTAACAGCTGCGGCTTACCCAGCAGGGCACAGGCCAAAGCCAGGCGCTGGTAAACGCCAAGATCCATTTTGCTTACCGGTTGATGCAAATATTCTTTAAGTTCCACCTGAGTTACCACCCGGTCTATATCCCGGGGATCAACACCTTTTATACTGGCCATGAAATCCAGGTTTTCCCCGGCATTAAGATCCTGGAACAGACTGCGTTCCTGGGTAACCAGGCCCATATGCTTTTTAAAATCCTGTTGTTTCCTGACATTACATCCCAGCACTTCTACCGTACCGGATGTAAACCGGTCCACTCCGGCCAGTATATGCAGCAAACTGGTCTTGCCGGTCCCGCTTAGGCCAAAGACCCCCAGACATTCACCTTTGGCTGCCGTGAAGGATATACCATTGAGAACAACTTGCCGGCCGGCTTTTTGTACCAAGTCTTTAACTTCAATGATAGATTGTTCACTCATGGCCTAGTGCTCCTTTTCCAGGATAGTAACCATAGCGGTCATACCTGTTTTCAAAGCCAAGTCATTATTGGGAACATCAATTTTTACTTCAAAACTGCGGATGTCATGACTATACTGATCGTTTATGGCCTTCTTAACTGCAAACTGTCCAGCTTCATTGATCCACACCACCCGGCCGGTAAACACCCGGTTGGGAAAAGAGTCCACTTTAATCTGCGCTGTCTGGTTCAGTTTAACCCGGCCAATTTTCTGCTCATCTATAAACACTTTTACATAAGTGTGCGTTAAATCAGTAATCTCAAATAAGGGGGTTCCAGCACTAATCATTTCTCCCTGTTCCAGTGTCTTCTCGGTAATGTAACCGGAAGTGGGAGCCAGCAAATGAGTATTATCCAGGTAAGTTTGAGCTTCCTGTATCGCCCCCTGAGCCTGGTTGCTCTGACCTACAGCAGCATCGTACTGATACTGGCTGGTTTGAACTTTAAGACGTGCTGCCAGGGCTTCATTTAATTTCCCTTGGGCCAGCTGCTGATCGTTTTGTGAAGCATTATAATTATCACTGGCCTCATCTAATTGGCTCTGGGATGCAGCTCCGCTCTCAAACAGAGACTGGGCCCGGTCATATTTCTGGCGGGCATTTTTAACCCCTACCTGAGCCTTGACCACCCCCGCCTGGGCCTGTTGTATAGCAGCCTCAATAGTCTGGCTGGTTAAAGGGATGGCACTGTTAGCCTGGGAAGCCTGCCCCTGGGTGGCTTGATAAGCCCCTTGCGCCTGGGCCAACTTGGCCTGAAGTTCCCGGCTGTCCAGCACCGCCAGTTCCTGCCCCGCGACAACCTGGCTGCCTTCATCAACCAAGAGGTTTTCAATCTGACCAGGGATTTTAAAAGAAGCCATAACGGTCCTGGCCTCGATAGTTCCTGTCGCCGTTAGGCTATCTCGCTGGTTATTTAATGTCACCTGTCTCTTCACAAAAAAACCCGTAATAAATAGTATTCCAGCTATAAGAACCACAAATAGAATAATGACTGATTTCTTTTTCTTATCCAGGTTGGATAACATACCTAATTCTCCTCCCCTTCGGTACAATTTTCTAAATATTTCTTCTTTTATCACCTATTTAGGCAATGTTTGTAATTCATTATATGCACCTTATTTTGAAATACAAGAGTGGAATTAAGGAGAGATAGGACACAAAAGGTAAATTTTAGCATGGGCAAGAGAATGAAAAGGGCAGCATTGGCCGAAATGTAAGACCGGATCCCAACTCCGGCAAATTAATGAGTCAGAAACCGCCTTTAAAATTATGTAATATTCTGAAAATTACGACTAGAAATAACAAGGTTTTAGATTGAGATAGGGCTAACCAAAAGGGGTGGTCTTTTCAGAAGTAGCGGGCTGACAAGGTGACGGGGTTATTGACACGCCAAAGGGCGTGTCAATAACCCCAACCCCCTTGTCAAACTAATCTTTTGCAAATGCAAGGTCAGGAGAAACTCCCACATGATTAATCTCATGTTTATTGGGCGAATAAAAACGGTCCACCGTCAGCTTGAGGAAATCACCATTGGATAGTTTAAATAATTTCTGCACCGTTCCCTTACCATAAGTAGTGGTCCCCACCAGGACCCCTTTGTTATAATCCTTGACCGCCGCCGCTACTACTTCGGAGGAACTGGCGCTGTTCTCATTAATCAACAAAATCACCGGTTTATCTATAATTTTCTCATGCTTTACAGCTGGCACATCAGTCCATACATTCCTGGCCTTCGTTTTAATAACAGTCTGGTTACCAATAAAATATCCGGCTACCTGGTAGGCACTGTTCAGAAATCCACCCGGATTATCTCGCAGGTCAACGATCCAGTTGTCCGCACCCTGTTTTTGTAAATCATCCAATACATTCCCGAATTCCGCACCGGTATTTATACCAAAAGTATCGATATCTATGTAGCCGGTATGTCCTTTTATGATCTCACCGGTTACTGTGGGTACATCTATTTTTTGACGGGTTATACGAGCACTGATCTTATTATCACCCCGCTTTACCGTAAGTTCAACGACACTTCCGATAGGCCCCCGCAAAATACTGGCAGCCTCTTCGCCAGCCAGCCCGGCCAGGTTTTGCTCCCCGGCTGTTATAATAAGATCGCCACTTTTAATTCCCGCTGCTTCGGCGGGAGAAGTTTTAATTACTGACACCACCTTTACCCCATCGGCAACTATATCTATATATATGCCTACTCCAGTAAATTCCTGGTCCAATGAGTTAATGAACTCTTGATACTCTTGAGCAGTAAAATACT
>JBDKUD010000010.1:0-1905 GCA_039679805.1 Syntrophomonas sp. | reverse complement strand
AGTCTTTGGGGCGACATGTTTTAGCCGAAGTACATGGATGTCGATTTGAGGTGTTGAATGATATCAATAAAGTTCAGGATATCATGGTCAATGCCGCTTTGGAGGCTGGCGCTGAGATTAGGGAGTTGGTATTTCACAAATTTAGCCCGCAAGGGGTTAGTGGTGTTGTTGTGATATCTGAATCACATCTTGCGATTCATACCTGGCCTGAGTTAGGTTATGCAGCAGTAGATGTATTTACCTGTGGTGAAAGAGTTAATCCATGGGATGCGTGTAATTACCTTGCTGAGATGTTTGGCGCTCAGTATGTAAATGCTACGGAAGTTAAAAGAGGTTCCTTTGTAGATCAGGAGGAACGCAGGGTGGTAAATATTTAGGAGGGATACTATTTTAGTAGACCGAAGAAGTTTAGAACCCCAAAAATACCAGTCTTAAAGGTCTTACTTGTATTTTATAGCAAGTAAGACCTAGTTTTTTTCTGGTCTTAAAAAGCTATCTATTTATTTATTTCATCCATTTTTCCGGCAAATAAGGAAACATTTTATGACAAACCTCGATTGTTAAATCTGTGTAAACAGAGGCTAATGTACGAATGATATAAACTCCACCATAATTGAAATAGCCGATGTATTAACTCCTGATAAAAGAATATTATTTTAATAATACGATTTTTTTATATAATTAAGATTAGAAAAATAAAATATTTAGAATACGGAGAAAATTAAATATCAAAAATTTAATTAGGTGATGTAGAATAACAATAGATAATGGGCTATTATTGGTTTTAATATATTTCTTAGGAGGACTAATTAATGAAGTTTCTTTTTACCAGCGAAATTAATGCTGACTTGCTTAATGTTGACAAGCTATTCGAGCAGTCACTATTGCCATGGTGGGATGAGATATCTGTTTATAATAATCGTATGAAAGATGATTTCACCTGGCAGGTACTCCCGGCAGTAGTTCTGCATGTTTATAAATATTTTGGCTTGAACTGCCAGATTGCAATTGCTATGGCCAACATTTTTAAAACCATATATTTTTCCAATGGCATCCATATTTTAGTTAAGGATGATAAAGAAGGGCAGAAACCGGGTAAAGAAATGCAATTTGCAATTCTTATTGGCGATTTTATTTTTGGCAGGGTTTTAAAGTTGCTGGTGGAATCTGATGTGAGTAATCTGCTGGCTACTTTATCAAATATGATATGTGAGATAAATGAGGGTATGGTTTTGCAGTATAAACTGGAAGCTGACAGCAACCAGGTGTTTAAAAAAGCCAAAGCTCCTCTTTATTCGGCTGTATTTAATACTGCTGCTCAGTTATCAGGGTTGGAAGGAGAGAAAAAGGAAGTATATAAAGAACTGGGCTATAACCTGGGGATGACTCTGGAATTATCTAACCAATCCGAATTTCAGCAAGAAGCTATATTATATATGCATAAGACTGAATCAACGCTGGGCAGGTTTAAGGATTACTATAATACTCCTGACAGCATTTTAACAAGAGTAATAAAAAATCTGCATGCCAGTATCTGTGGGCCTGAGAGTATAGCCGTAGTAGGATAATACTTTGCTCTCATATTAAAATTATTTATTATAACGGTTGGTTTGGAGGAAGCAAAATGGCGTATAAAGACCTGCATGAATTTGTGCTGACTTTGGAGCAGCAAGGGCAGTTAAAAAGAATTACTGCGGAAGTTGATCCGAATCTGGAGATAACTGAAATTACTGATAGAATCAGCAAGGCCGGCGGACCTGCTTTACTTTTTGAAAACGTAAAAGGCTCGACAATGCCACTTCTAATTAATGCTTTTGGCAGTGTGGAACGGATGGAATTAAGCCTGGGAGTCAATAAATTGGACGATATTGCCGGTGAAATTCTGGACATATTAGAGATTGCGGA
>JBDKUD010000244.1:0-14050 GCA_039679805.1 Syntrophomonas sp. | reverse complement strand
ATGTTGTAGACGGTGGTATGAAGATAGGATTGGGGCATGTTTATCAATCCATAACTTTTGCTAAAATATTAATGAATATGGCTGAAATTATTTTCTTAACAAAAAGCGATAAAACCGTAGTTAATAAGATACAAGACGCTGGGTTTTTAACTTTACAAGTATCTAACGACTCTGAAATATTACGTTTTTTGGAAGAGAATAAGCCCGATATTGTCATAATAGACAAAATAGATGTTGCTGAGACTCTTGCAAATGAAATAAAAAAAGACGACAAAATTAAATTAGTTATATTTACTAACCTTACAAATGCAAATCGATATGCTGATGTTGCTGTTACAGCAGATATCGGTAGCAATTTTAAAAATATTCGTTATAAGGATAGTCAAACTAATACTCAATATTTCTATGGTCCAAAATATTGGATTTTGAGAAAAGAATTTCATGAACAACATAAGAAAAATAAGGCTTTACCAAAAACTGTTGACAGAATTTTGGTTATTTTCGGGGGCAGCGACCCCTCAAATTTGACAACTCTGGTAGTTAAGGAGCTATTAAATTTGCCAAAGTATATAAAAATAGATGTTATACTTGGAGCGAGCTTTGGAAATCATGATTCCCTTAATCAAGTTTTAATGGAGTATGAAGTAACAAATAGAGATATACATATTCATAAAGATGTTGCATATGTTGCAGAATTAATGTATAAGGCCGACTTAGTTATTGCTTCTCCGGGGCTTTCTGCATTTGAAGCCTTATATGTTGGAACACCGATCATAATCGTACCTCAAGATTTATTACAAAAAGAAACTTATCAAGGATTTTTTAAAGTTATTGACCAAGAAAAAATAACAAACTTGATGGACTACATTGTGAATAGAAATTTCACATATCCGAATCAGGAGGATATTATAAATATGAACATTGCAGGGGGAACGGAAGAATTAATTCAAGAGATAATAGGGGATGAATATAATGTGGATTAAGAAAGGTTTAATTTTTAAGCCAGAAGGACAGTTTGACTGGTGTGTTACACATGCTATGCTTCCAGTTGCAGATAAGATAGAGGGGGACATCTATAGAATATACTTTTCAGGAAGAGATGTATGCAATCGATCAAAGATAGGGTTTATAGATGTTGACATTAATAATCCTCAGAATATATTAAATATCTCTGAGAAACCAGTTTTAGATTTAGGAAGTTTAGGAGCATTTGATGATAATGGTGTATCTCCGACGTACTTAGTGAATTATGATAATAGGAAATATTTGTTTTATATGGGATGGAATAAAGGCTCAACTGTCCGAGCTGGCGAAGTAAGCGGATTGGCCATTAGTGATAACGGAGGGAATTCTTTTAAGAGGTATTCCAGGGCGCCGGTTATGCACAGGAGTGATAAAGAACCCTATAGCATACTTGTTATATCATCAATTTTGATTGAAGACAACATATGGAGGATGTGGTATGACTCCGCCGATACATGGATTAACCAAGATTTGCCTAGATATAATATTAAATATGCAGAATCAGGCCCAGGAATAAAGGGCGTAGACTGGATTAGAGATGGGATTGTGTCAGTAAACTATAATCGTCCAGATGAAACACGCGTTTCGCGTGCAAGTGTGATTAAGGAAGACGGCATATATAAAATGTGGTATTGCTACGCAATAGATCTTGGCGGTTACAGAATGGGATATGCTGAATCAATCGATGGAATTCAGTTTCAAAGAAAAGATGAAAATGTTGGTCTTGATTTATCTGAATCAGGTTGGGATTCAGAAATGATATGTTATCCATTTGTATTTAAACATAATGATAAAAAAATAATGCTCTATTGTGGTAACGGTTATGGTAAAACAGGCTTTGGTTACGCAGTATGGGATGATTAGATAAATATACTAGTAAAGGACGAATCAAAATGATTATTGTTTTTGGGGCTGCGGGATTCATTGGTACATATTTAATCGACCAGCTTATAAAAGAAGACTATTGTGTAATTGCCGCAGATATAAGTGAATCAGGAGCATCGTACTATGAGGAGCTCGGAATACCTTACTATTACGTAAATATCACTGATAAGATAAATTTTAATAAATTGCCGTCAGAAGGCATTGAAGCAGTGATTAATTTAGCCTGTGTTCAACCGGCAAATGTTAGTGAGCATAAATATGATCCGGTTGACTATATCAAGGTTAATGTGATTGGTACACTCAATATATTGGATTTTTGTTTAAAAAATAATGTAAAAAAAATTATATACACATGTTCTCATAGAAACACTCAAGGGCTATGGAAAGTAAAAGAAGGAACAGCAATAAAAGAGGCCGACGGACGAGCGATTAAATATACTGGAGATTATGCAATTTTCAGCATATCAGAGAGCGCTGCTACAGACTGTGTCGAACACTATAACCAGGCATATGGAATTCAGGGCATTGTTTTTAGGTTACCGCCAGTTTATGGTTACGGACCTCATACCGAAATTTATAAGGATGGTAAACCGCTGACGACAGGGTTTCAGGTGTTCATAAATAATGCAAGGCAAGGAAAGCCGTTAGAGGTTTGGGGTAATTATAATGCAGGAAGGGATATCATCTATGTAAAGGATGTAGTTTCCGCGTTTGTACTCGCTTTGAAAAAAAACAACATCTCCGGCTTATATAATATATCTTCCGGCAGACTATCAACTTTAAAAGAAGAGGCAGAGTGTATCGCCCGAGAATTCTGGCCTCAAGGCTCTCAGCCGCAATTAGTGTATAAGCCAGATAAACCGAATAGTATTGAACCATATTTTTATGACATAAGCGGAGCTAAACTCGATTTAGGTTGGGAGCCTGAATATTCATTTTCCGAAATGATTGCTGATTACAAGAGAGAGCTGGAAGCTGAAAGATTTCTTTATCTGGTTGAAAAACGAAAGCAAATGATGGATGGTGAGTAGTATTGTTTCGAATAGGAGGGGAAACAATGGAGGAACTTAAACTTGATGGCTTAGAAATGATGGGGGAAAATGTAAAGAAATTATTAAAGAAGTGCGGTGAAGGAATTCGTCTAATGCCATTAGCCAAGATTGCTAACCCTGGTGTTGTGGAACTGGATGATAATTGCCGACTGCGCGATTTTGTTTTTATATGGGGTGGACAAGGAGTAAAGATAGGTAAATACACCGATATTCAGCCACATGTAGTGGTATGGGGTGGTGGGCAGTTAACAGTAGGTGATCGAGTATCAATTGGCCCGGGTTCAGTTTTGTTGACAGCAGTCTACACTCACAAGGAAGGATTGAAGATGGTAGACGGGTTGGATGAAGGGGAAGCAAAGGCGGCGTATGGACATTTGGTTATAGAGGATGACGTATATATCGGCGCAAATTGTACACTTATGCCGGATATTACCATTGGTGAGGGCGCGGTTATTGGTGCCAGCAGTTTTATTAACAAGGACGCAGAACCGTGGGGTATATATGTGGGCAGTCCGGCCAAGAAGGTAGGCGTACGTCCGCGGAATCCGGTGAATAAGAAGGATTAATGATATGAATGTTGCCATGATGCAACCCTCTTTTATTCCGTGGCAAGGATATTTTGAATTAATCTTGAAATCAGACGTGTTCGTTATACTAGATGATTTTCAATTTTCATATCAAAGTTATCATCAAAGAAATAGACTCTTTGTAAATAAAGAACAGTTTGACTGGTATTCTGTCCCAGTAAAAAAGGATGTTTCATTTAAATCTCCTCTGAATCAGGTTAAGATAAACGAGGCAACTAGTTGGCGGGAGAAGATGTGGAAGCGAATAAAGGCTAATTACTCTAAAGCCGCCTATTATAGCGTTATAGCACCATGGATAGAAGCGTGGCTTTTAGAGCCGGCACAAACCCTTTCTTCACAAAATACTGCTTTTATTAAATTTGTTAGTGAACTTCTGGATTATAGGGGTGAATTTCGTTTTAGTTCGCAACTGTCCTCAACAAAGGTGCGTTCTGAACGGGTTGCAGAATTGCTTCATTGGTGCGGTGCGAAAACTTACTTTTGTGCCAGGGGCTCTTTTAATTATATGCTAGAAGACAAGGTGTTCCCCCTCCCAGATATAGCAGTTATTTTACAGAATCATCAACCGGTGCCATATGAGCAAGTTGGTTCAAAAAATGACTTTATTCCATATTTATCAATATTAGATGCACTTATGAATATTGGACCAGAGCATACCAGAAAATGCGTTTTAAGCGGAACCGGGAAGTGGACCTCTTGGAATGAAATGAAATTAGAAGCACTGACTGAACTAAATGATGAAAAGTGAAGTAAAACTGAAGTGCCCGGTGTTTATAAATAAAATGTAGAAGGAAGAAAGTTATGGAAAACAGAGTTGAAATAATAGCTGAAATATCAGCAAATCATGGACATGATATTAATATTGCTAAACAGACAATAAAGGCAGCCAAAGAAGCTGGAGCAGATGCCGTAAAGATTCAAACCTATACTGCAGATACCATTACTATAGATTGTGATAACGAGTTCTTCAGGATTGCTCACGGAACCATCTGGGATGGCGCCACTTTGTATAAACTATATCAGGAAGCTTATACTCCATGGGAATGGCACAAAGAGTTATTTATATACGCAAAGGAAGTCGGAATAGAAATTTTCTCAACTCCTTTCGATAATACAGCAGTAGACTTACTTGAGGAATTAAATGTAAGAAGATATAAAATTGCCTCTCCTGAGATAACAGATATTCCACTCATTGAATATGTGGCTTCAAAAGGAAAGCCTATCATAATATCTGTTGGTATTGCGATATTGGAAGACATATATGAAGCAGTAGAAGCATGTAGAAGACAAGGAAATAGCGATATTACCTTGTTGCAATGTACCTCCCAATATCCAGCTAAACCTGAGGATGCAAATCTTTTGGTTATGCAGGACATGAAAAAGCGTTTCCAAGTAAAAGTAGGATTATCTGATCATACAATGGGGCATGAAGTAGCAGTAATTGCAGCGGCAATGCAAGCATCCGTGATAGAAAAACATTTTATCATGGATCGGAAAATAGGTGGACCAGATGCAAGCTTTTCCATGGATATTGAAGAATTTAAAGAAATGGTTTCGGAAATCAGAAGGGTAGAACGCATTATTGGTCAGGCAACATATGATATGGATGAGAAAAAGAAAAAGACTAGAGAATTCGCCAGGTCATTATTTGTTGTTCAAGATGTTCGTGAGGGTGAAGAAATTACAAATAAAAATGTTAGATCCATTAGACCTGGATATGGAATTAGTCCCAAGTTTATTAACCAAATATGTGGTAAGAAATTCTCCTTTGAAGTAAAGAGAGGAACTCCTTTCGCATGGGAAATGATTAGTGATATAAATAAAAATGACTAGAAAAAGAATTATAAAATAGGTATCATACCGGTAGTACCGGGCTATAACTTACCATTAACACAGGGGCAAATATTAACAAGGGAGTTGGCTTTAGCTCAAAAACTTGCAAAGAGAGAGTTAAAGTTTTTTTTGGGGGAACTTCAAGAAATATAAAGAAATTCATAAGATAATGCGATATATCTATTAAGTTGCTGGTAGGACGAAATTACAACGAGGTTTAGATGTTTTGTAATTGTTGCTGAGTAATTAAGATGCTGGCAATAAAGGCAGAGCGCGAGATGCAGTAAACCTGGGCTATATCATAAGTATACAGAATTATTCGCCAGGCACTGGATAGATTGTTAAATGATTATAAGGTCAGAAGGGCTGATAACTCGAAGGCACTCCGCCATAGACCGGCGGGGAATGGAACGAGTAGCGGTTATACAGCGTGGGGAGACGAGATTATGAAAGAGATGATAAGGGGTAAAAAGATTCTTGTTACTGGAGGCACTGGGACGGTCGGGCAAAAACTGGTGACAAAGTTATTGGAATTAGAGCCGGAAGTAGTTCGGGTATTTTCCCGAGATGAACATAAGCAGTATGCAATGGAACTCAAATATTGTCCTAATAGAACTGTTAATAATATACGTTTTTTATTAGGTGATGTTCGTGACCGGGAACGTTTATTACGGGCGATGGAGGGTATTGATATTGTTTTCCACTTGGCCGCCTTAAAGCATGTACCGGCCTGTGAGTATAACCCTTCTGAGGCGGTTAAGACTAATGTTATTGGTACTCAGAATGTGATTGATTGTGCCATTCAATCCAACGTTTCTGCAGTAGTTTATGCCAGTACTGATAAAGCTGCCTGTCCAACTAATACCATGGGGGCCAGCAAATTGCTGGCAGAAAGACTGATCTCTTCAGCGGATCAGTGGAAAGGACCTCGATCAATAAAATTTATATCGGTACGTTTTGGAAATATTCTGAATAGCCGGGGGTCGGTGGTACCTCTGTTTAAACGGCAGGTTTTTAATGGAGAGCCGGTAACAGTAACTAATTCGGATATGACTCGCTTTGTAATGAAAGTAGATCGGGCAGTGGAATTGATTCTTCAATCCCTTAAGATGTCCTGTGGGGGAGAGACCTTTGTTTTTAAAATGCCGGTGGTTAGTATTGGCGATTTAGCGAAGGCGGTGGCAGAACTTTCGGGCAAAGAGGTCGAAATTAAGACTATTGGGCTCAGACCCGGTGAGAAAATGTATGAAGAATTGATGAGTGAGGAAGAAAGTGCACGGGCATTGGAAAATGATGACTTATTTGTAATACTTCCGTTTAATTATGAAAATAGTAAATATTGTGACCGATATGCCGGCATCAAACGTGCTGCCTGTGGAGTATACAGTTCGGCAAATGAAGAAATTATGAGTTTGGGACAAGTTAAGCAAATGCTTACGGGTATGGTAGAACGCTGCCCGTTATAATAGATTAGGAGGTCGGTATATTTGAATATTCTGGTAACCGGGGGGGCAGGGTTTATCGGCCGATGGGTAGTTAAGAAGCTACTGGACGATGGACATAGGGTAACTGCCTTCGATGATCTTTCTAATGGACAGATGCAAAATATAAAAGAGTTTGAAGGCCTAATAGGCTTTTCTTTTATTAAGGGGGATATTAAGGACCGAAACGAGCTGAGCAGCCTTTTTAAGATAGGTTTTGACCTGGTTTATCACCTGGCAGCCAGCATTAATGTGCAGGATTCCATCGACGATCCCTGGACTACATTCAATAATGATGCCGTGGGTACGTTTAATATTTTGGAAGAATGCCGCCGGCAGGGGATAAAGATGGTGTTCATGTCTACCTGTATGGTATACGAAAGAAGTAATGATGCCGGGGGGATTACTGAGACTCATCCGGTAAAACCGGCTTCACCTTATGCGGCCAGCAAGCTTTCCGGGGAAGCATTAACATTGTCATATTATTATGCTTATGGGCTGCCAACCGTGGTAGTAAGACCGTTTAATACATATGGACCGTTCCAGAAATCTTCCGGTGAAGGCGGAGTAGTGGCTATTTTTATTAAGCGAGATCTGGAAGGGGCAGAGTTGAATATTTATGGAGACGGTACTCAGACCAGGGATTTATTATATGTGGAAGACTGTGCACGGTTTGTCATCCAGGCCGGTATGGACCGCCGGGCGAATGGGCAGATTTTAAATGCCGGGTTGGGTCAAGATATTTCTATTAACGACCTTGCATTATTGGTATGCGGTAACCCAGAGATAATAAAGCATGTGCCTCATATCCACTCCCAGAGTGAGATTCAGAAGCTATTATGCAATTATGAAAAGGCCCGAGGACTCCTGGGCTGGGGACCGCTGGTCAGCTTGGAGGAAGGACTTAAGCGGACCCGCGAATGGATTAGGAATATCTAATTTCAACACTGATGATTTTTGCTAATTTTCAATTGTTCCCTAATTCATAAAAGGAAGTAAGTTATTCTGGATAAGAGTCGAGCAAATAGAAGTAGTGTTTTATTAAGAGGGAGATAGCTTATGAGCAAGTTTATACCTTATGGTCGGCAAAATATAGATCAGGATGATATCAACGAAGTAGTAAAGGCATTACAATCGGATTGGATTACCCAGGGGCCGCGTGTAGAAGAGTTTGAGGCCCGAGTGGCCGAATGCTGTGGTGCCAGATATGCGGTGTCCTTTAACAGTGGGACTTCGGCATTGCATGCAACTATGTTTGCAGCTGGGGTAGAGTCGGGAGATGAGGTGATAAGCTCACCGGTTACTTTTGTGGCTAGTACTAATTCGGCTGTTTACCTGGGAGCCAGGCCGGTTTTTGTGGATATGGATGAAAATACCTATTGTATTGATATAAATAAGATTGAAGAAGCTATTACTGACAAAACCAGGGTAATTATTCCTGTAGATTATGCTGGCTATCCGGTAGATATGAGGCGTATTCGGGAGATAGCTGAGCGGCATCATCTGGTTGTTATTGAAGATGCAGCTCATGCCTTGAGTGCGAGGCGATATGATATCCCCGTAGGCCGGGAAGCTGATATGACCATGTTCAGTTTCCATCCGGTTAAACATATTACCACTGGCGAAGGCGGGATGATTGTTTGCAATAATCCTGAATATTATCATCGGCTAAAGCTTTTCCGCAGTCACGGGATAGAGAAGGATGAGAGTTTATGGGAAAGTAATGACGGTCCGTGGTATTACGAAATGCAGGATCTGGGTTATAATTTCCGTATTACTGATATTCAGTGTGCTCTGGGGCTGTCCCAATTGAACAAATTAACGGGATTCTTACAGGAACGACAACGGATAGCTGGTATTTATGATGAAGCTTTTAGAAATGTGGAGTGGATTAATACTCCTCCTCATCCAGGCCAGGATTCTTTACATGCCTATCATTTATATCCTGCATTGCTAGCACCAGGGGTAAATCGACGTGATTTGTTTAATTATTTGCGTTTACAAAACATCGGCGTCCAAGTGCATTATATTCCCGTACATCTGCAGCCTTATTACCAGCGCCATTTCGGCTATAAGCCAGGTGATTTTCCAGTAGCCGAAGATTTTTACTCTCGGGAAATAAGTTTACCTATTTATCCGGGATTAAGCAGGAATGAACAGAATTATGTTATCGAACATGTGAAAAAAGCGATAGCGGTAAGTTAAGCTTAGTATATGCCCAAGTTTTAGCTATTGCAGTGCCGGGATAAATATCCCGGTTTTAATTTTATTAAAGTATTTCTCGCCACAATACGATAAAAATATACAAATAGGAATAAATGGATAAATGGAGAAAGACAAGAGCCGGACTCTTCACGAGAAGCTCTTCAGGCATTGATTGACTGAAATGCCTGCCTCTATTGCATTTCTATGTGCACATTAGCATTAATATTTAACTCTCCTTATCTATTTCTTCTTATTCGAATTACACAAAAACGAATCAAGGAGGAATGCTTATCAAAACATTAAATCAGGGAAGAACAGACGATTCAACGGACTTAATCGTTACTAGTGATAAGGAGGTTAATATTGCATGATTATCAACCATAATATTGCGGCGTTAAATACCTACAGCAGACTTAGCAGCAATAACCAGGGAGTTAGCAAAGCTCTGGAAAAATTATCTTCCGGTCTGCGCATTAACCGGGCGGCTGATGATGCTGCGGGTTTAGCCATATCAGAAAAAATGAGATCCCAGATAAATGGACTGCAACAGGCCAACCGTAATGTACAGGATGGAATTTCTTTGATTCAGACGGCTGAAGGTGCTTTATCCGAAGATCATTCCATTCTGCAAAGAATCAGGGAGTTAACCGTAGAGGCAGCTAATGATACATATACTTCTAACGACCGTATAGAAATTCAACGGGAAATTGACTTGTTAAAAGATGAGATGGATCGTATAGCGTCCACAACCCAATTTAATGCCAAGAACCTACTGGATGGCACCAGTGCAGCCTTGGTAGCAACTGATAAAACAACCACCCGTATTTTTATGCGTGGGGGCCTGAGAGACACTGATGAAGCCGGTCGCCGGGTTTTAGGGGGCGGCAACTATAAGATAAATATAACGGCAACGCCCGGGAAGAACCAAATTCAGAAAACCGATATTTTCAAAATTAACCGCAGCGGCGGTCAAGTATTTGATATTAACCTGGGCAAAACTGAACTAGACAGTTTGGATGCCAAAAATCTGCAAATGGGTACATATAATATCCAAACAACAGCTGCGGCTTCTCCGGGTACGGCTAATGCAACTATAAACACCGGGGCTACCCAGAACTATTTTAGCGGCGGCTCAACCGCTTTAAGTGTTTTCGGCAATGATGCGGATGGTGATTTGACTTTGGCAGATGCTACTAATGCTTATAATATTTCTCTAATGGCAGAGGTAAAAGCTGTAAGCGGCAATCAGGTTACCTATCAGATTTCCTACCATGCTTATAACCGTGATCCGAGCTCGGCAAATAGTTATTTAACCGGTACCTTTTCCCAAACAGTTACTAATGTTACTGGAGCCTATACCATAGCAATTAATGACGGGACCAGTAATACCGGTCAAAGTATTAGTGTTGCTGCTGGTGGCAGTGCTGCCGGATTAACCGTAGGTGACAAGACGGTTTTAAATATCAAGGCAGCGACCGCAGCGGCTCCTGCTGTTTATGATCAATTAGATATAACCGGAAAACTTTACGGAACCAGTACCGCAGCTGAACAGAGTCTTGTTTCCGGTTGGGTATTCGATAGTGACAAGCTTAATAATTCCAATCCGGATATAAACTTCTACTCACTATATCAAACAGTAGCTACTGCTAATCAGAATGCCAATTATAATTCCGATTTAGCCGGAACTTCTTATAATGGTACTATCAAATTAAATGTCCCCGCAGATGGTTGGGCTACTTCAGGGGCCGGCGTTGACCGGGCTACCTTTAATTATACGGAAGGCATGGGGCAGGTAGCCGGCGTTAATACCAAACTCAACGATATTGATAAATTCTGGGATGCCAATGGGAACTTTATTCTGGAAAATCCCAAGACTATTACCATAGTACAGGGTAACGGACAAAAGGTTAATGTAGTGGTAACCAGCGCCGATACCATTAGTACACTAAAAGAAAAATTGAATAACGCCATTAAGAATGATCCCCCCGATGGGCTGGGTCAGTCAAACATTGTAGGAGGACCTCCTCTGGATGAAAATTTTGTATCTTATGTTACCCGGCCTGCTGATGCCAGCGGCTTTGAGACGGTTCCGGGGACATTTTTGATTCGTACGGCTATGCCGGGTAAAGATGGGGAAATGGTTATTGTTGGTGATGACCAGGTTATAAATGCTTTGGGGCTGATGACGGTACAGGAATCGCAGAGCAATAGCTTTACAGTCGACGTGACCAATGCTCATGATGGGTCAGTAATAGCCAAAAATGTAGTCATTGCTGATAATAATCTGGTGGGAGTCATTCATGACAATGTAGATGTACAGTTCGATGCAGCCACCGGGCTTAAGGTGAAATGGGACAGCAGCACCAAAAATTATGTATTTACCGGGGGTGCCTCCAATGCCGAGGAAACTTTCGTACATATAGCCGACAATTCCATGATATTTCAGGTCGGGGCCAATCAGCAGCAGGATGTTATGGCAGCTATTGGCAATATGAGTGTACGCTCGCTGGGAATGGATAATTATCAGGTGGCTAACAATTACCTGGCTAATCAGGCTCTGGCCAGGGTAGACAGTGCTATCGCCAAGGTATCGGCCGAACGTTCCAAACTAGGGGCTATCCAAAACCGACTGGACCATACGGCTAACAACCTATCCGTTACGGCAGAGAACTTGACAGCCGCTGAATCCCGTATCCGCGATGTGGATATGGCCAAGGAGATGCTCAATTTTACCAAGTATAATATCCTTACACAAGCCTCCACGGCTATGCTGGCCCAGGCTAATCAGCTGCCGCAATCAGTTTTGCAGTTATTGAAGTAGTAATTAATTCATATATTAAGGGGGCAGCGTAATGTACATGGATTATAAAGAATACCGGTGGGATGGAACCCTGGCTTATGAAGGAGGAATCAAGAACGGTCTGTATTTTGGCAGCGGTCGAGTCTATTACCCGGATGGGCACTTAATGTATGAAGGTGAATTTAATGGCCGGCAACATGGCCAGGGAAAATTATATTATGAAAACGGTAATTTAATGTACAGCGGCGGATTTTGCCAGGGAAGAGCTCATGGTACGGGGATACTATATAATATCGATGGTTCATTAGTATTCTGCGGCGAGTTTGATAAGGGTCGGGCCTTGATAGAACCAGAGTGTACAGTAACCAATTTCATTCAATAAAAATCTGTATCGTAAAATTTAGTCAGACGTTATAATAAAAATATGGATTAGGAATTCTTTAACAGGGCAGGAGGTCATTGACTATGATTATTAATTCTGATTTACAGGCATTAAACGGTAGTATGAATGTACACAACCGGCAGAGCCGTGAGAATTCAGTATTAACTGGAGAAAAAAATAACGAAAATAATTTGATCGTTAATCCCGATATAGTTGCTATAGATGCTAAAAAGCTAACTGCTGCTGAGAATATTAAAGCAGCCGAATCTCCCCTGCGCGACGCCATCCAGGTACGAGAGGTGCTGGATTATACCCGCCATAATATCCTAACTCAGCCATCCAGTGCCCTGGAAGCTCAGACCGGGCAATTATCAGGAGCGGTTGCACCCTTGTTAGAATAAACTTGGCAAGAATGAAAAATTAAGAGTGGATTTGAACATGTGCGGAGAATTTATTCTCCGCTGTGTATTATCTAGGTCTGGCTCTTAATAGTATAAGTAGAAAGGGGGGCATCATATGGATACAGCTGCTATCGCCGGTTCTGCCATGGCCATGCAAACTGCCCAATTGCAACAGACAGTTGCTATGAGCACTTTGAAAAAGTCCCTGGACACCGCCAGTGATTCTTCACAAGCACTGCTTGATATGATGAAAGCCAACACTCAGGCCATGGAGAAATCCGTCAACCCCCACCTGGGAAACCGGATGGATGTACTGGGTTAGGTAAATCCGGACAATTTGGCAAAAGGAAGAGCCTCGCGGGAATATCCCGGGAGGCTTTCCCCGGTTAAGGGAAATAATTCAACACAGGCGACTTCGTCGCACACAGATTTTATTGGATTGACACTGATTGGGTATAAAGTATTTGCATACGGTGTTCGATTAAATATATATGTTAAAACAAGCAGATTTTTTCATACACAACGAGGTTGGAAAGATTACCATTAAAACTAATTTATTATAAATTCTGTGTTACCCCTTATGCTCGTAGGACACAATCATGTATGAAAATTAGTATTACTCTGGTATTTATACAGATTAATAATCTGTGTCCTTCATAATCAAATCTGTGTTAATCTGTGTTGAATTTCTTTGGAAAGGATAGATACTATGCCGAATAATGAAGTAACCAGCGGGATAGTGGATTTATTATCGACTATTCTGGAAGGATTGGAACATATCCGCAATAGATTGAGGGAAGGGCACTTGGCAGATACCATGTATCTTTTTGAAGATATTACCCGGGCCTTTTACTCTATTAACAACTCTTTAGAACCTATAATTTCAGAATTACCTGAAAACCAGTTGCTATCACTTACTGACCAGCTTATTAATATTATGGAGGATATGACTACTGCTTATAAACAGGATGACATAGAAAAATCCAAAGCAGATATGCAGTTTTTGCTGTTGCCCGGATTTAAAAAATGGAAAATTGAACTGGAGCGGTGTTTAAATATATATAATGCTTCATAAAATTTAGCTAAAGTTACTACTAGAAAATTGCGATATATAAACCACAAGTGGATAAGTTTTACTTTTTAACAGGGGGCGACACGGATGAAAGTAGCAGGGCAAGGGATTGCCGCAGACTATGGCCCCGTCAAAAGCGAGGCTGGCAAGCAACAGGTGGCTAATGAAGCAATTACTAAGGAGCAACCAACCAAATTAGGAGTTGAACACTTAAAACAGGTGAAACGCATTAGCGAAGAGGACCTGCAAAATGCTGCCAACGTTATGAACGAAGCTATGAAAATATCCAATTATCACCTGCAATTCAAGGTGCATAAGGATAGCGGCCG
>JBDKUD010000370.1:0-1996 GCA_039679805.1 Syntrophomonas sp. | reverse complement strand
AGTAAGCTTAGCAAAATGGGGTTTTAACCAATTAATAATAATAAGTGGTCATGCCGAACCTAAAAATGGTGAAGCAATGAGGGAAGGAATTAGAAAGGCCTCGAAAAAAAATGAACAAATAAACGGTATGATTTCGGATTGGTTTGGAAAAGGATTACCCCAATTAGGCACAATATGCAATGGTGCACACCCCGAATGGGATTTTCATTCTGGTGAAATCGAAACTTCCTTTATGCTTCTGAAATATCCTGAATTGGTGGAAATGGAAGCATTAAGCAAGCTGGAACCCAACTGGGAGGGAGAGCATCTTTTCGAAAACATCGCTGCCGGTAAAGATAGTTTTGCTGATATGGGTGCCCCTTTGGCATATTTTGGCGATCCTCGAGTCTCTACTAAAGAAACTGGTGAAAAATTACAAGATTTTTTCTCTGATATTATAGTTGAAGAGGTACTTGAACTTCTCAAATAAAGCGGGACTGAAATGACGAATATGCCCCAACATACAATTACCTATAATCGAAATATTTTTGGTTCACTCTGATTAAGCAAGTGAAAATAATAAGCATCCATAATTTATATGAGTTTGTAGATTATGGATGCTTCTATTTGTTGCTGTTTTGGATTGTTTTTTGTACGCCACGCGACCAATTTTAACGCAGGACAAGGGAACGGTGGAATCGTATCGCCAACTCAAATTAAGTTTGTCTTCGATTTTAATAATAACCACTAATTTTTAGAATAAAATGATGGATCCCAGAGCGAGGACAAAGAGAATTCCGATTCCTAGTAATGCCATGCCAAAAGCTACTGACCATCCTCTTCTGACTATATCATCCTCTATCGTATTCTTCCTCAACTTACTACCCGACAATCTCATACTCATACTGTTTTCCATACAAATTCCTCCTTTATGATTTTGGGGAGATTCCAAACATTTTAAAAGTATGATGCAGCCATGCTTTTGTGGCGTAAGAAAGATAGGTATTATTCTTCCAGGCCAATGCTACATGCCACGGCTTTATATCATTCTTGATAGGAATAGCTTTAATCTGTTTCGAAACTATTTTGTCGCACACCTTAGCAGGTAAAAAAGCTACAGCTAATTTCGAAGCAACTAAATCTACCATAAAATCCCATTGTGCTGTCTCGCATACGACCTTGGGCGCAAAGCCGAGTTCTTTGCATTTATCTAGAATATGTTCTCTCAGAGCAAAATCTTCCCGGTATAGCACAAAGGATTCATGCTGCAAATCGTTCATATCGATAAGTGTCTGATTTGCCATAGGGTGTTCCGGATGAAGAATCAGCATCAATGGGTCCTTGATTAAAGAAGCAATTTCCAGCTCCACATTAGTTTTTATTGGCAAAATAACAATACCGACATCCAACGTACCATCCACAATCCCATTTTCGACATTTCTTGCGCCGTATTCTATCAGATCAATTGTAATTTGTGGATAAAGAACATTAAATTTAGCAATGACCTCGGAAAAGAGAATTTCAACCATTGGCGGAATGCCAATTTTTAAATTCCCGCTTGGCGTACCGGCTAAAGCATACAGTTCCGTATGAATACTGTCCAAGGTAGCTAAAATAATTTCCGCCTTTTTGTAAAGCACAATACCAGCATCGGTAAGTCTGATTTTTTTCGGCCCGCGATGAAACAGAGCAACGCCCAGTTCATTTTCCAAATTTTTAATGAGCTTACTGATGGTAGACTGTGATACATATAAGACTTCAGACGCTTTTGTAAAACTTTCTTGTCTAGCGACCTCGACAAAATAAACCAAGTGGATGATTTCCATACCATCGCCCCGCCCATTTGCTCTGAAATACCGAGTGAAAGATGATCTATCTTTCAATTACATTGTAGGCCGTTGGAAGCCGGAAGTAAAATATACGTTGTTCATCTCTCCTATGGACGAAATCTATAGCAACAAATATACTTCGTGCTTATTTCGTTTATAGTACCAAAGCCGCCACCCCGAAGGCTGAT
>JBDKUD010000042.1:0-3985 GCA_039679805.1 Syntrophomonas sp. | reverse complement strand
GGGCTATTCTTTGGTGGACGCTTGATCACCATTTCATCGCCATCTTGACAGTTACCACTTAATACTTCATACCCAAGATCCTGCCAGTGTGCATTGTTTTCAAGAGATTGAATAAGCTGGTCGCTATATATACCGAAGCCTATAGAATGAGCTGTTACTAATATTTCTAAAGGATTTCTATAACATTTAGATAAAACAATATCATTTTCAATTTCTGGATGGTTCTTCTGGAGTTCGGCCAAATTTATTCCTTGTGCCCCAAATTCGTTTTTAAACGTATTAACAGTATCTTGTAGATTTATATTAAATATATTCTGAAGTTCATCGTAAGCCCAAACTAAACAGTCATCATTCACTATTGCACGACAAATTTGATAAAATCTTGGTTTAAAATCTTGCCCTTCATCTATTAACACATAATCGTATTCTTTTTTTAATTTGCCATTACGCTCAATAATTAACTGATTACAAACATAATCGAATACATCGTTTCGGTCAGAATTAAGTTTTGCTTTATTAAAATTGATTGGTTCAACGGAATTTTCTAAACAAGTATCAAAATAAACTCCTGGTAAATTGTGTCCTCCCCATGCATGTCTAATATGAATTGACTCTTCAAAATCCGGTAAATTTCCGTCACCTAGTAACTTATAAAATCTGGTAATTAGAACCTGAATATAATCATAAAGGCTCCGTGTCATAAAGGTGTAAAGAATTTTTTTGTCTGGATATTTAAGATGAAGAAAAGCAGCTTTTATACATAAAATAATTGTCTTACCTGACCCTGCTAAACCTCTAATTCTCTGCGGACCATTTAGTTGTGACAAAGCGGCATATTTTTGCTGTTCATCAAATAATGCTATTTCTTCTTCTAATTTTTTTAATAAATATGCTTTTGAACATATATCATCTTTAGGTATTATTCTTTCTTTAGGTCTTATTATTCCAGTTGTAGCATCAAGAATTGAAAATATTGCTGTAATTACTTCGTTATCAAGTTTTTTATTGGATCTTTCACTAAAGAACTTGATAATACCACTATTGTCAACAATAACTGTGCTTTCAAAAGAATCGTGACTGATATCTTTCGATAGATAAGGTAGATATAAGCAAGTCTCAAAATTAAAAGATAGTTGTCTTTTACCAGCTTTTAGGTTCTTATGAGGACTTTTAATTAACCTTGAAAAAATAATATCTTCAAGCCTAGATATTTGGTAATTTAGTATATCATCTTCGTTATCTCGAATTTTTGTAAGTGCATCACATTTAAATATCAATAAACCATGATTGGGACTTACAATTGTTATGTCGGCGGAAATCATTTCTTCATCAAGTTCCCTTACAACAGGGTACCCATAATATAATGTAGCATCTTCAATACCATTTATATTTTTCTCAATGTATTCCACAAACTGGCGTGCTATGGTATTTTTATAATAGTCTGTATTTAAGATAGCTTTGTTAATTGTAATCACCCTTTAGTATTATTAGAATTTCTTCAATACAATTTTGAGAGTTATTCTAGTAATTTATATGTTTGCTCCCAGAGAGAAAACTTTTTATTTATTCATCACTTTCTCTAATGGTTTCTAATATTATCTCAACTTCTATTATCTCAACTTCGTCATTTACTCACTAACCCCCTTAGCATCTCTAGAACGATTTTATCTACTCTGGCTTAATATCCACGTTATTGGCTATCTCTCCCATCCACTCGTCATGTTCGGTATCGAAATATATTCCTTATAAATTTAATATCCCGGTGCACCTTGCCTTAACCAGACAACAATAATTCCACCGATCATTACTCGTTTTTCATTTCAATGGTAATTCGAACTACTAACCTGAGTATCTGACCGTTTTCATTATCAAAAGCAATACTTTAATATTACCTCTAAAAGCTTAGTGGACAAAATACTTAAAGCAATTATATTTGTCCCCACATTACAGGGATTTCTGGCAGAAGGCATAATATGCCTCAAGAATAATTAATTAACTTAACCCATGTTTAGCCTCCCTAAGCGTAGTAAGCTTAATAGTTATTGTAGCAAAAATAATTGGAGAATTATAACTATGAAAAAATTTGTTCTATTTTCTCAGCTCTTCCAGTACTTCCGGTCGAGGCTCCTGTACTGCAAGGCTTCGGCCAGGTGCTTCATTTTGATGTTTTCTGATGGTTCCAGGTCGGCAATGGTGCGGGCGACTTTGAGAATTCGGTCATGGGCGCGGGCGCTCATCTTCAGCCGGTCGAAGACATTTTTTAAAAGCCTTTCCGATTCCTCATCCAGGCGGCAGAATTTTTTCACATCGGCGGGCCGCATCTGTGAATTCAAGCTGATCTTATACCGGGCAAAACGGTTTTGCTGGATTTCCCTGGCCCGGGTTACTTTTTCCCGCATGGCCGCCGAGCTTTCACCATTTGATCTATCCCGAAGCTGTTCGATGTTTACCCGCGGAACTTCCACATGCAAATCCATCCGGTCCAGAAGCGGGCCGCTGATGCGGCTCAGATATTTTTGAATTTGCAGGGGAGTACAGGTACATTCTACATCTGACCCATAAAACCCACAGACGCACGGATTCATACTGGCGATCAGCGAAAAATTAGCCGGATAGGTGTGGGTAGCATGAGCGCGGGCTATAGTAACGATTTTATCTTCGAGCGGCTGGCGCAGAGCTTCCAAGAGGTCGCGGTTGAACTCGGGGAATTCATCAAGGAACAGGACCCCGTTTTGGGCCAGGCTGATTTCGCCGGGGCGGGGTATTTTTCCGCCTCCGATGACACTGGCGGATGAAGCGTTCTTATGGGGCGCCCGGAAGGGGCGGACATCGACCAATGGGTAATCCGGGTTCAAGAGTCCGGCTACCGAATAGATGCGGGTGGTTTCCAGGACTTCTTCCCGGCTCATCTCCGGCATGATGCCGGGAACACGGCGGGCCAGCATGGTCTTGCCGCCGCCCGGAGGCCCGATCAAAAGCAGGTTATGCAAACCGGCCGCAGTGACCAGCAAAGCTCTTTTGGCCATTTCCTGGCCTTGGACATCGGCGAAGTCAGGGATGGTATCGGAACTGGTTAACCCGGCATAAGCGGTCGGGTTTATTGATTCCAGAGCCGAGTTGCCCCGCAGGTATTCACAAACTTCCTGAAGGTTATTGGCAGTCAGGGAATGGACTTCACTAACCAAACCGGATTCCTGGCGGTTGGCCTCGGGTACTACAAAACATTTATCATCATCGGTTTTCATCAACTCCAAGGCCATGGGCAGTATCCCCGGTACTCCTCGCAAGCTGCCATCCAGAGACAATTCACCCGCAAAATAGCGATTTTTCTCACCCGGACCTTCTATTTGTCCGGAAGCTATAAGTATGCCCAGGGCAATTGCCAGGTCGAAATGACTGCCTTCCTTCTTAATATCGGCTGGAGCCAGGTTTACTATAATTTTTCGGTTGGGAAAGTCGAAGCCCGAGTTCTTTATGGCTGAGCGGACTCTTTCCCGGGCTTCGCGGGTGGCCTGGGAGGCCAGGCCGACCAGATCCAAGGTGGGAAGTCCATTCTGGATATCTACTTCAACTTTTACAGGCCTGGCTTCAATTCCGGTTAAAACCAGGGTATTTAATGTGGCCAGCATAAGACACCTCAAACAGCTATTTGCATAATTCTTCGCCAAACCGGATAATATTCCTTTAAATAGAAAAATAAAACTCATAAAAACATATCTGGTAGTGGATTGTGCCAATAAATATTTGAAATATCATAGAAATGAATTTTACTTGCATAGTTTTCAGCATTTTTAGCAATGATAAGAAAGCAATAGATTTTAGACTGATCGAGTTAGCATTCTAAAGTGAAGGGAGGTCATCGCATAATGATTGGAACCATTGTACGTTTTGTAGTGTCCGCTTTGGTCTTGATGCTGGTTGGATATCTGCTGCCGGGAATAACTGTAGCAGGATTTACCGGTGCGCTGATTGCTGCAATAGTAAT
>JBDKUD010000341.1:0-7533 GCA_039679805.1 Syntrophomonas sp. | reverse complement strand
AATCGTGATACAAGGCTTTAGATTGCCGCGTCGCCTCGCTCCTCACAATGACCCAATATAGATTAGTTGTCATTGCGAGCCGAAGGCGTGGCTTGTCATTGCGAGGAGCAAAGCGACGCGGCAATCTTAACGCTCATTATATCCTCCCTTATTAATACTTTATCGAACCTTCTCCATATTTCGGCATGAGGAGATATGTGGGCCAAAATATGTTATACTCCTAATGAATTCCCCCTAAACCGGCTGGAAAAGAAAGGTGTTCTTTTGTGTTTTTACTGGGGTTCTTATCTATAGTTCAGATCATCTTTTTACCCGGCATTTTGTTGTTGGGTCTGGTTAAAATTAAAACCGGCCTTGTGAGAACGCTGGTTTATTCGTTTGGTTTAAGCCTTACCGCCAATTACTGCGGCGTGCTGGTCTTGACCAGCACCGGCCTGTACAATCGCTATGTATTGAGCTTCATTTTTGTTGCTGAACTGATTCTGCTCTGGAAATTGTACCGGGGCCCCATCATGCACTTTGTAAACGGGTCGCTGGCCAATTCTGTCACATCGGGCCTGGCCTCGGTTGAGCAGGCTTTCCGGCCCTTTTTCACGACTTATGATCCTGAAAACGACTCTTCCCGGCTGCTTAACATAATTATGAATCTTCTCAACCTGGCCTTGATCGCGCTGGCCCTGCTGGGTGTCCTGTGGGGGCTTACCGTCTTTTGCCGCCACCTGGGCAGTATATTCAACGGCTGGGATGCTGTCATATCCTGGAACCGCTGGGCAGTTGACTGGTTTCATCAAGAGCTCCCCAGCAAGGTTCAGCACTACCCGCAGCTTCTGCCCGCCAACTGGTCGATTGCTTATGTGTTTATCAACCAGCCCCTGCAGCTGTTTCCCAAAGCAATTATGCCCCTGTTTTTCCTGAATATTTTACTCATTATGCTGGACCTGGGCATAACCAAAAAGTCCAGGGCTTATTTGCTGAGCATACCCGTGGGAGCAGTGCTTTTCCGCCAGATTTACGGAGGTCTGATCGCGGAAGGCTACGCCGATATCCCGGTGGCTTTTTTCGCCTTCCTCTCGATATGCTGCCTCCTCGCCGCCCAGGAAATAACCGACAAAAAGGAACTGGGCAGCTATCTCCTTTTGGGGGCCGTTTTCAGCTGCGGCGGTGCCGTTACCAAACAGGCCGGATTGTATATACTGGCCTTATATCCTATCCTGGCTTATCTTTTGGTCCTTAAACCACGAGCGGATTTTTCCCGGGCTGACCAAACCAAACTTCTGGCCTGGTTTGCAGGCCTGGCATGTCTGATTGTCATCCCTTTTTATCTATACATTCAGATCAAAATTAACGCCGGATTGGATAAATCAGAAATCAATTTTGTCACCAATACCATCTTCCATGGCAAGGGGCTGGCTCAGAGGCTGCTCGATGCGGTTCAGCTGTTGGGACAGGCACTGCGGGGCAAGATAATGCTCTTACTGCTATTTTTGGCCTTACTGCCGGCCTTGCGCGAGAAAAACAGCCGTTTCATCCTTGGGCTCATCGCTTTTCCTTATCTGGCCATTTGGGGTTTATTCTACTCCTATGACATACGCAATATAAGTTTGGCCCTGCCTTTTATGGCCCTGGGGGTGGGGACCGGTTTAAACCAGTTGGCCCAATATATAGCGCACCCCCGCCGGAAGAATTACGTGGTAATCGTTTGTCTGGCCGCCGCCCTGTTAGTCTTAAACGGCTACCTGAGTTCTTCCCGCCTGCAGGACCGGCAGACCACCCTGGAGAAAAACCTGTTTGATCCGGTCTTGAACCAGCAGCTCTATGAGTACCAGGAGCGCAACGGCATCCAAGGCAATATCTTGACCGATTATATAATTATGGGATTCCTTCCCGAATTGAAGGATCATTATCGCTACCAGTTCTTTGTCAAGCAGTATGGAAACGAATACGCGGTTTACTCCGACAATATTAAAAAACCGGACATTACTTATCTCCTGGTCAGTGATAATTCCGAGCCCCTGATCCTGGATGACATCAAGACCAACATCGCTTTAGGGAAGTTTACGGTCATTTTTCACTCCCGGGCTTATACTTTCATTAAAATTAATCGAGGAAACCAATAATGAACATCGTGGTGCTTATTCCCGCCTACCGGCCCAACCAGAAATTGATCGATCTGCTCCAGGAACTGGCGCGGGAGGCCTTTTTAAAGATAGTAGTGGTAAATGACGGGAGTCCGGGCGAATTCAATCATATCTTTGACGCGGTAAAACAGGTTCCCAATACGGTTTTATTATCGCATTCGATCAATTTGGGCAAAGGCGCGGCGCTAAAGCTCGGCCTGGACTACATTTACGGAACTTTTCCCGACTGCACGGGAGTGGTAACGGCCGACGCCGACGGACAGCATTCATTGACAAACATCCTGGAGGTCAGCCGGGCTTTGCTGCAAAACCCCGCTTCCCTGGTATTGGGCGTGCGGAGTTTCGATAAGGATGTTCCTCTTCGCAGCAAATTTGGCAATATGCTGACCAACTCGGTATTGAGCCTGTTTTTTGGCATTAAGGTGGGAGATACTCAGACGGGGCTAAGGGGCATACCCCGGAACTTTATCCCTGAATTATTGGAGATCGTCTATAATCGTTATGAATTTGAAATGGAGGCCCTGCTGCTATCCAAGCGCAGGAACATAAACATCAAAGAGGTAAGTATTGAGACCATCTATTATGATGAGAACAGCGAATCTCATTTTAATCCCCTGCTGGATTCCATAAAGATCTATTTTGTCCTGTTTCGCTACGTATTTTCATCCTTTGCCACCGCCTGCATCGACTATACGGTGTTTATCCTGACCTTCCCCCTTATCGACAGCATAATAATAAGCACCTATCTGGCCAGGATGGTGGCCATCTTTGTCAATTTCACCCTGGTGCGAAAATACGTGTTTTATTCTACGGAAAATGTCTATAAGACCTTTTTCAAATACCTGCTGCTGGTCATTGCCTCCGGCTCGATTTCCGCCCTCATTGTCTACGCCTTTTCTGCCTACTGGGGCATTCAGATTATCGTGGCCAAAATTATAGCCGAAGGCATATTATATCTGGCCAACTTCACCATCCAAAAGGAATTCATCTTTGGCGTGAAAGAACACTAACCAGAGGTAATAGGGGGGGGGACGCAGTGGGACGGGGGGACAGCCTCATTACATGGCGTTTGTCGGGCCCCAGAAGATTCTGGTAGTTCGTGATGGATCCGGTTTTACACTTCATGCAAATCAATCTACGTATGATCAACTAGATTTATTCTACTGGGCCGTTGATGCAGCCTCTTTTGACTACCGACCACCTTCAAATGCCCATTGCAGCATACATTCTGCTCCTTTTTCCTTAAAAAAACAACCTTATCAGGTTCAAAATTAATTCATAGGTCGCTACAATTACAATACAATGGCTATTGTGAGGACGCTTCTGGTGCTTCTGTTGCTGCAGTAGCATATCTAAAAGAGGCGTCTTTTCCATTCCTAAGATATGGTCATTATATCTGGTTGTGATTTTCTTAGCATTATCTCTATAGTAGTCCCTTTTCGCCAAAATATCATTAAAATCGCCTTTTAAGATACATATTACCCGTTTATGTCGTATTTCCGGCCGTTCGCGTTCTTAACAAAACCGTTCATGGTTCATTTTAAGCAGTTCGCGCACCAATTGTAAATATTTACTTTAATTGTGGTAGAATTACCTTGCAAACTCATTTTGGGATAAATCGTTAATAAAAACGAAAAGCATGATGAGAGGAGGTGCAAACAATTTTATATACAAGGAGGTGAATGTCTTTTTCTACAACATAGCGGCCCCATCAATCTAGGATATCGCTTTGCTGGTCTGAAATCCAAGATTGAACTGCTGAAACGCTATATAGATATATCAATCTTTAGTCAAAATAATTAACAATAGCTAAGTTTTTGTGATTGGGGGGGATCACATGAATTTTAAAAAGTGTACTTTTTTATTTTTATTTATTTTTTTGGTTCAGTTAGTTAGCTATTTGCCCGTCAATGCAGTAAATGACAACAAGATTTATATCTCTTACGGAGCAGAAAACGAACAACTTGGTCAATTAACTGAAGGTACTGAAAAAGAGGGGCCGAAGAGTTTCGCAGTTATGGATAGTACTATATATATCCTAGATAGTGTAAAAAAGAGAGTAGTAGTCTATTCAGATGGCAAATTTGACAAAGAAATACTTATTGATTACTGTAACTATCCACTTGACATCGTATGCAACGGAACACAACTCTATATTTATGATGATCCAGATAATCCAATCGTATACCAGGTTAGTCTAGATGGCAAATTAATAAATAAGTGTACTGTGTCAATTCCTTCTCTGGATCGCACGCGTAATTCTCTAAAACGGTTATCAGTGGGCAGCAATGGGTCCGTATACATTGTCGATTGTGCGTATAATGAATATGAGCTCGATAGTATAAGCGGTACTATAAAAACCCCATCCAAAGGTATTTCTAATAAATACAATACACAAAGGTATTATGGCCAAATAGGAAAAGACGGAAAACGCCACCTTATATCATTAGATTCAAATATAGACATTCCTTTAGATACTCAAGGTGTATCATCCGGAGTAGAAATATTAGGCTATGATAAAGATGAAAATGTTTATGTCCTAGTATTAGATATGGCAAACACCTCAAAAACTTCAGTTGAATTTGCAGTAACAAAATACGATAAGAATGGGACTTTTTCAGGTGTGGCGCGAATTCCAATTGAACAATATTACTATACACCTATCCGAATGGTTAATATAACCCCAGAAGGAAATGTATATTTAATGATAACCGGGAAAAGTGGGGTCGAATTTCGAAACCTTGGGCTTAGTTCTTCTATTAATAGTAATATACTGAGTTTTGCACAAGAACAGCTACAGGGTGAAAATGAAAATGCTGAAAGAGATAATTCTGTTTTAAGAACTTTTAACTCAAGGCAGACTACTAATGATCGTGCTTGGGCGATAGACAATTGTTACTGGTATTATGCACAATACAATTACCAGCCTGTACCATCCGGCGCTATGAGGCCTGATTGGTTGACAGCATATAACGAAAATAAATATGGCATCCCTTACTGTTGGGGCGGATTTGATGCAATGGATAGACACAGCGATGGGACTTCATGGAGTAATTATGTGGACGCAATGAATAACCAGATATTTGCAGGGAACGTTTACTGCAACGGCTCCTACAAAACCGGAACAGCTGGTCTTGATTGTGCAGGCTATTGTGGAGCATGTTTAGGATATTCCAATCCCAAACCTGGTACATGGACGCTTTGGGGAGATAGTCATTCCCATTCATTATCGGAAAGAGGCCTATGTGATATTTATATTGAACCAAATACTCATGTCTTGTTCTTTATTAGCGAGCAGACTGACGGTACTGGTATTATATCTGCCGAAGCCACCACTTCGGGGGATGATAAATGCAAAATTTATTCAAGAACCTATTCATGGTTAAACAGTGGCGGTTATTCACTTAGATCGTTTTGGTAAGAAAGATATCGTCTTATACTGAACTTTAATCTGTAACCCGGCATTAGCCGGGTTACTTATACCACAATAAAAACAACTGAAAATAACTTGATATGAGGAAATAATAATGGTAATAAAACTAAAGTTCAAAATATTTTCAATAATCTGTGCGCTGGTATGCATATCTTGTTCGACACCGCAAAGCTTGAATAATACAGGGCAAATGAATACTGGAACCCTTTGTCTTTCTATTCCATACGGCACGGCAACATCGGAATTAGGAGTTATTATATCCGGAATAGAGAAAGAAGGGCCAAAGAGTTTTTTTGCCCAGGGCGACTATTTTTATATTTTAGATAGTGTAAAGAAAAGAATTGCCATATTTGCAGATGGAGAATTTTACAGGGCTGTATCCATAAACAATTGTTCTTATCCACTGGATCTACTTGTTTTCCAGGAAAGGTTCTTTGTTTACGATAACCCGGATCAACCGACGGTATACGAGATCGATCTTAATGGACAAATCTTAAACCAATTTGCCGTCACCATCCCCGGCCATGAAACGAAATGGCTTTCCTTGACTCGCAATAATCATGTTGCAGTTATCGACTGTAATTACAACGAATATGAACTAGACCCTCCCACAAATAAGTTCAAAAAAGGGAAGAAAGGGATATCAACGGTCTTTAATAACAATGCCTACTGGATCCAAAAAACTCAAGATGGAAAATTACATTTGTTGTCTCTTGAGTCTTCCATTGATATACCTATTGAATCAGAAGGCATCACAACCGGTGTTGAAATTATAGGCTATGATCTGGAAGGCAATATATATGTGATCGCAAATGATATGGCCAATACATCAAAAGTTACCGGGGAATTTACTGCAAGAAAGTTCGATAGGTTTGGGAATCCATCTGGTTCTGCAGTGATTCCGATCAGTGACTACTATTATATGCCAGTCAGAATGGCCCAAATAACCCCTGACGGAACAGTTTATTTAATGGTAAGCGGAGAAAACAGTCTCGAAATAAGAAAGCTAGTCCTTAATAAGTAAAGAGCATGGAGAGGCCAAGGCCACCGATACAAGGAGTTAGTAATGAAAAAAGCTACAATTTTAATACTAGTGGCATTGATTGCAGTATTTCTCATGGGCTGCCAAAATGGAGACTCATCAAACCACCCAAAGGCGACGGCTAAAGCTTTTTTTGTTAACTCTCCCTACTACCCTGATCTAGCTTGGCCCACAGTAGGCGGCAAAGGGGATATTATCAGCATTATTGCTGCCTTACCAGACCAAAACATTCCTATCATCTATAATACCAAGACACACGAACTGAAATCTGTACCACAAAAAATGAACGGACTTATATCCCCCAATGGGCAGTGGCTAGCCGGTGTACCGGATGATGCCAATCATCAATATATAGCAGTTAATCTTAATGATTTCTCCGTAATTTCTTGTTTGAGTATCGAAGATTATGAGTTACACGGGGACGTTCTTTCTGTAACACGAAAGTTCGTGTTACAGAAAGAACGTCCCCGTGTAACCCAAGCTATTATAGATTGCCGCGCTATCGCTCGCAATGACACGCAAAGTGAAGTAGTAACAATCTCTGATTATTCAAGTATCAAATTGAAGCTTATATCCAGGCTCTTGACGGAATGGGTCAAAGCCCCTACGGAGATAAAGTCAACACCGGTGGCGGCCACCTGGACTATGGTATCCTCGTCGATGCCCCCGGAAGCCTCGGTCAAAGCCCGGCCATTTACCAGTTGCACGGCGGCTTTCATAGTCCTGACATTCATGTTATCAAGCAAAATAATATCCGCCCCGGCATCCAAAGCTTCTTTAACCTGGTCCATGGTTTCGGCTTCTACTTCAATCTTGATGGTATGGGGAATTCTCTGGCGAAGGAGATCAACCGCCGGGCCTATGCCGCCGGCCGCCTTGATGTGATTGTCCTTGATCATTGCTCCGTCATACAGGCCAAA
>JBDKUD010000018.1:0-3521 GCA_039679805.1 Syntrophomonas sp. | reverse complement strand
GTGGACATTAATAAAGTCAGAAGACGTATCGGAATGGTTTTCCAGCAGTTTAACCTGTTTCCGCATCTTAGTGCTAAGCAGAACATCATGATGGCACCTCTGGAATTAAAACTAAAGACCAGGAATGAGATCGAACAAAAGGCAATTGAACTTTTGGAGAGGGTTGGCCTGTCGGAGAAGGCGGATGCAATGCCGAGAGAGCTTTCCGGCGGTCAGCAGCAGCGCGTGGCCATTGCCAGGGCCTTGGCCATGGAGCCGGACATCATGCTTTTTGATGAACCTACTTCAGCCCTGGATCCGGAAATGGTCGGAGAAGTTTTATCAGTCATGAAAGAACTTGCGGCAATGGGAATGACGATGGTTGTCGTTACCCACGAGATGGGATTTGCCAGGGATGTAGCTGACTGGGTGATCTTCATGGATGAAGGGATCATTATGGAGGCGGCGCCTCCGACGGAGATGTTTACGAATCCCAAGAACCCGAGAACCATAGAATTTCTGGATAAAGTTTTATCTGCAAAATAAATCAAGAGTGAGTTCATATAAGGGGCCGTGGTCGAAAAATTATGTTTCGACACGGCTCCTTTTGTGTACTTACCGCAACTATCGGAAAATGCTGCAACAGCGTGATTGGAAGCAGTGTTTAATACGCTATCTCCTCAATAATATGGGGAAATTATTTTTATAACATTTAAACAAACTTGGATAAAAGAGGGATAATGATAAATATTATGGTATTATAACCATTATAATGTATATGGTGTAATTCAGAAAATAATCAAAGTTACCTAGTTCGTACCTATAAAAAGACAACGCATTGGAGGTATGGCCTTGGAAACAATCAATACCTATTATGATGACTACGCAAGTTTGGAGAAGTTCGTTAGAAACAATGAACTGCTGGTGGACAGCAATAACAGGGCAGTTATGGTTCAGGTTTTTAGCGGTATTTGTGATAAGAATTATTTACTCGCTATTTCGAAACAGATCCGCGAACTGATTCCTAACGCTCAAGTAATGGGCACAACTACCAGCGGAGAGATTATGAATGGCTTGGTCAGCGGACTAAAGACCGTGCTATCCTTTTCAGTCTTTCGGAATAGTGATGTTAGATTAGTCTTCGCTGAAAAAAAAGATAAGAGCGATTATGGGTTGGGTCAGTCGATTGCGACTAAATTAAACAGTGATAAAGCCAGGGTATTAATCCTGTTTGCTACTGGTTTTAAGGTCAATGCCAGCCAATTATTAAAAGGAGTTCAGTCTGTAAGTGCCAATCTGCCAGTAGCGGGGGGTAATGCCGGAGACAATCGTACCAATACGCAAAGCTTTGTATGCGGTAATGAAAAGGCCAGCGCCTGTGGGGCTGTAGGAGCTGTTCTTGAGGGCGATAATTTAACGGTTACGTGTCACAGCCACCTTGGCTGGCAGCCTATAGGCAATGAAATGATAATTACCCGGGCAGAAGGATCGAGAGTGTATACTATTAATAATATACCCGCCTATCAGATTTACCGCCAATACCTGGGAATTACCACAAGTTCCAATATTTTTAGGGTAATTGAATTTCCGCTGATTATTTGCCGGCATGGTCTTAATATCGCTCGGGCACCGTTTTTGCGATATGATGATGATTCAATTGGTTTCTTCGGCGACATTGCGGAGGGGGAAAAGGTGCGATTAAGCTTTGGTCATGTAGAAATGATTCTAGCAAAGGTAGACGCCTTATTGCAAATAATTAAGCAACAAGCGGTTGAGAGTATTTTTGTATATTCCTGCGCTTCCCGGAGAGGGTTTCTCCAGGAATCAACTCAGATTGAAACCCGGCCACTGCAAAATATTGCTCCTACGGCAGGTTTCTTTACCAGTGGCGAGTTCTTCCACATCGATGGCAGCAATCAATTGCTTAACACCACGATGACGACACTGGCATTATCAGAATCTAGTGGTAACCAAAAGATCTCAACGACGGAACCAAAGGAAGAAATCTCTAATGGAGAAGCAGGCAGCGAAATCCCAGTTAGCAAAGACAATGTCGCTGATAGAAGCATCGAAATATTAAGAGCGTTAACATGTTTAGTCGACACAGTAACAACTGAGTTAAATGAAAGAACAGCCGAATTGCAAATAGTAAACCAACAAGTACAATACGCCGGCAGCCATGATGCCCTTACCGGGCTGTATAATCGCAGTTATTTTAATCAGGCCATGAAACGGATGGAAGGGGCATCAACTGGAATCATAATGTGTGATGTGGATGGTCTCAAATTTATTAATGATTCATTCGGGCATAACAAGGGAGATGCAATTCTAAAAGCTACGGCGGATATTCTGAAAGCATTGTTTGGACCTGAAGACGTGGTAGCTAGAATTGGAGGTGATGAATTTTCGGTACTTCTACCCAATAGTTCTCAAGTGCGTACTGAAGATTCCTGTCTGAGGATTCGCAAAGCTATTGCTGTATACAACGGTGAGAACCCCACCGTTCCCTTGAGTATGTCGATCGGATATTCTTGCCATGAAGATGAATCAGTTGATATAAATACGTTGCTTAAAGAGGCTGACAACAAAATGTATTGGGAAAAAATTTACCACAGACAAAGCACTAATAGAGATCTGGTGCATACCCTGATGGGGACTCTTGAAGAATGGGACATTAATACTAAGGAACATAGCAGTCATTTGCAGGATCTATTTATTACGTTAGCACTGGATAGTGAATTCCCCCAATGTAATTTGACTGATTTCTTTAATTTTGCCCGTTTTCATGACATCGGCAAAGTCGACATTTCAGATCAGATTCTTTTTAAGCCAGGGGCATTAACCCCGGAGGAAAAAAAAGAAATGCAGAGACACTGTGAAATAGGCTACCGTATTGCCCAATCTTCAACAGAACTTCGCCCTATTGCGGACTGGATATTGAAACATCATGAATGGTGGAATGGGCAGGGTTATCCCTTGGGAGTAAAGGGAGATGATATTCCGCTCGAGTGCAGGATTTTAGCTATTCTAGATGCCTATGATGACATGACCAGCGATCGCCCGTATCGCCAGGCAATGAGCCGCGGGGCCGCAATTGAGGAGATAAGGCGGTGTGCCGGTACACAGTTCGACCCGGTTGTGGTGGATAAGTTTATAGGCAGGATAAAAAAGGTGAATGTGAAATGCAATAATTGGTCTCAAGTATTCGTCAATGAAGAATAAGGTACTCGTCTAAGAAAAGTTATTAATGAAGCACCAATAAATCCTTTTGTATCAATAATTCGTAGCAGAAATGAAATACTAACCTCAAAGGAGGTGTATTTTGTGTTTGATTGGAAATATTCACCCTGGGCTAGAGTTATATGGACTGTTTTACGGGTCTACCTGGGATACAACTGGCTTATGTCAGGATACGGAAAAGTATTTGGCGAGAACTCCGCCGTATGGGTGGGCTCCAAAGCCGGAGTTGCAGTTACTGGCTTTTTAAAAGGTGCCCTGGGTAAGACATCTGGGCCTCATCCTGATGTGCAGTCTTGGTATGC
>JBDKUD010000386.1:0-7314 GCA_039679805.1 Syntrophomonas sp. | reverse complement strand
TTCGTATCGATTACATTAATGCTGCTTCGTCCATGTCAATCGCGGTGGTGTCGCCGGCCATCATCGCCTGCTCATATCCGAAGATTTCAGGAACAACATTCATGACGTAGAACTTGGCGCTGGCGATTTTGCCCTTGTAGAAATTCGCATCGAAGTGGTCATCGCCCAGTTCTGCGAGCTTATTGGCAGCTATGAGGCCCTGATCGAGCATCAGCTTGCCACAGTAGATCCTTGCTGCCGCATGCAACGTCCGGGTCGCGAAGAGCTGTTTCATTTGCGGTTTGCTGGAGGTCCATTCGGCATTCATTTCTATAATTGAGTTGAAAGAAGCAAGTGCTTTTTCCATAACCGCAAATTGAGCCGCGAATTCCAGAGTCTTTTTATTAGCAACAAAGTCGGTGATTTCTGCAACCCACTTCTTGAACGGCTCTCCGCCCTTCATGGTGAATTTGCGTCCGGTAAAGTCTTGCGCCTGGATGAAGTTGGTACCTTCCCATAGTGAGTAAATCTTGCAGTCCCGTGCCAGGGAAGCCGGAGCATATTCTTCCATGAAGCCATAACCGCCGTGAACCTGGATTGCTTCCTGAATGGTAATCCAAGCCATATCTGATGCATAAGCTTTACACAGCGGGTTATTGATCATAAACATATCATCAGCGTATTCCTTCTCTGCCGGATCAGTAGCTTCGTGGGACATGTCTACATAATAATAGGTTTGGTAAAGTAACGCCCGGATGGCTTCCATTTGAGCCTTCTGCAGCAACAGCATACGGCGGACGTCTTCATGCTCAATGATTCGAACTTGCGGGCCCTTTTTATCGGTGGACTTTCTGCCCTGTACGCGGACCTTGGAATAATCCAGAGCTGCGTAGTAGGCTGAACTCAGGGCGCCCAAGGAGAATATCCCTGTGTTCAGACGTTCTTCGTTCATATACCGAAACATCTGCGCCATTCCTTTGCCTTTACCGTCAACCGGAAATGCGTCGCCGACCAGCCAGCCTAAGCAATTGTTGTTTTCACCAAAAGCTAGGGTGCAAGTGGCAGAGCCGTGGATGCCCAGTTTGTGCTCAATGCCGACGGTGGTTACGTCATTCCATGCGCCCACGGTTCCATCATCGTTGACCCAGAATTTAGGAACTATGAAGAGCGAAATACCTGCGGTGCCGGCTTTGGCGCCTTCGGTCTTGGCCAGCACGAGGTGGATTATGTTCTCAACGCAGTCATGGTCGCCGGAGGTAATGAAGCACTTCTGGCCCTTAATCTTATACAAACCCGGGGTATCGGTGGCGAATGCCTTGGTGGAACAATTGCCAACCTCAGATCCTGCGCCTGGTTCGGTCAAACCCATGGTACCGCCCCATTCGCCCGTGAACATTTTAGGCAGGTAGAGTTCCTGCTGCTTTTTCGTACCCTCAAACTGGAGTACGGTGGTACCACCCTGGGTCAAACACCACAGCATTACGATTGCCGGGGATGCACCGGACTGCATTTCCAGAATCGGAGCGTACCAGGCCAGCGGCATACGGTATTCCGATTGGCGGTCACCAAATTGCGGGCCTAACTCGGCTTCCATGACCGTATTATAAACAGTCTTGAAGACGTCCGGGCTTTCTACTGCATGTTCTTCACCGCCGACAAACTTCATACCGATTTCATCGGCATCTTTGTTGGCCGGGCAGATTACATCGCGGCAGACTTTGTAGTTCACATCGGCAATCGCATCAAAGTCGTCAATTCCATAATAGTCTTTGTAAGCATCCAAAGACAGAAGCTTCTCCATATCGAGCCATTCTTTGGTCTGGAATTTAATGTCGCGTATTTGATACAAATAATTATTATGCGGCAAAACAATTACCTCCTTATAATACTTAACTTTCCAAATCTTTTAAAAAACTTGTCTAAATTAATCGAATAACAAGTGTTTGGCAATATTTTAGCAACATGTATGTCATATTGCAATATTGTAACGTCTATTGTGAAAATGATAGTTTTGAATTAAAACTCATATTTATCCAGTAATTGGCATTAATAATTTATCCCTAATGTAACTACTTCGAATATCCAAAAAGAAAGGGCAGGAAAATATCCCCTGCCCCAGGCATACTATACAAAATCAGGCACTTTCGAGGATTTTTAAAGTGCCTGATTTTGCTTGATAATTATATTAACGTCACCTATCTCATTTTATATATGTTTAGCGGGTCAATTTCTTCCCGTAATAATCGGATTTCGTCCAATAAAATGGGTTCTGCATCTGTTGATCTGGTTACATCTATGTGGAAGCCGGTATTAGTTTTAACCGGTAATTAGGTAGTAAATGCGGATGTTGGATGTGGTTTTCTGTGAAAAAAGGACCAACACAGCAAAACAATCAGCAAGGCAATTGGGAAAATATTACCATTTGTATTTTTTGTGTTTGGCTTGCAAGTAACGAAAATCTATTGTATACTTTGTATACAGGTGGCGGAGAAAAATTAAACAATTTTATCTCAAACCTAAAAAGAGTGTGTATACAACGGTAGTTAAGTTAGTTAAATAAGGTAAATAGTTCAATTTCAAACGTTTACAGGTGTTCATGAAAAGCAAGTTTCGGTTTTTCAGTTAAGAGAGGTAAATTTCTTGGGTATTCTGGTATTCTCTCTCCGTCACCTGATTAATAATATAAGGGCTTCACAATTGTGAAGCCCTTTTTCGTATACATAATGTTGTATTGCCACGCTACGCTTTTTACCAAATGTTTAAACCTTTATGTCAACTTTACTATTATCGGTTTTATTTGCTACATTGCTATTGCTTTCATTTATGGAGATGCTAGTATTTTTCCGTTCGTTCTTGTTAAATTTGCTGAATCTTCATGACTGCCGGCAGACGAAGAATTTTGGTACGTGATTTACATCCGGGTACATGACAACTCTTTATTCTCCATCAACCAACAGATTTCTCTTTCCCTCTTTTGGTCCCCAGTCGGATCAATCTTATTCCCGCTTGACAACTAATTGCTAATCGTGTACCATAATAGTGTACTAATGAATTAGTGCACTATTATGGTGAGGTGAGTGAAGTGCAATTCGATAGTTCGCAGCCTATCTACCAGCAAATAATCAATACTTATAAGAAGCAACTCGCTCGAGGAGAACTAAAAGAAGGTGACAAGATACCTTCCCAGCGAGAATATGCTGAAAAGATTCAAGTAAATCCCAATACTGTTCAAAGGGCTTACCGTGAGATGGAAAACCTGCATATGGTGGAAACAATCAGGGGGCAGGGCACTTTTATTGTAAACGGCGAAGAATTGAAAAAGGCAATCAAACAAGAAATGGCTAAGACTATACTTGATTATTTTATTCAGGAAATGAAATCTCTGGGCTTTACGAATGAGCAGATGGTGGAAATGCTTATCCTGGAGCAACCGAGTTTAAAGGAGGAAAAATAAATGATTGAATTTAAGGAGGTCAGCAAAAGATTTGGCAGTACTCTGGCTTTGGATCAAATTAACATTAACTTTTCTCAAGGCAAAATTATCGGACTGTTTGGCCCCAATGGAGCCGGAAAGTCTACCAGTATGAAAATGATCGCCGGATTAAATCAACCCGACCGTGGGATTGTTATAGTTGACGGTTGTCAGCCACGCCAGAAACGTCAGGAAATCGCTTATTTGCCTGAAATTGACCACCTTTATCCGTGGTGGACGGTCAAACAGGCCTCAGATTTTATACGTTCTTTTTATGCCGATTGGGACCAGGAAAAATATCGAGATCTAATCGATTTTCTCAGACTAGACGAGAATATGAAGATTGGGAAAATCTCCAAAGGGCAACGGGCTAAAACCAAACTTCTGCTGACTGTTTCCCGGAGAGCACCGTATCTTTTAATGGATGAACCTCTATCAGGTATTGATATACTTACCCGGGAAGAAATTATTGATACTCTTATAAGGGATTACCGTGAAGGGGAACAGACTATTATTATTTGTACCCACGAAATCAATGATGTTGAGGGTCTGGTGGATGAAGTGGTTTTTATCGATCAGGGCCGAATTAGATTAACCGGCAGCGCTGAACAATTACGCCAGGAAAAACAAATGTCCCTGGTAGATATTATGAAGGAGGCTTTCCGAGATGCAGAAAAGTAAATTGAGAATGCTCAGCCAGCTTTACCTTAAAGATATGCACGACCTGAAAGCAGAGATTATTGTTGTACTGGCTATCACTATTTTGTTGGATACGTGGATTTATTTTGCTTCTGGATATCCCCGGCAGATCATTATACTCCCGGTGCTGATGACCATTGGGCTGGCTGCTTTCATACCGCTGATATCATCATTTAAGATGCTGAGCCGGGAATGGAACGATAATACCGTTTACCTGGTTATGTCTTTGCCGGTATCCGGTACCATGATTATGCTCTCCAAGTTGCTTGCTATATTAAGCCAATTTGTTATTGGAACCCTGGTGGCTGGAGTTACCGGAGGTTTGATGGTCTGGTACAGTTTTCCTGAGATTCAACCGTTCGTTACTGAAAATCTTTACCGTTTTGTTGATGTCTATATAATAGTTATAGTAGGCCTGCTTTATTTAATTACCAGCAGTTTCTTAAGTCAGGTAATCGGCCGCCTAAATCGTCGTCATTCCGGACTGATTACTGCAGGTATATTTATAGCCATACTCTACGTAGTCGGTAAAATTACTGACCTGGTTGGCTTATGGTCTCCCGGAGCCCAACCTGGATTGCAGGGTATAATGCCAGATATAATTTGGTCCTACACCGGGTTTTATTTACTGATAGCTCTGGTTCTCATGGTCCTGACCGTCTATATATACGACCACAAGGTGGAACTATAAAAACTCAAAGCATACAAAAATTCAAATGAGGTGTTAATTATGCAATCTTATACTCTGGAAATACGCAGTATATCTTTAAAGGATATTCAAGCCTATTTAGAGGAATTGGGCGGAGAAATGCAGCCGAGCGGCCGGATTCACGGCCTGGGATGGCAGGCATGCCTGTCCCCTATGGAGGATTATTTAATAGGTTCGCTTCGGTTTGAACAGGTCCGCCTGGAATGGAATGGAAATGAAGAAGCCATAAAGTCGGTGTGGTTGCCTTTACAGCAAAAAATTATTCGCCCCGGGGGCTGAAAAATAAAAGTAATATTATTTTTCAGCCTTCTGCGGCTTCTTTTTGTGGATAGGTATTTTGTCTCGATAGTAGTATATTCCCGCTATAGATACAATGAGTAGTAAGGCAATTATCGTTATAGTATTTATGATATCTTTGGATTGGAGAAGATAATTGCCCAAAACCACATATACTATGGCCCAGGGAAGTTTTCCCAGCATTGATGAAATAAAAAACGTACTAAACGAAACTCCGCCAAGTCCTGAACCAATATTAATAATGGGAGTAGGTACCAGCGGAAATATCCGTGAAATCAACAATACCCAAAAGACATGTTTTTGATTAACATTGGTCAGGTCGAAGTCGTATTTGTCCCGAATACGGCTTACCAACATATTACCTCCCACGACTTTAGTCAACCAATACACGAAACATGCACCAGCCAGTGCTCCCACGTATGCTAATAGGAATCCCTGGAAATTGCCGAAGATCATGCCTGCCGCTCCGGCGATTATAATGTAAGGAATAATTGGAGCAATGGCTTGAATAAAAAAGAGTATAAAAGCTACCAAAGGACCATATATTCCAAAACTATGCAAATAAACAACTGCGGATTCGATACTTTTAAAATCTATCTGCACATATTACCTCCTACCTTGAAAATTTTGCTTTAACCAATTAAGAGTTAAATCTTCCCGATCTTTAGTTAGATTAATAAAACGGTGGTCAGCATTTTCAACTAAAAACATCTGCACGTTGTTTAGATGGCTATTGATATACCTGGCATTATCCGGGTTAACCAATTCATCAGCCAGGCCATGTACTATTAACACTGGCCTGCTTTCAATTGCTTGTAGGTAATTGTTCATATTATGCTTATCAAAATCTTCAATAAAACCGGGTTTCAACTGGAATTCACCGGCTTCATCAGTAATAGTAATTATTTGCCCGGAACGGAGTTGCTCATATTCTTTTGTTATTATAGCCGAAAAAGTATCGTGCAGCATAACCGGAGTGGACCAGAAAATATATCCAGCTACCCGGCTATCATTTGCACCACCGACCAGTACGGAACTGCCCCCAAAGCTTCTGCCCAGAAGTATCACCGGCAGGTTATACCTTGACCAAGCGTATTCTATTATACACTCCAGATCATTAGCCTGCTGAGAAAGGGTCACATCGGCAAAATCCCCTTCACTTTCTCCGCTGCCGGCAAAATCAGCCGCAATTACGTTAAATCCCGCTTCGTTTAGCCGTGCTGCAAAGCCACATAGCTTCCCGGCATTTAGTTTGGTACCCCGGAAGCCGTGACATATAATAATATTATATGATGCTTTTTCAGAAGCAAAAACCAAAGCGGCAAGTTTCTGTTTCCTCGCATTGGTAATGGTAATATTATCCATCAAGTTCCTCCATTACATGGGTTTTTTCTCTTTTTGTTTTTCGTCTGATTCATGTCGTACCCGGTTACTGCAAAGGTCACAAATGAAGGAAATGGTTTTATTTTGTTCCACTAATTTTTTATAGTCTTTGTGGTCTTCTGCTACCTCATAGCTTTTCCCGCACATTAAACATCTGGCTGTAACAAAATTCATTACGTTCCCTCCCCGTCACTGATAACTTCTAGTTTTATAGTACCAGAATATTACTTGTTTCTGAAGTTGATTCTATTAACGATGTACTAACATTAGTTGGATTTTTATACTCCATCTGACGTGAGAAATTGTTATCCAGGAGCCTAGCAGCGATTAGGCATCGGATAAACAAGGCCCGTTCTACATCAGCAGAACGGGCCATAAATTTACTTTAGTCAAAAGCAATATATAATTATTTTACTGTAAAGTAGGCTACCGCCCTCTGTAATTCATTTATGCCATTGGTAAGCACATTTACAGAAGCCGACACTTCTTCTAGCCCTGCCATTTGGTCTTCAGCCAGCTGACTTATGCTCTGGGCTGCTTTGGCATTACTATTAGCTGCCACATTAGTCTGTTCAATAGAATTTATAGCAGTATCAGCACTAGCGGCCATTTCTTGACTGGCAGCACTCATCTCCTGGATTTGCTGGCTTACTACATTAAATGCCCCAATGATGTGTTCAAAGGCTTCCCCGGCACTGGCAATTACCTCATTTCCATGGGCCACTTCTCTAGTCCCCTCCTGCATTGCACTAACTGCCCGGTCAGCTTCATTTTG
>JBDKUD010000173.1:0-1796 GCA_039679805.1 Syntrophomonas sp. | reverse complement strand
TGCGCTTCATCAACAGCCAAAACCTTGCTAAAGTATTTGGCTATAGCTGCTATTTCATCAATATGACAGGTAGTCCCATAATAACTTGGGCTGGTAACAAAAACAGCCTCCGCATCCTGGTTGACTGATATTAAATCCTCAACATCCTGAGGTTTTACAGCTAAAGTAATTCCCAGTTCTCTTTCCACCTGAACTGGTATGTATACCGGCATAGCCCCGGATAAGACCATGCCAGCAAAAAAAGAACGGTGCGCATTACGGGGAACCAGCACTTTCCCCTGGTCTGAAGTTAGGCCCATAAACAAGGCTTCTATACCCGAAGTGGCTCCATTTACCAGGAAAAAGCTCTCTCCGGCGCCAAATGCCCGTGCCAGTAACTGCCTGGAATCTTCAATTACTTCGCGGGATAAATGTAAATCGTCCAGCCCCGGTACTTCAGTAACATCCAGCAAGGCTACACTTTTTAATTCCTCCGCCGTCATCCCTATACCAATATGACCTGGCATATGCATCCGAATATTGTTTTCCCCGATATACTTTTTTAAGGCTGAATAAATAGGTGTATCAAGCAAATTATAACTCCTTAAGGGGGAGAGTGACAAAATCCCAATGGCAGTGGAAATACTTAGATTTATACAAGCAGTTTTATTCTTTGCGGTAAGATTTCAAATTCTACATCTCCCTGCCCGGCTGTTTCGCCGTCTAACTCCAGATAGATCTGGTCACGGGAAAAAACATTTATCTTTTGGCCCCGGAACATTTTTATTTTCGGGTGGGTTAAATGATTGCCTTTATAAACCCGAAATAAATTAGACATTAAATCAATCTTGCCTATGTTTTTTACCAGAATAACATCCAGGTAGCCATCATCAATGCTGGCACGGGGTGCTATTCTCATACCTCCACCAAAATATTGACCATTTGCCACCGCTATTAAGCAACACGGTCCAGAATAAATTTCCTGTTCATCAATCTTAACTTTTATCTGTCGATTCTTATAAGTGAGAGCGGTAAAAAGAGCGGCCAAAAGGAATGACCAAAACCCGCCTAAAACCTTACTATTACGGTTAACCCGAGCTACCGTCTCACTGCCCATTCCTACATCGCCGGCATTTATGAAATACCTGACGGATTTTTCCTGGTTCAATCCGATAAATGTAGCTCTAGCAACATCACAGGTTTTTTCTTTACCCCCGGATAAGATTCTTACTATATAATCCCTATTTACTTTTATATTAAACATACGAGCAAAATCACATCCGGTTCCTGCCGGAACTACCGACAAAAATGCTCCGGGATTAATAACCTTATCGTCTTGATAGAATCCATTTATTACTTCGTTTAATGTCCCGTCGCCGCCTACCACAATAATGTGTTTATAGCCATTTCTTAAAGCTTCACTAGTTATCTGTACTGCTTCCATAGCAAATTTAGTAATTCTTACGTCAAAATTATTCGTCCAATCGTTCAGACGTTTTTTTATAAGGTTCCATTCAGTCAGACCTCTGCCATTACTGGAAACAGGATTTACTATGAACAAAGTTTTGCCCGCTGTTTCTTTCATCAGTTCTCTCCATTGCTGCATATGTTGCTTCTATTCTATTGTATATTAAAACAGCGTATCCCATCAAAATAAAAAATAAGCACCTCGGTGCTTACTTAAAAATTTGTTTTATCTTTTCTATTAGTTTTAGATATGCGCGCGTCCCTACCTTCATAGATACCATCTCTTGCTCACATTTACTGCATATAAACGCTTTCTTAACTCTTATTCCGCCACGTATACCTCTTTCAGG
>JBDKUD010000413.1:0-7558 GCA_039679805.1 Syntrophomonas sp. | reverse complement strand
GATTATATTGTATCAGAAGAACTTCGCAATAGCGTTAATATTGCCATCGCTTTGGGGAAACCCCTGCTGATAAAAGGTGAACCCGGAACCGGTAAGACTATGCTGGCCAAAAGTATTGCCGATTCACTTGGCAAAGAGCTAGTCATATGGAATATCAAATCAACCACCAAAGCCCAGGAAGGTCTGTATGTTTATGACACGGTTCAAAGGCTATATGACAGCCAGTTCGGGGAGAATAATGTTGGCAACATTAAACAGTATATAAAACTTGGCAAGCTGGGTGAGGCTTTTACCGCTGATAAGCAGGTGGTTCTCCTGATAGATGAAATTGATAAAGCGGATCTGGAGTTCCCTAATGACCTGTTATGGGAACTGGACCAGATGAGTTTTTATATTCCGGAAACAAAAGAAAACATAGCAGCCATAAATCGACCTATAGTAATTATTACCAGTAATGCCGAAAAGGAACTGCCGGATGCCTTTTTACGGAGATGTATTTTTCACTATATAGCTTTTCCTGACCCCGAAGCTATGGAGACAATTGTGCGTGTCCACCATCCGAAACTGGAGAAAAATCTTCTAACCCAGGCTATGGAAGCCTTTTATATGTTGAGAAACATACCCAATATTCAGAAAAAACCTAGTACCAGTGAACTTATCGATTGGTTGCAGGCCCTTGTAGTAGGAGGCGTGAATCCTAAACAGTTGAAACAGGAAATACCTTTTTTGGGTGTACTGCTTAAAAAGAATGAGGATCTTGAAACCCTCCTCAATCAACTTAGCAATAAAAATCAGCCTCGGGTCCAATCCCGTATGAACTCATTTAATCAATACCGATAAAAAAATTATGAATTAGGAATTATGAATTGTGAATTATTGAAGAAATGCTCCGCATTTCGTATATTGATATAAATAAGGATTGGATTCATCCAATCCTTACGTTAATTCAAAATTCAAAATTCCTAATTACAATTACCCGAAGGGTGAAGTTATGTTTACAGAGTTTTATTATGTTTTGAAAAATTATGGTGTTCCGGTTTCCATGAATGAGTGGCAGACTCTTATGGAAGCTCTCGATATGGGAATGGCCGGTTCCAGCTTGACCGGCTTTTACATGCTGTGCAGGTCGGTGCTGATAAAGACCGAGGCCCATTATGATCGCTTTGATATGGCTTTTGCCAGCTTTTTTAAAGATGTTGAAACTCCTACCGGTCTTCCTGATAAGATCTGGGATTGGCTTAATAAAGAGTTACCGAAGATCGAAGTTACCGATGAAATGCGTCGTAATCACCAGCAATTGGACCTGGATGAATTGAAACGCATGCTGGCCGAAAGGCTGGCAGAGCAAGATGAAGAACACCACGGCGGCAATCGCTGGGTAGGTACTGGAGGCACCTCACCTTTTGGCCACTCCGGATATCACCCGGGGGGAATCCGTATCGGCGGAGATTCTCGGAATCTTTCGGCAGTAAAAGTGGCCGGTAAACGAAGATTTCAAGAATTTCGCACTGACGAAACTTTGGGTATCAGGCAGTTCCAGGTGGCCCTGAGAAAGCTTCGGCAGTTTACTACCAGATTAGAAGGCGAAAAAAGTGAACTGGATATTGAGGCCACCATTGATCAAACCTGTAAAAATGCCGGCCGTTTAGAACTAGTGTGGGAACGGCCACGTGAAAATGCCATCAAAATATTACTGCTGATGGATGCAGGGGGTTCCATGATTTCTTACAGCCATTTATGCAACCAGCTTTTCACGGCAGTAAATAAATCCAGCAATTTTAAGGACCTGAAAACTTTTTATTTCCATAATTGTATTTATGATTGGCTATATCATGATTCCGGGTGTGACTTAAATGCATTTACCGATACTGAATATGTTTTGAAAACTTATAGCCCAGATTACCGGGTAATAATAGTAGGAGACGCCAGTATGGCACGCTCAGAGCTATTGCGACCAGGCGGTATTATTGATTGGGGACTGTATAATAACCAGCCGGGCATCGAGTGGCTAAAACGTATCAGAAGACATTTTGAGTATTCGGTATGGCTGAATCCTATCCCCAAATCTTACTGGGATTGGATGGATGGAGCCTACACCATTAAATCCATAGGCGAAATATTTCCCATGGATGAACTGACAGTAGAAGGCTTGGAGCGTTCTATCAATAAACTGCGGGCCAGGAAAGCAGCCTCGACTGTTGTTATTTAATTATTATATCTGGCGGGCTATCGCAAAGGCTTGGTGGATGGCTGTCATCACCTGGCCCGGGTTGACGGCATCACCTACCAGATGGACTTCCGGCAGCGCATCTTTTAATTCCAGGTATAAGCGGTTACTCGCTTGACTGCCAGTGGCCAGGACTACGGTATTAGCTTTAAGGTCTGACATTTCTCCGACATCATTCATTATCTTAACCCCGGTGGGGCTTATTTCTACTACTTTGTACCTGGATTTAATACTAATTCCCCTCATTCTAATTTGCTTGATAAGCGCCCAGCGAGTTGCTTTTCCCATATCACTGGCAACATGTTTACTCATCTCCACTACCTTAACTCTATAATGACTGCGGGTTAGAAGATCATAAATGGTTTTCGGATCTTCACTCTGATGCAAAATCATAAATTTAAGGGTATCAGCGTTAATAGTACCCTTTTCGGCCAAAAACAATGCTGTTTCACAACCTACTGAACCCCCTCCAATAATTACGATATCGGGGCCGGATATTGGTTGACCTTTAAGAACATCTTCAGCGGAAATTACCAGGGGTTGACCTGTAATAGCTATTTCAGGCTGGAATGGATGGGCGCCGGTAGCAACTATTACTGCATCTGGGAAGGCTGACTTAACCATATTAGCAGTAGCAGTAGTATTTAGCTTAATTTCTACTTCGAATTCATCGAGAACTGCTTGATAATAATCCAACAGGGAGTGAAAATCTTCTTTTCCGGGAGGCATTGCAGCCAAATTCCATTGGCCTCCAATCTTATCTTCTTTTTCCCATATTGAAACCAGATGGCCTTTCATAGCCGCAACCCGGGCAGCTTCCAGGCCAGCGGGGCCTGCTCCGATTACCACTACCTTTTTGGGATCACTAGCTGGCGTTATAGCCATTTCAGTTTCACGGCCGCATTGGGGGTTTATCGCACAGAGCACATCCTGGCCGGAGAATAAACGATCCAGGCAGTTCATACAAGCGATACATTTGCGGATAAGTCTGGTCTGGCCTGTTTTAGCCTTCATTCCCCACCAGGGGTCGGCCATCAAGCCCCGGGCTATGGAAACCAGATCTGCTTGACCTGTGGAGAGAATCTCTTCGGCCACATGAGGGTCATTTATCCGGTTGCTGGCGACAATGGGGATGTTAACCGCCGACTTGATACCATGAGCCAGGTAACTATATGCTCCTACCGGCACCTCGGCTGATATCTGCGGGATATTGGATTCATGCCATCCTCCAGTTACATTAATGAGATTAACCGATGCTTTTTCCAGTTCACGGGCAAACTCAGCCATTTCTGCTAAAGTGTTGCCACCGGTAACAAAATCATTGCCTCCCAGTCTTACACTAATCGGAAAATCAGGCCCTACCTGGTTACGTACTGCCTCAATTATTTGTAGACCGAAACGCATCCGGTTAGCATAAGAACCACCGTATTCGTCAGTGCGGACATTAGTAAGGGGTGAAAGGAACTGGCTAATAAGATAGCCGGCACTGCCTATTACTTCTATCAGTTCATATCCAGCTTGTTGAGCTCTCCGGGCTGCTTCGCTGAAACTATTGATTACCTCATAAATATCATTACTGCTCATTTCTTCAGGTACATGACCGGTTAACCGGGAAGCCAGGGGGGAAGGGGCGGCCACTTTTTTACCATATCGAAACCCAAAAGAATACCGTCCAGCGTGAAATAATTGCAGTCCAGCTCTGGAGCCGGATTCTTTTATAGCTAAGGTTAATTTGGAATGACCTTCTATAAAATCATCATGGTGTATGGAAATGAAACCTCCCCCTACACCGGATTCTTCCACTGCTGCACCTCCAACCATGATCAGACCAGCCCCTCCCCGGGCCCGTTCCCGATAAAGGTCGATAAGCCTTTGATTAACTTTGCCATCAGGTGCATAGTTGAGAGTTATCGCCGGCATTACTATTCGGTTTTTCAATGTAAGATTCTTTATTTGTATCTCATTGAACAGCAATTTGGACCGCCTCCTTCAGACTGATTTTGGGATCATATATAAATAATGGAAGAAATAGTTACTGATTATAATATACCTTATTAATTTATAGCTGTTAATTAGTAAATAAGAATCAAATGTTAAATCATCAGCATATATTTAAATATACCAGGCGAAACAGGGAATATTTTGGTAGTCCAGGTGATTGGGAGGAGGAATAGAACATGACTTATGATTTTGGTAATCTTATCAAGAATGATCGATCTCAAAAACATCATGAGAGTTTTTCCGGAACATTCTTAGAATACCTTAATATAATAAAAGAAAATCCGGAAGTAATCAACTTTGCCCACCAGCGGATGTTTAAAATTATAACCGAGCCGGGGATTCAAATAATAAAAACTGAAGATATTCCCAAACTAAGAAGAATATACGGGAACGATACCATTAAAAGATACCAGTTCTTTGAGTCAGACTTTTATGGAATAGATAAGACATTAATGGAAATTGTGCGTTATTTTCACTCTGCTGCTATGTGCGGAGAAGAATCCCGACAGGTATTATACTTGGTTGGTCCGGTGGGGTCAGGAAAATCATCAATTATGGAGAAACTTAAACAAGCCCTGGATACCAATCCCCCCATTTATGCCCTAAAAGATTGTCCCATGCGGGAAGAACCACTACACTTGATTCCCAAACATCTTCGCCCCCAGTTTCAAGAAATTCTGGGAGTTAAGATAGAGGGAGATTTATGCCCTATTTGTCGTTATCGCCTTACTCATGACTATCAGGGTGAATATGAGAATTTCGAAGTGCAAACCGTTGATTATTCTATCCGGGGCCGAAAAGGTATTGCTGTTGTACCACCAGTTGATCCCAATAATCAAGATACATCAGTACTTGTCGGGCAGGTGGATATCTCCAAAATGGATCTATATCCGGAAGATGATCCCCGGGTACTATCCCTTAACGGAGCTTTTAATTGCGGAAATCGAGGAATTGTTGAATTCATTGAGATCTTCAAAAATGATGTTGAATATCTGCATGCTATCATTACGGCAACTCAGGAAAAATCGATTCCTTCTCCAGGTAAAGGGTCGATGATTTATTTTGACGGTATAATTCTAGCTCATTCCAATGAAGCTGAATGGAATAAATTTAAATCTGACCATACTAATGAAGCCATCCTGGACCGCATAGTTAAAATTGAAGTTCCTTACTGCCTGGAATTGGACCAGGAGGTGAAAATCTATAACAAAATACTAAAGAAAAGCTATTTCAGTGCTCATATTGCACCTCATACTATTGAGATTGCCTCCATGTTTGCAATTATGAGCAGGCTTTCTCCCTCTTCTAAAGTAGATGCTATTACTAAGATGCATATTTATAACGGAGAGGAGATCGTAGAGAAAGATTCCACCAAGAAGATCGATATACAAGAACTGAGAGATGAGGCAGGTCGTGAAGGTTTAAGCGGTATTTCCACCCGCTTTATAATGAAGGCCATAGACAACGCTCTGTCGGAGTCGGAGAACAACTGTATTAACCCTATCCTGGTTATAGAATCACTGATTAAAGCTATAAAGGCAACTGATATGGCTGATGACGAAAAGAAAAGATTACTGGAATTTCTCCAGGTGACTATTAAAAAAGAATATAATCGCATCCTGGAAAAAGAGGTTACCAGTGCCTTCATTCATGGTTATCGCGAACAGGCTGAGACCCTTTTCAATAATTATCTCGACCATGCTGAAGCCTTTGTAAACAAAGTCAAAATTAAAGATTCCAACACTGGGGAGGAACTGGAACCGGATGAAAAATTTATGGAGTCTATTGAATCCCAGATTGGCCTAACCGGTACTGCTGCTAAAGGATTCCGGCATGATGTAACTGCTTATATGTTTTCCCTATTACGTAATAATGCGACTATTGAGTATATCAGTTATGAACCGTTAAAAGAGGCCATCGAAAAGAAATTAACGGCTTCGGTGCGTGAACTATCGAGGGTAATTACCAAAGCCAGGGTTCGTGATGATGAACAGAGCCAAAAATACAATAACATGGTAGAAGAACTGAAAAACAATGGATACTGTGACCATTGCTGCAACGTAATTCTCAAATATGCTGCCAACAATCTGTGGAAGGATTAAAGGGTGATTCTTTATGGCTATATTTCGAGAATTAGACAATGGCGGCCGGGATAGAAGCGCTGAAGATCGCCGGCGCCACCGGGAACTGGTTGAAGAGTCCATTAAAAAAAATCTCGGCAGCATTATTGCTGAAGAGAGCATCATTGGTAAGAGCAAGGATAAGACTTTTAAAATACCTATCCGGGGTATTAAAGAATTCCAATTTGTTTATGGAGAAAACCGTCCCCGCACAGCTACCGGAAAGGGAGATGAAAAAAGGGGCCAGAAAATATTTCAGCAAAAAGGAGCCAAGGGAGCGGGGCAGGGTGACGGAGCAGGAAATGAGGATGGGGAAGAGCTCTACGAGACCGAAATCACCATGGAGGACCTGGTGAATTACTTGTTCGAGGATTTAGATCTTCCCTATTTGGAAAGAAAAAAATACTCTTATATCGAGACGGAAAAGACCAGCAAAAGATGGGGAATACAACGTAAAGGGATACCGCCCCGTCTATCCAAAAAGCGGTCTATGATGGAAAGAATAAAACGAAAAAAATCAACCGAAAGAACCCTCAGGGAAATGGGACAGGATACCGAAATGAAGAGGTTCCCTTTTCGGGAAGATGACCTTCGTTACCAGCGTGTCAAAGAAGAACTGCGCCCGGAATCAAATGCAGTAGTTATTTGTATTATGGACAATTCGGGTTCTATGTACCTGAGTAAAAAATATTTAGCCCGCAGCTTCTTTTTTCTGTTGTATCAATTTGTTCTTTACCGTTATATAAACGTAGAGTTGGTATTTATTAATCACACTACTACCGCCAGAGAAGTAAACGAGGACGATTTCTTCCACCGGGGAGAATCAGGCGGGACATTAATAAGCAGCGGCTATGAAAAGGCACTGGAAATTATATACGAAAGATATGACCCGGAGATATGGAATATTTATGCTTTTCACTGCAGTGACGGGGACAACTGGCCGGAAGATGTAGAAAAAGCTGTGCATAGAGCTGCTGAATTATGTGGGGTATGCAATTTGTTCGGATATGGAGAAATAACTTCTTCCTGGTCAGGCAGTTCTACTATGGGTGACGAATTGAGTGATAACCTTCTGAATTTCAATAACTTTGTTGGTGTTTCTATTGGAGGTAAAGAAGAGATCTGGCCTGCCTTCAAACAGTTACTGAAAGTGGCAGAAAAGGAGTGATTGAGGTTGGCCGATGATTATACCATGGAAGATCTAAAATAC
>JBDKUD010000431.1:0-3099 GCA_039679805.1 Syntrophomonas sp. | reverse complement strand
TCACCAAGAACCTCCCCAGGCAAGCCTTGGACTTAAGCTATGAATTGAGTAACAAAACAGAAAACCTCCTTAGACACAAGAGTAGTTTTAGCAACTGAACCCTAAATCAAAGGAGGCATCCAATAATTCCAGTATAAAGGATACTATGTAGAATATTAGGACGAAGTCATAACTAGCGGTTATACATTAACATCTGCGCTAACGCCACCTACAAACGGGAAACATACGCTTCCGCAAACCGAGGCACCGCCACCTGCCACTGCGTCCAAATCACCGTCCGACAACTCGCCGCCGGCGGCTTCTTTAATTTCCTCACCGGTAAAATCAAAACCGGCGTTCTTGGCAAAAGCCATACGTTCTTCTGCGTTTTTGATCGCACTCAACTGTGCTTTGAAATCCTCGTCACTTTTCACTTTTTCAATGAACTTTTTTGCTGCTTCAACACTCATTTTATAACCTCCTATTTATTATTGCATACACTTCGTGTACACTTTTCAATTGTTAATACGTTTTCCACCTTAATGTATTACATATTAATATCAAACTATTGCCATTTCGGCGAATAATCTCCTAATGATGGCAAATAGGACACTTTTCTCCGAGAATATGAGCCCCAGAACCACAGTAAGGACAGATATTCTTTTGCTCCCCGGCTTGTCTTTCAAAACCAGCCGCAACATAATCCAAAGTATCATCATCAAGTTCATCATCATTTTTTGATCGCACAGAGAAATTTGATTCTTTAATTACCTGATCTAACAGCCTTTTTCTTAATTTCTCCCTCGTTTTACTGTTAATACTTAAATTATTAGCTAGCATGGTTTTTGCCAACAAGATAAGCTTCGCAATCTCTTCATCCTCTATAGGTTCAATATCTTTTTCACCTGCTAAAATTTTATCCAAATAGGCTATATAAATATCTGCCTTGGTCTTTTCAGCCATCAAATGTTCAGCCCCTGACTTTCCAGGATTATGCGCAACCGCCGCATGGCTCGAAATAAGATAACCCCTGTATTGCTTTCATTAATGCCGACAAGTTTGGCAATATCTCTGTTCGATAAGCCGCCCCAGAACTTCAAAGCAATGATATCACGCTCACGTTGGCTTAGTGAGGCTACAGCCTTTTGCAAATGCTGCTGGATTTCATTAAAGATAGCGATTTCGTCAGGGCCAGGCTCAGAATCTATTGATTCTGCAGCTATCTCGAGAGAGGTAACATGAGTCCGCATCTGACTACGATAATAATCCGTGATGGTATTACGGGCAATGCTAAAAAGCCAGGCAGAAAACGGTGCTTTTTCCGGCTGGTAGCACTTTATTCTGGAGAATAGTTTTTCAAAGATCTGGCTGGTTAAATCGTCAGCAGCATAAAAATCATCTACACGATAATGCACATAGTTATAAACCCGAGGAAAGTAATAGTTGTAAAGCTCAGTAAATGCACTATCATCATTATTTGCCTGCGCAATCAATGATGTCTCCTCTGCTTGAATCAGCATAACCATCCTTTAATAATCACTCCTCGATGAAATCCGTTGTTGGTGGAATGATCCCTTTATGTTCAGCGTACTTTGAGTTTCGAGTTGGCGAAGTTTGTCAAAAGGCTTATGGGACATAATACTGCTTCTTTTTCATTATCCTCTCTCATGTTAACTGGATATTTTATGTATCAAATTATTCATAATGGTTAACAATGTTATCCAAATAAATAAAATCCAGAATTGCAATTTATCTTCTTGTAATAAAGGTTGGGTAGTGATAGAATGCGTAATGGCTTCAACCGGTGACCACGGTCGGTGACTGAAGTCATTATATCGTTTTTTTATTTATTTTGTCAATTAAAGGAGTATATTTGTGAAAGATAAGGAAAGTTCAAGAAAGCTTAAGGCAGCTGAAACAAAAAGGAGAATTTATGAAAGCGCTATAGAGTTAATTAGAGTCCACCAGTTTAATAATGTCAGTGTGAATGATATCGTGGAGGCGGCCGGAGTATCCAAAGGCACTTTTTATGTTCATTATAAATCAAAGTATTCATTGATTTCCGACCATGTTAGCACATTGGATCTTTGCTATGAAGAGTTTTTTAATTCTATTCTCCCTGATACTAAGCCGTCAGAGACGCTGCTGCTGGTAACCGGGAGAGTTGCTGACATGCTGGTATACGATATAGGAATTGATACGATGAGAACTGTTTATGAGGCTTTAATAAAAAAGATTGACGGCACGGAGGCGCTGCTTAGCTATGACCGTAAGCTTTATCAAATATACAGGCAGATTATTATGCAGGGGGTACGTCAGGGGGAGTTCAGGGAAACGCTGAATGTAGATTCCGTTGCGAACCACTGCATAATGAGCATCAGGGGGATGGCCTTTGAATGGTGTATACGTTACCCCGAATTTGATTTTAAGAAAGAAGTTTTTGAGCATTTTGAAATACTAATGCCAGGTATCAAAAATGTGTGAACAAAAGCAGTAAGGAATGGGAACGATTCTTGGAGCCTGGCATGATATTGAAGGTGGAAAACTTTGTCCTTGTTGTATTGTGGTTTAGGTGGCGTAGGCGTATTACTGATGAATTTGTAGAGAATGTAAATATAAAAAGACACCGTTGAAATTACTTCGCGGTGTCTTTGGTTTCAAATAGTGGGGGCGTGCGGAAAGCCCTTGTCCCAGAACAGTAACGGTTTCAAACGATATCGATGCCAAACACTTATTGAATCGTTTTAAGGGAGAAAGGAATAATGGCTAGCTTTTGCTGGTAATCATCCATAACATTTCCGGATTGGTCGCTTATACCTGTGATGCAAACGGTAAATTCTCCGTAATTTTCTTTCGTTAGTGAATCAAAACTTACCTCAAATTGCAGATTGGGTACTGATTCCGTTATTGAAGCTGCATTTTCTATGAAATCACCATTGACTTCCAGTAACTTATAGTTAGACAAATTCCTGGCTCCGCTGCTATCTGTTGAAGAAATGACAGATTCGTTAAAACGCACGACGATAACATTATCCTGTGTTTGGGTAAGCAAGGCTACCGGTTTTTTGTTGTCGAAAGAATGACCTGAACCAGACGGAGATGCGGTTGGTTTTGGGGGCA
>JBDKUD010000082.1:0-2045 GCA_039679805.1 Syntrophomonas sp. | reverse complement strand
GTTATGGAAGGGAAAATCCCATATTTATTATAGGAATCTATTGCGGCCGGGGTGATTGTATCGATATAATGCCAGTTCGAAGAATCTCGGTCTATGGGGAATATTTTGCCGTTAGCCAGTCCCACATTATCAAAACTATGCAGGTATCGCCTTACTTCCATATTCTCCTTAGGGTTAAAAGCTAACTGGTTTAATACCTCATTGAGGCTTCGATGAACATATCTTTTTTTTGCATATGGAGTATCGACTTTGTTCTCTACAATAAATAAATCTGCCAGTTGCAATATGCTTTGGTTAGTAGCTTGGGAAAGATCATGTTTATATCTGACATAATCGATGGCCGCCAAATACTTCCAATTGATCTGTTTCCTGCCGCAGCTCGCCTGATCCGCAGACTCTATATAAAGAGCAGCTTCACGATCACTTAAGCGGACGTTTGGGGTATTCCCATTTATGTGGTACATTTCAAATACAATCAGTATGATTATCGCCAGCAGCCACTTGGTTTTGACGAGCTTTTTTTTCTTCTTTTTTCGCTTGACTATTTCGGTTTACGCCTCTCTTTCCAATAATTACATTATACCATTATAATTAGCTTCAATTGAGCTGCACTAAAAGATCCTGCATGTCCGTCGGCCGAGGAACTTCAAATTGCAAGCGCTTCAGGGTGCGGGGTCATAAAAAGGAAGTCCAGCCAACATGCAAACTCGTAGCAATGGTAGAACATTAGCGTGACATGTATACAAGCAACGCTTATAATGGCTTTATATAGTAAATCTATCCTGCAAGTATTAAAACAGGAGGTATTAGGTATGCGGATGAAATCTAGTAAAAAGCATGTTATTATGTGTCTGCTCCTATGCTCCTTGTTTTTAACCAGTTATATAAGTTTTTTAAATACTAACGACATTATCTCTTCAGTAGCGAATTTATCTAATGCTTCCTTCGAGAGCGGAGCAAGCGAGCATTCATTAATGGTCGCCGAAACAAATTCCTGGCATTTTGATTATGTATCCGCTACCGGTACTTCTATTTTAGAACTTTTCAATTTTTCTTCAATTAAGAATACGCGGCCGCTGGTTACCAAAACCATTTTCGATATATTAACCGCATTAATCGCCGCTCAGATAGTCTGTTTAATTTACTCTGCAAGGCTCTCCAAAAATATTTGTACCCAGTTCAACTCCATCAGAATAATATTCTTCCTCCACAAAAAAGATGGTATGAAATGACATGATTATCCTTCATGTCGGGATTATTTAAAATCCCGCAACGGTTAAGTGCGCTCAAAACGCGCTTTTCCGCGACATTTCATCCGTCCAAGCCGCGGCATCATTAAAGGATTGGTGCGACATGGCGGATCAAAACAGGAGGAATATTGATGAATTCTAAACGTGTATTCTTTATAACCGTTTTATTAACGGCTGCTTTATTTTGCCTTTCTTTATTCGGCCTTAGGATTAATAATTTTGAAATTAAAGGCGCTGACCAGATGCGTTACGGAATAGATATACGTGGTGGTGTAGAAGCAAACTACGAACCCCGGGACCTGGGCCGGGCACCGACGGAAAATGAACTGGAAGCTGCCAGGACAATTATCGAAACGCGGATGGACGCCAAAAACATTACTGATCGGGATGTCACAATAGACAAAAGTAATGGCAAAATTATTGTTCGTTTCCCCTGGAAGTCGGATGAAGCCAATTTCAACCCTCAAAAGGCTGTATCCGAGCTTGGTGAGACAGCCAGGTTAACCTTCAGGGATCCAAATGGTAATGTTATCCTGGAAGGTACCGATGTAACCAAGAGCTCAGCCCAATTAAGCCCACAAGATGGAAAACCGGTTGTTTCGCTCGATCTGTCCAGGGAGGGCGCAGAAAAATTTGCTCAGGCTACCGGCAGGCTGATTGGCCAAAGAATTGACATTTACATGGATGACACCCTTATTCGTTCACCAATTGTCGGAACCCAAATTACGGGCGGTAAAGCGGAAATAACCAAATTGGAAAGCTTAAAAGACGCATCATTGCTTGCCGATAAAATAA
>JBDKUD010000247.1:0-2493 GCA_039679805.1 Syntrophomonas sp. | reverse complement strand
CAATACTTTTCAGGGCTCTTATAACACTATATTTTTCAGTTGGTTCCTTAATGCGGGAACGTTTTCTTATTCCCGCCGTATCAATAAGGATATATTTATGATCCTGGTATTCAAACGGGGTATCAATAGCATCACGGGTAGTTCCGGGGACATCGCTTACTATAACCCGTTGTTCCCCCAGCAGTGAATTTACCAAGGAAGATTTTCCTACGTTAGGTTTGCCCAATATAGCAATTTTAACAGCGTCATCATCAAACTCAATTTCACTGGCCGGTGGAAATTTGTCTATAACAGCATCCAACAGGTCACCGGTATTCATTCCGTGCATGGCTGACACTGGGATTGGATCACCCAGTCCCAGCTGGTAAAATTCATAATACTCCATTTGTTTACTGAAATTTTCCACCTTATTAGCCGCCAGCACCACCGGTTTTTTGGATCTGCGTAAAATAGCCGCTACCTGCTCATCTTCATGGGTTATGCCATCCTGGGAATTAACCACAAAAACGATAACGTCAGCTTCATCAATAGCCAACTCGGCCTGGAGTTTAATTTCCCGGGTAAAAATATCACCTTCATCAAAACGGATGCCACCGGTATCTATAACAATAAATTCCCGGCCCAGCCAGTCGGATTTGTCATAAATCCTGTCCCTGGTAACTCCGGGAGTATCCTCTACAATAGCTTTACGGCCTCCTACCAGCCGGTTGAACAGTGTGGATTTACCTACATTAGGTCTTCCGACTATGGCCACAACAGGTTTTGTCATTCATTTCCTCCTAATTAATAGACGCAGTCTCGTAAGAGATTTACATATAACTACGTGCATAAACTTCATCCGAGTATTGCTCTGACCAAGTCGCCTGCAGAGCCATCAACAGTAACAATATTTGCTTTACTTACTTCTCCTATTTTATCCAGACTTATGTTATCCAGCAAAATATCCTGACCTTCTCTACATACGATTTCGGGAATTATTACCCTTTTCCCTTCATATTTTTGCCCTAGAGCACAAATAATATCACTTCCGGTTAAGAGCCCGGTTACGGATACAACACCACCAAAAAACTTATTTGTAACCGTAAGAATTCTAACCTGTAATCCCTTTATAGTGTTCATACGATTAACGATCTTTTCTAGAATAGGCTGAGCCGAAACTCCGGTAATTATATATACTTCTCTGGGTTCAATGCTGTCGGGAAGCGACGGTTCCTCCAGTGCAAATTCGTCCAGAAATATTCTGGCCAGGCCAATACCATTTTCGATCTGAGGAAAATCATCGTAATATGATTCATCAGGAAAATCTACTTTGGCTTTAAGATAAAACTCATCGGCCATATAAACCAGCCCTGTGCCATGCAGACTTCTAAATTTCTTCTGAAAACCGTCAATCAGGTCAATAAGACTTTTAGCCTGGTCGGCAGTTACCGGATTGATTTTTGTAAGCTGATCCCTAAACCCTGTTAATCCTACCGGTACGATACCTATGGAAACCACAGAAGGGTAAAATAAAGCTAGTTCGTTAATAGTCTCTTCCAGGATCTCACCGTCATTGATGCCCGGGCACAAAACAATTTGTGTATGGACTTCGATACCAGCATCGTGCAAACGCTTTAAATCCTGCTTTATATTACCGGCCCGCGGGTTATTAAGCATCATTTTACGTAAGTCAGATTGAATACAGTGAACGGAAATATATAAGGGGCTTAATTTTAGAGTGATGATTTTTTGCCAGTCAGCTTCAGTAAGGTTGGTAAGAGTAATATAATTGCCATACAAAAAGGAATACCGATAATCATCATCTTTTATGTACAGTGTCTGACGCATATGGGGGGGCATCTGGTCCACAAAGCAGAAAATACACCGGTTTTTACATACCTTCATCCGGTCAAAAACCACTCCGTTGAATTCCAGGCCCAGAACCTCATCATAGTCTTTTTCTATCTCGATTGACCACAATTCACCGTCCGGTTTTTGTATTTCTACGACCATATAGTCATCCTGACTATAAAATTGGTAATCAATAATATCAACAATTTTATTGCCGTTGATGGATATTAAAATATCCTCTTTTTCTATACCTATTTCCTCAGCAATACTACCTTGGACTATATTTGTAATTTTTGCAGTCATACACTTATCCCTCTCATAACCAATCTCACTAAACAATTATCCAATAAAAAGCAGATAATCGCAAGTAAGGGTAAAGAGGGAACATTTTATTGTAATAACTTTTCTTTGAACCCGTTTATATCTTTTGATATATTTGAAAACTGTTTCCTTATTACCAGATTTGAAATAAATGTATTAAATATTTTCCCTCCGAATGCTTCTGGTAATATTTTTAATAACAAAAGTAAAGTTTGCCCTTTAACAGAAATCGGATGAACAATTAGGTCTTTAGAGGAACAACCCAGCAATTCTATAAATTGTCCAATAGCCCGATGGGCAACTTTTAGTTCCCGCCCTACTCCCATTGTATAAACCTGATTA
>JBDKUD010000348.1:0-14364 GCA_039679805.1 Syntrophomonas sp. | reverse complement strand
GTGGTTTCTATCCTCTCCCCGATTTTCTCCCGGGAAAGGCACAGATTTTCAGGTCCAAAGGCCAGTTCATCCTCCACGGTAGGTAAAAATATCTGAGTATCCGGGTCCTGAAACACAATTCCGACCCTGCCCTGTACGGTTACTTCACCGCTGAAATCTCCCTTAATTAACTTCGGAATCAAGCCGCATAGGCAATATCCCAAAGTGCTTTTTCCACACCCGGAAGGACCTGTGATGGCTGCAATCTGTCCCTGCTCCAATTCAAAAAAAACATTCTCCAGCACAAAAGATGTTTGCCCCTTATATCGAAATGTGATAGTCCTTGCATCCACTGCCTTCATGCTCTGTGAATCCACCTTTTCTATTGTACATCCAGCTCACAGACGTATTTCGCCCAACGCTGGCTGAAGCGGTCTCCTCGAATAACGACCATATATGGACCTTGACCATCTGCTTCACTGTAGGAGCCCAAATAATCCCCATTATCCTTGTAAACCAGAAATACATTTTCCAACGCCTGTATTTCTTCGATCGTAAGCGGTACTGCGTAGCCGTCCACAGAGTGAACCACCACCCGGCTCTTGCCTTCCAGGGATATTCCAGCTGCTGCCAAAAGATCAGAAAAAGCGATACCCGTGTAGGTATGCTCCTCCGGCGACTTCATAACGCTGCTCTTTAGCCGGGCTGTAAAATTTGTGACAGGAAGATGGCCTATGGTATCCATGGTCAAATGCGATACCTCTCTTCCCTCTTCCAATACAATAATTTCTGCCGTTTCTAGAAGAGCTGCCTTTTCCCTGGCGTAGTGCATATTAAAAGCAGCACCGATAGCCGTTGTCACCACCAACACCGCCAACATAATTACAATAATCTTCGTGTTGCGTTTCATTTTAACCCCAACCAGCTTTCGTTAATGCCCTATATCTATACTCATATGTTCAACTTGATGAAACGGGCGGCCACCAGCCAGGCCAGCAATCCACCCAAAGCTCCAGATAAAGCCCCTGCACTAATGGTCAGGAGCAAGGGAACCAATGGCAACCGGAAGAACACTACATTGGAAAGAATAACCCCGCACAGATTGGCGCCCATGCCGCCCAGGAACATGGCCAGCTTTTCTTCCGGCTCCAGTTGTGTTAACCATAAAACCAGGTCCACCGTCAGTCCAGGCAGGGTATAGGTCAAGAGGCTGATGATGCCATGGGTTCCATAGACACCAGTGGCGATAACTATGATCGACTGGACCATGCCAATCAGGGTAGCTGTGCCTCTTTTCTTAACCAATCCCGCACCCAGCACAATCCACATCATATAAAAACCGCCGGCTAATGAGCCACCGGGTATAAACAGGGGGCCTGTTATAATGTGAACCAGGGATACGACAATAGGTTTGACGGCTACTCCCAGAGCTGCCATCATAGCCATGACAACCAGATCATAAGCACTGAACTTTGCTAAAAAACTTCTCATAATAACTGTTATTTCTCCCTGTTAATAGCTGCGGTGAAATATCCAGGTGTTAAGAGATTCGTCCCTCATGACACCTTGATAACTTTCTCTAATTTTACTTTATCCTATTATATTTTGGTCAATTGCTGCAGCATCCGATAAACAGCCATTGCAGCCTCAGCTCTGACTGTCTGTCCATTAGCATCAATGGCAAGTCCGCCGTTCACTTCCACAATCATATGACCATGTTCCAGGAGTCCTAAGTGCTCTGCATAGGCTACATACCCCCGGGCCCAATCGCTGATTCTGGTTTCGTTGGCAAACGGCGCCAATAAATCTGCCGACACGGAGCCGGCTGCTGCCTTTTCACCCATGGCCTGTACCAGTATGGTAAGCATTTCTTGACGGCTTAAAACCTGATCGGGTCGGAAGGTTCCATCCGGATATCCATTTATCAATCCTAGTTCCGCTGCCTTTTCCACATAACCATAATACCAATCAGCAGCTTTTATATCGCTAAATGGAGTCTTAACCGCTGTTCCCGGACTTTCTCCCATAGCCAGTACAATCATTTTAGCAAATTGAGATCTGGTCAAGGGGTTTCCCGGGGCAAATTGGGAATCGCCTGTGCCGCTGATAATGCTTTTGCCGGATAAATCCTCAATAGCAGCACGAGCCCAAGGATAGTCGTCCAAATCCTTAAAAGCAGGTGCAATTACATCAACTGTAATAGAAGCAATCTGGCTGTCGCTCTTTCCGGCTCCGATAGCTATTGCCCGGATCTCGGTATTTTTAGTAACCACAATAGGTTTGTTCAATTGCGGCTGATAATAGGAAGCACTGACATTATAGACGTTGCTGTTAATGGTTGGATTGGTGCCATCGGTGGTATAGTAGATCTTCACAGCATCGTAATTGCTGTGCTTCAGCTCAACGGTGACGCCATTTTTTCCTGGCGACTGGTTGAAAATAACCTGGGGCCACTGGTCAGGTGTAGTGGTACTGACCTCAATTGTTTGCAAATATTTCACCAACCATGGATTATTCTGTTCGGCTTTAACTCTTTGACCCATGGTCAGAACCATTTCAGTGTCACTCATGAAGTTAAATCCTTTACTGCTATCATATAAAGCAATGATAGCAGGCACTTTCAGCTTCGATCCATCCGTTGCAAAATAGTAGCGTGCATCGTTTAACAGCTCCTGACAGGTAAATGTTCTGGCATATCCATCAGAGGATGTAAACTTCAATTGCCTGGCTGTGTCCTTAATGCCAGCCTTCTCCAGCAAATAAACAAGAGGAATGCCTTTTCGATACAGAACTTTGTCCGTGGGGAAGTTGTTGGTGACAGAATAAGTATTCTGCGAAGTTGCTGTTGTCATTGCTTCCAGCTCTGCTCTGGTAAACGTCAACTCATTGCTGACTCCGTCCCCTTTTATTGTCAATGTTTCGGGGTTTCCATCCAAAGCAAAAGCGTTCATCACCATGAACATAAGCATGACACATGCGGTGACTACTATAATACTTAATTGTTTTTTCACTTTATCAGTCCTCCCGGTTTGCGAATCATATATGAATACCTAAATCATACCATAAAACACCAATTGTCCATAAGAAAAGGCGGGTTTCTCCACCATTCAGAGGGAGAAACCCGGCCTTTTAAACGGTCTTAATAATTATTTCAGCAAGGCGTCAATGTAGCCTTTAATCACCGTGGCCGCTTCTGCTCTGGTAGATGTACCCTGAGGTACAAAGGTGCCATCTGGTTTGCCATTAATGATGCCAAACTGCTGCATTGTGGTTACGGCCGCTGCTGACCAGCTATTTATTTTGGTCTGGTCTGTAAAACTGCTCTTTTCATTAACATTGCTCAGGTCAGCTTTAACAGCTTTAATGAAGTTGTCAGTCATTACAGCCATTTGCTCTCTGGTAATCTTGTCGTTGGGACCGAATTTACCGTCTCCGTAACCGCTGGTGATGCCTGATGCCACTGCCCAGTTTACATAATCGGTATACCACGCACCTGCTGCCACATCCTTATAACCTGCACTCTTGGTACCGGTCACATTTATGCCATCCATGGAATTGGCCAGCATGGTAACAAATTCCGCTCTGGTAACACTTCCTTCAGGATCAAACACATCTGCAGCCTTACCTTTGAGTATTTCTCTGGCGGCCAGGAACTCAATGTTATTCTTTGCCCAGTGGCTCTGAATATCAGCAAAAGAAACTTCATTGTAGCCCACGGCATACAAACTGAGATGAACGGTTCCAAATAGCATTTGCTTATTTTCGCCGTCAAACCCGGATAGTTTTACTGGGGTACTCTTGCCCTTATCATTGATATAATATACCAGAAGCTGATTCTGGCTCTCTGTAGATTTTGCATCATAGGAGATACCTGCCCTGATTTGGTTTCCGCCTAGGTTCGTAATCTCCTGACTGCCATTAGTGATAGTGATATTTATTATAGGTCTTCCGCCTATTTGCTCCTTGGCTCCATCATTTAGATTTGTCTCATTGGAAACCGCCATGCTTATAACTATGGGTTGTGTGCTGCCGGATGCCAGTTCTTTCAAAACTTGTGGCGGCAATACAATTTCACCCAGGTCGGTGTTAATAGCCGCCGTTACATTAGTTTCTTTTACCAGGGCACTTATGGTATCCGCAGGTAAAGTAACCTGGGTCCTGTTAATTGCCCCGCCGGGAGCTGTACTTACCGCATTGATTTCTACCACAGCATGGGGGGCAGTATTCCCGGTATTCTGTGTCTTTTGGATACTTTCCAGTGCCTTGTTAACATCAGCCACTGATATGCTGGATGTAGCTGTGCCTCCGCTTACAGTCGGTGTTACACTGACTTCTGGAGTTCCAGCAACAGGTTCAGTTGGTTTATAGTTACCTGGTGTACCCGATCCCGAGCTGGTGGAAGAGGTATTTACGGTAATGGATGTAACATCACTTACCCACATAGGTTTATTTACATGAGCTTGATCAGTCTGGCCAACCACCAAATTAAGATCACATGGAGAACCATTTTGTTTCCAGGCCAGCATTATCTTGTGGCCCTGGATGTCAGTCCAATAAATACCCAGTTGATTGCTGTCCAGATTAAAGTTTCGGTAATATCCATCACTGGCAGTTACTGTGATACTCCTGGCGTTGGATGTTAAGCCCACCTCATTCTTCAGCAAATCCTCCAGATAAATCCCTTCAAATGTATCAGTACCTGTCGTTCCAAAACTATTAAGCCAATTATAGCTTGCAGTTACTTTGTCAGCGTTCTGTAGTTGGGCAACGGTGAAATTAGCGATTCGGCTGGCACCATTACCATTAATAGTCAGGGCGTAATCTGAGGGTACTTCCCCTCCGCCACTATTTCCGTCATTTTTAAAATCGAAAGTATGGTAGGCCAGACCTGCGCTGGAACCGGCGTAAAGAGTTTTTCCTACAAAATCAAGGCTATAAATATTATTCCATCCGGATGATTCCGGCCAGGCGCCATTGTTTCCATTATATTGTGCTGTTACCGTAAACGGCGCTTCTGTCCCCGGATTTGCAATGTAGAATAAACCGTCAGCAGAGCTTCCAAACCATAGTCCCCCATCGGGATCTACGGTTACCATTCTGACTTCTGAATTACCAGTCAGTTTTCCGGCACCCAAAAGCTGGTCGCCGGTATATTTTGTCACCTGACCCTGTGCGTCCACATGCCATATAGTACCACCTACATTTTCCAGGGTACTTAAGGAACCGGAAGCTACCACCCAGACGCCGCCATTTTTGTCTACGGCAATATCCCGTACCCAGACTTGCGCCAGAAGAGATGAACCTAATGTGGCATCATAGTCTGCAGTAAATTTATACGGGGTAATGTTCCCATCTGTTGTCATATGTGCAAATCCGCCTACAAATGGATCTGTTTCGGTTCCGGCCCCGGTAGGATAGAAACCCATCCAGATACCGCCTTGGCCGTCAAAGATTAAATTATCGATTGACATAGCCGGGAAGCGATCTCCATCAGAATCACTGTAGGTTTGGTCCCAGGTGGTCCAGGTTTTGGTTGTGGGATTATACTTTGTCAAGCCGCCAAAAGAGCCAAACCAGACGTTTCCGTCCTTATCAATCTGGATCTCCTGCACATAGTTGTTGGGAATGGTCTTAGGATCATCTATCTGCTTATAGTAGGTAATCTGGCCATCCTTCATATAGGCTAAGCCCTGGTTGCCGCTGGGATCAGTGTAGCTGGCATTTTGCGCCATCCAGACACCACCGTCCGTATCCACTGCTACAGCCGAAACAACTGCTGTAGCCAATGCCGGACTGCTCGCCTTATTATAAATTGTAAAGGTTTCCGCATTAGCTGCTTTATAAGCAACTCCACCGCCATAGGTGCTTACCCACAGACCGTCTGCATCATCCATCCAGATGGACCGGATGCCGGCCATAGGCAGGTTCCCGGCAGTACCATCAGCTGGACATACATTAAATACTACCGTGTCGCTGCTTTCCGCACCAGTTACGGTAATGCCCTTTACATTGGTTACTCTGTTGTACCAGTTAGTGCTGCCATCATCATAGTTGCGGTAAATGCGTACTGTGGAAATGACCGGAGTGGTCTGTTTGTCAGCATCGCTAAAACCGGTCCAGGTGGTACCGCCATCTGTAGTGATATCGTAGGCCACCAAGTATTTCTGACTCTGAATAGTGTCTAATGTCAAACCCTTATAATGGTCTGGTGCAAAGCCATCGGTAGTTGTTAAATCAACTTTGACGCCGCTGCCGGCAACCCCGGCTTCTTTAAGAATATCGCTAAGATAGGCTCCCTTGACCTTATCAGTATTACCTTTCCAGGTATAATCGGCAACGGTTTTGCCATCACCTGAGGTAATATTTTTGATGGCTCTTATATCCATGGCTACGGTGCCGGATTTCAGGCCGTAGATATTGAAATCCTTCTCAGTAACCGGCTGTGGATCTGTTCCGCTTGCTCCGACCTTAACTACTAATTTTACAGTATCACTCAGGCAGGCTCCTTGATTCCCGTGGGTCATCAAGCGTATTGGCCCTCCGTCATTATCAACTAATCCTGTGTAACCATCACTATTAGCATCGGTAACCAGGGGATAGCCGTTAACTGCATAACCGAGAATGATCGGAATACGTGCTTCTCCATCCTTTATACCGTTTTCAAGTGCATCCATGCCAAATATGCTGCGTAATTCCTTGTTGAAACCATCTGAAGCATAGGCAGTTATACTGGTGGGATCTGCAATTCCTGAAATTGAACTCGCTTCCTGGAGTGCGAAATCCCACAGGTTGATTCCTTCCCATTCCTGGGTACCAACCCAAGTAATATTTTCCCTTTCAACCATAGATGTCATCGACTCTATTTGTTCAAGAGTATAATCCTTGTCAAGCAAAGTGTTGTTACTACTATCCACTACCTGCAGCTTAAAGGGCTTATTCAGGTACTGCTGGTAAATCGCACTGCTGCTATGGTTCCAGCTTACCATGTCAGAAGCAGTAACCTCTATAGAGGTGACATCCTTTAAGATTTTACCACTGTTAATATCGTTGGCATCCGTCTGACCTACCACCAGACGAATTGGTCCGCCGCTGTTGCCATAGGCCTCATCATAACCGGCTTCGGCAGTTTTCACCTGTACTAAAGGTTTGCCATCTTCACTATCCGGGTTGGTTACAGCTGCAGACCCGTATGCCAGAATCATTTTTAAGTTATTAACTGCCGGGTTTTGACCATTGATATAATCTGATTTATAAACGTCAGACAAGTTGAATTCATAACTGGTACTATCGGAACAGGTGACAATTACCTTGTCTGCATTAGGCTTCAAGCCCACATCCGTTGAATTTAAGAAGTCGTATAAGGGAATTCCTCTATAACGAGTCTGAGATTGGCTGCCGGTACTATTTTTTACATTATAATCACCGGTAACAGCCAGGGTTTGCTTGCCTTCGATGTCAGATACTTTAAATGACTTGGCCGTGGTCAACCTGGTTCCAGCACCGGAAACGGTGATGGTGTTGTTGGCCAGAGTGCTGTAAGGTGTTTCTGTATGGGCATAGTTATCTGCTGACAGGTTTATTGTAATAGAGGTTATCGAATTTAAGCTGTCGGCAGTGGCAGCATCGGCGGTTTCCCGGGGGAACAAAACAGCCAGAGGCCCGCCATTGTTTTTTACGGTAATGGTTTGTTCATAAGGTGTTCCCTGGGCTAAAACTACAGTGTTTTCATAGCCGTCGACTGTATTTTTGCTGTTTACCATAGGGCTTCCATTTTTGGCGTAGGCTATAACCGGAGAAAGTCCACCCAGTTTGGTAGTGCCATTATAGCCGGAGAAATCCAGTGCTTCCTCAAGGCTCATGGAAAGATTATTGGTACCATCGCTAAAAGTAATGGTACCTTTATAACCTGGCAATTGAACAACATTCTCCAGGAAATAGGACAAATTCATGCCTTCATAGAGATCATTATAAAATGAACCATTCTTAAAGGCTTCATAAAAGCCCTTTACTTTAGCTTCTTTAAGTTGAGCAGTTGTTAAACTGCCCCCATAGAGCAATTCTTCCAAATCCCCAATCTTATAGGTCAAATCCTTTAAGACTGTACCGTCGGCAGATGCTCCGGAGATAACCTTTACGCTAAGTGCCGAATTATTGGCAATTTGTTGATACACACCATTGCAGTTGGGATTATATTTATGGGTGCTGTAATAGTTATCCTGGCCCACAATAATCTTATCCAACAGTTTGGCTTGCTTAGAGCCATTAGCATGGTTGTACTGCGTCTTGCCGGAGATGATCCGCAAAGGGCCACCATCGTTGGAAAGGCCGCTCATGTAGCCATCCAATGTATTTTTAATTACATAAGGATAGGAATTGACTCCATAGGCTACCAATACAGGATAACCTGTGCTTTTCAAGTCCGTAGCAACACTTACATAGTTGCCATCATTAAGGTCAGCGGGATTTTTTTCATAATATCCAAACAAATCCGGATTGGAAATCTGTTCGATGGTAAACTTATCGAAATCCTTGTAGTTATCTGTGGCAGAGAAGGAAACAAGGGTATCCTTATCCGCACCTGTAGCAGTAGCTGCTGCCAGGCCGGATTTCTGCAGCAGCTTCCAGAGCTGTACGCCTTCATATTGATTAACATACCAATAACTGCTGTTAGCCAGGCTATATTCATCCCGGTAGCCCATACCACCTGCTTCCGGTGCATCATTGGCATCATATGTAACCATTTTTTCCAGCTGATCTACCGTATAGTTGACCTCCCTGCCTATCTTATCACCGGTAACGGTCAACACGTACTGGGAATTTTCTGCTGTATTAAAAGGAGCAATGGCATGTTTATATCCCGGACTGCTTTGCTCAGCTACGTAAATATAGGCTACATTACCAAATTCGGTATATCCAGGATTCGGATCGGTAGCAAATGCGCTTTTATCATATACCAGCTTAATGGGGCCATCATCGTTGTCCAGCGCATCCTTATAACCAGCCGCCCCATCATACACAAAGGGCGCTGCCGTTGCATCGTCAGTCGTTCCGGTACCATAAGCTATGATGATAGGCTTGCCCGCTGTTTCCGCATTAGCAATATCATTTAATGTAAACTCGGCTATGGTCTGACGGACCCGGTTTTTTAACAGAACCTTGTAGGCATTGCTGGTTTTATGGATACCGTTGTCTCCGCTGGTCATATTATTGATTATGTAAGAGAGACTTATGCCTTCATATTGCTGGGTCCAGGATACCCCTCCCCGTGTGTCGGTGTAGGTACCTCTGTAAGCGCCGGCATTTTGACCTTCCAGCTCACGAATAGGCAATGGCACACTGGAGGTCACACCAGGACCTTCAACAGTCAAAGTGGCTCCTGTTATGGCATCGATACCATAAGGGCCGGTCTGTCCGGTAAGCCCACCGTTGGTGATGTGCTTATATATGCTATTTACAAAATCGATTCCGGATGAGGGGGTAACTGTTATGTTATTTATCAACTTGGAAGGTTTTACCCCATCCCCGTACAATGTGAAATATCCGTAGATTGAGGCATTATCCTTTGCCGTTGCATAAATACCGGTTAGGTCATTTACGCTTGTTCCCTTTTCATAGGCCAGTATATAATTGCCGTTTTTCAGTTCCCCAACTGTTAAACTGAAACCTCCCACAGGGTAATCATCTGCAGTTGTAAATTTGACAGTATCAGCATCGTTATATGCGCTTAATAAAACTGAAAGAGGTACACCCCGGACAAAATCAGTCTTATCACCGCCTGATGATGAATAGGTATAACTACGATCAGCCCGTTCCATCATCAGAATTTCGCTTCTGGTCTTAGCAACACCGTCAATGGTAATGACAGTTTCCGTTACTGAATCCCCTACCAGGATTTTGGTTACATCTCCATTAAAAAGGGGATTGTTATAATCATTGAGAGCAATCTGGCCGGTCATGGATTCTAGTTTGTCCAAATCTGTAACTGTGGTTGGTATTTCCGTACTCCCCTTGTCCCCCCCCTGTGCCCAGGCCAATATCGTAGCAACCTGAACCGGGTTATCCTCATTACCGGCACCATCAGATACTAAATTGGGATAATAGTACCTCGGTACTCCAAAGTTCTGGGTCCTGCTGGCACCGCTGGTCTCGCCAACTGTCGTTTTGGCGGGATCGTATTTGACCGAATAGTTGTCAGGGGCGGCCAGAGATATAAGGTTGGTACTAAAGGCTTCACTGGTTACGCCTGATTTTGCCAATAATGTATCTAATCGGACACCTTCTCCCAGATACATGCTGGCCGTATTATACGTGTTGTACGCTGAGTAGAGATAACGATTACCAGTTGCTGCATTTGAATCCGCACTGGCTATCGCCTTCAGTTCATCCATAGTATAGGATTTTTCATACCCTACATTGTCAGTTGAATAAACATTGCCTCCTAAAACACCTGTCCCGCTGACCACCACAACTGGCTGGACTGTGTTGCCGGTTAATTCATCGGCAGCCAACGCCTGCCAACCTGTGTTTGGAAAAACGGGTACCACGGCAACCATTAGGGCTACAGCCAATACTAATGATAGACACTGTCTCAAGAATTTGCTCCTTTTAGGCCGTGAACTTAGTCTGGTTTTCAGGTTCAAATTTCTCCCTCCTTTTTAATTCTCCTTTGATCTGTCTCATATATCCTATAAAAGGGGGTAAGGAACAAAAATTAGCCCCTTTCCGCCCTGCTCTAATGGGAAAAAAGTAGTGCCAGGTTAATGCTCTATCAGGTAGTGGTACATAGCTTTGGTTTTATAAACTTTGCCGTCCCCGGTTATAAATAACGCTGCCTTTAGCTGGGGAAAACCTTCTGCCAGTTTAATCCCCCCCGACGGGCCCTTTACAAAAAAGGCAGTTGAAAGTATATCCGCAATAGTAGCTGATTTCATAATAATGGTAGTTCCAACACTGGCACGGGCCGGACATCCCGTAGTGGGATCCAAAATATGATGATAGCGGATACCATTCACTTCAAAATATCGTTGGTAATCTCCGGAAGAAACCACGGCAACATCACTGCCCGCCAGTACCGCCTTGATCCCTTTGGGGTTGCGAGGATCCTGAACCCCTACCTTCCAGGGGTCTCCATCAGCTTTGGTCCCCATGGCGTAGACATTGCCACCGGCATTGATCAGGGCATTTTTTATACCCAATTTCTTAAGTGCTTCAATTGCTTTGTCCGTGGCATAACCCTTGGCAACTCCCCCTAGATCCAAAACCATTCCTTTTTCCGATAAATATATGGTGGACTGTTCGGCATCCAGTATAATCTTATGGTAATCCGTTTTAGTTAAAACTTGCGCCAACTCATCCTCGGTTGGTATCCGGTAATTTTTCGATCCAAAGCCCCATAAATCCATGGCACCGCCCATCAAAATATTAAATGCCCCATCGGTCTTGTCTGACCATTCAATCGCCGTCTGCATAATTTTGAAAACATCCTTATTAACCTTTACCGGAGCGACCCCGGCATTTTGGTTAACTTTAGAAACCTCTGACCAGCGGTCAAATCGATTGGTCAGGCGGTCAATTTCCAGGAATGCTTTTTCCACGCCGTCCAGCCCTTTCTCTGCCAATTGCTGGTCTCCTGTTACCACTTGAAAAGTAATATAAGTATCCATAGCAAAAAGATCGCGGCTATATGCCTGCTGTTGTGGTTCTCCACAACCTGCCAGGTTAAAAGAAACGAACCAAACGAGTAAAATGGCGATTGTATACATTCTCTTTTTCATATAATCTGTTATCCTTTCTTTGGAGCAAATAAAAAACAGGCGACTGATATAGACCGCCCGTTTATAAAAGCATGCTGTTAATGCATATTCCTTTCCAAAACGGGAGGTACAGCCGTTTCCAGCTATGCCCATTGGTTCATTATCTTAGCCCTTGCAGCCTTAGGTAAATGAACTCGGAATTTTAGTTTTAATTTATTTTAGCAATGAGCCCAACCTATGGTTTTTTCTTGGACCAGAGCACCTTTATTTCAACCATGTAAGTGTGCCGGTTTAGTGTAAAATGAATAATCATTGCCATACACATAATTAAGCCGCTTATAACGTGGGTATCGTTTATAAACTTACGGCTGAAACATAACCACATCCCATATTTGACGAAGTATAAAATAGCACCGGTGCTAATGGAAAGCAATCCGGATAGAATTAATGTGGTAGAGATAATTCCTTTTATTTTGTTAGTCTTCATACCTTACTCCAAATCAATTTCGATCATGTAATTGGTAAACCGCTGGCCAAAAACATCGTCCAAAACGATTACCCGCATGGCACCCGGTTTTCCTGTCTTCGTTTTCAAAGGTTTCCCATTATCCTCATACATGATATAAACCGAGTTTTCTGCTAAAACCTCTTCCATGGAGATGTTGGATATATAGTCATCAACTCCTACCGGTTGCACCGACTTATAGGTGGTAAACAGGTTAGGGTCAACTGCTGCTAGAACGTTGGAAAGTAATGTTCCCCGGAAGCTGTGCTTGGTTGTTCCAGTTGTCGAATGGATGCTGATGGTTCGTTTCACGCTGGGCATCTTCCTGATTTCCTCCAGGCTAACTTTCTCCAATACCACACCATATGCCCGTATGGCAATGGAACCTGTTTCCTGGGGACCATCTCCTTCTTCCTTTTCGAATTTGACCATATAGGGTACCTTATTGGCGTGCTTACCCAGTTCAACCTCACGAAATACACCCAGACAGGCGTTCACGCCATTGATAATACCTTCCGTGGTCACCGTTGCTCCAGTAATACTTATGATCTGGTTGTCCCTGACAGCTTCCAGACGAGCCAACTTCAAATAGTTGTCAGCCGATTTTCCTGCAAAACGATCCGTAAACCAGTCATTATCCATATCCCTCACATAATGCTTGGTTTCCGTATGCTCCACTATTCTAATGCCAACGGTCTTGCCGGTATTTTTGTTTATGCACACCGCCAGGGTTATCGGGCCATTATAAGCTACCGGTTTACTAATGAAAGCGTAGTCACCTTGTGGTGTGGTAAACACTTTTTTTACCGCCTCAAACTTATCTTGTCTGTCCTTGGTCATAATTTCTTGGGTTATAACTTTAAAATCTTGCACCGAGTATTTCTGACCTAAAATCTGGTTTAAAGCAGCCAACTCAGCTTGAGTGGGCTCCTTTGTATTTCCGCATCCGGAAAGCAAGACTGCCAGCACCAACACCAGCAGAAGAATATTTTTTTTAATAAGCATAGGTCAGGACCTCACTGTCTCTTTTTCCATAACCGATAGCCTTAACCTTGAGAAAACCCGAACCATTTACAGGAATCGGCTTAATCAGATCGGGCTGGAAATAGGTCGTACTGGGATTGTAAACCTGACTGAATTGATTAGGTTCAGTACCGTCCAAGGTGTAATAAAGTTTAACTTGATCTAGGGCATCATGATTTAAGGTAATTTGTCCGTTGGCAACTATGGCCGCAGCCTTGTTCCAGCTTCCGGTATCCTTGGTGGATACGGTTATTTTCGAGACCATTTGCACCGATACTGCCGTATTCACATCATGCAGGCCCTGCTGGCCGATGACCAGTCGCAGCTCTCCTTCCGTAGCTTTGGACATACTTTTTCCTTCCCCAAAAGCCCAGGCCAACATTGACTTGACCTCCACCGGATTTGCTGTGCTGCCGGACAAAAATCCGGGATACCGATATCGTTTTCCTAAAAGCTGATCCCGGGTAAGAAGAGCCTTGTAACCGTCTGAAGCTTCTATTTGAATGCTCCTGGCACCGCTCTTTATTCCTGCCTTCTCCAAAAGATAAGAAATGCTTACACCCTTGCCCACTGCAAAATTTCGGGTTGGGTAATTGTTTACCGTTGAGAAGCATTGTTCAGTATAACCGCCTTGCATTCCTTTTAGGTCTTTCATAGATAGATAAATAGTATTAGTAATACCGTCACCGGTGATGGTTAATTTGGTATCTTCATCAGGGATAGCAAAATTACTGCCACCAGACTGCCTGACATCAGTTGATTTCCCCTCTTTAACCTTAGCCTCTGCCAATTGACCCGTTGGCACCAATCGAATGCGAAGAAGATTGTTAATATTCTTGTATCCGGTGCTTTTATCCCAGAACACGCCCGTACTGCCATCCCTTTGTACAACTAGAATACCCCGGTTCATATCGGTGCCGGCTACGGTGATCTTTTCTCCCTGGGTCCCGATGATATCAAAGGTTTTTGATTTCACTGTCTTGACTTCAGTCTCATATAGCACTTCATTTAGAGGGATGCCCTTTTGTCCGTCAATCTCCACTGTATCCATGTATTCCAGCATTTTATCCGGAAAGATGGCGGCATCGGCATTGGTGGAAAACC